>DATJTD010000057.1:0-13679 GCA_035503775.1 Candidatus Acidiferrales bacterium
CGAGCGCGTCTATTATCCCGGATTACGGTCGCACCCGCGGCACGAGCTCGCAAGACGTCACTTGGAGGGCGGCTTTGGAGGCATCGTGTCGCTGGCAGTACGCGGAGGCTGGGAGACTGCCATGGCGGTTTGTAGCAAGGTAAAGATCTTTACGCACGCGACAAGCTTTGGCGAACCGGAGAGCCTTATCCAGCATCAAGCGTCCAGCCCAACCCATGGACCTGACACGGGAATGGCGGAGAACATCTTGCGGTTATCAATCGGCCTCGAACACCCCGACGATCTGATTGCGGATCTTGACCAAGCTCTGTCGGGTGCTCAGTAAGCTACGGTCGTATGACGGTCTACGAACGTCTGGCGGCGCTCCACCTAATCCTACCGGAAGTCGCTCCGACTCATGAGTTCGTAGCCGTCAACATCGTCGGCGACCTCGCATACATCTCAGGCCACGCACCGTTCGACAAGGGCGCCTTCCGATATCGGGGGAGGATCGGGCGCGAGTTGGATCTGGCTGACGGCGTCCAGGCCGCGAGACTCGCAGTTCTTGGATGTCTTTCCTCACTGGAGCGTTCGATTGGCTCGCTCGATCGTGTATCGCAAATCATAAAGCTTACGGGATACGTCAACTGCTTGGAGGAGTTTCATGACTTGCCGCTCGTCACCGACGCCGCATCGAAGGTTCTCCTGGCTCTGTTCGGCGGGCTCGGGCATGCGAGAACGACCGTAGGTGTCGCGAGTCTGCCAAAGGGCGTTGCCGTGGAAATCGACCTACTCGTACGATTCGCATGACTCGAACGCTACAACTTGGCGGCGATTCGACGAATAAGCCTCCGATCGCCACAATCCTTCTCCACGAATGCGCCTGAGGCGTCACGAAGCGCGTTATCGCGTTTTTCGATTGAGACGTGGTCAACGGAGATTGACCCAGGCTTTTCGCGAAGTTATCGTTTTCGTATGGTACAGCCCCCGACTATCCGTTCAGGGAATCAAAATGCGCGTCCGCCAAAATCTCCTTTTGCGGAGTTTCGCTTAGAGAAGTATTTCGCAAAATGGGAATTCTCGGCGCGGTACCACCTTACGGCCTCTGACGCCCAGAGTATGTCGCTCACGGGGCTTCTAGCTCTCGCGAATGGCGACGACCGCACTAAGTGGGATTCGCAGCAGCTGGGTTACATTGAAACGCGTGGAACCTCGGCATTGCGGGAGACGATCGCGTCTACCTACGATAACGTCGAATCTGCCGACGTTCTTTGCTTTGCGGGCGCCCAGGAAGGCCTCTATTGTGCGATGGTCACGTTGCTGCGCCCCGGCGACCATGCCGTCGTGCTCGTACCAAACTACCAGTCGTCGGAAAGTTTGCCCCTTTCAATCTGTGATACGACCGGCTTGGCACTAGAACCGACCTGCAACTGGGATTTCGACATCGATGCACTTCTACGGCTGCTACGTCCTAATACGCGCTTGGTTGCCGTCAACTTCCCAAACAATCCGACCGGTAGTGTACCGTCTCAGGCGACCTTCCGATCGCTAGTCGACTTGTGCCGCAAGCGAGGGATCTATCTATTTAGCGATGAGGTGTATCGCGGCGTGGAACGCGACGTCGCTAAACAACTGCCACAGTCTGCCGATGTTTACGAACGCGGTCTGTCACTCAACGTCATGTCCAAGGCTTATGGTCTTCCGGGGTTGCGGGTGGGATGGGTAGCGTGTCGTGATAGGTCGGTCCTCGATCAGATGGAGTCTGCGAAACACTACTTATCTATCGCAAACGCCGGACCCAGCGAGTTGCTAGCGACGATCGCGCTAAAGGCGAGGCAGGTGATCCTTAGGCGAAACCGCGAGCTGTGCGCAAGTAATCTCGCTACAATGCGCACGTTCTTCCGACGCCACTCGGAGCTCTTCGATTGGTACGAACCGGATGGCGGGTGTGTCGCGTATCCGGCCTATCTGGGGAGCGAAGGCGTCGAATCCTTTTGTTCGCGCTTACTCGATGACGCCGGCATTTTACTTCTACCTGCTTCAATCTATCAGTCCGCCCTGGTCGCTACGCCAAAGAACAGATTCCGCATTGGTTACGGCCGCCTAGGCCTCGAAGAGGCCTTGTGCGCATTCGAGCGGTTTCTCGATCAGAGGGCCGTTCTTTGAGCGTCCCCTGGGTCACTCGAGAGCAAATCGGACGCACCCTAAAACATCCCCGACGTTTTTCCAGTTCTCGAAGATGCGTTCAGAGATTTTAACGCCGGCTGTGGCGAATCGCTCGTCCGCGTGCCGCGGCCAAGTGACGGAAGTGATTTATCACTTAAAGGCAGCCACGGTCCGAGGCCACGACATCTTTCCGGTGAAGGCCGCCGGCTGGTCCTCAGCGCTGGCGAAAGCTACCGGGAATGGTTCGAGCGGTATCATTGTCGTCTTCGATTCAATCACGTGTTCGCCGAAGGTCGTGATCGACGATCGGCACCGCATAACGGACGCGCGAACCGCCGTAACCGATGTGACGCGTCACCGTGGGACATCTGCCTAAGCTCGATCCTGGGAAGTCGTGCCGTGCGGCCGTTGTTTGGCACGATACCGTCGCACTTTGTCTCGATTCCCGCAAAGACGGTCGTCGCACCAGCGCTTTGTGTTACTTCGCGTCTCGTCGTAAAACATCCAGCGACATCTAGGATTGGCACAGATCTTGAGACGGTGCGGTCGGCCGGAAGTGAGAAAGTCGCCAAATGATGCCGCAATTTGCGCTCGTAGCCATTGCCAATCGAAACGCGCAGGTCGCATGATCACCCGATAGGCGCGGCCGGTGCGCTCAATGGACAGACGGGCCTGCACTCCGAGAGCCTCGTTGATGCGTTCCAGCGTGGCCGGCGAGACAGCGGCTTCCCTCGCCAGTTGCTCGCCCGCGGATCGCAGTTGACCGCGAAGCGATTGGAAAGCTCCCAAGGGAAACGCGGTCCGCGGGTTAGGTGGAAGTGCCCAAGCCGCAAAAAGCGAGCGCCGCCAGCTCTCCGAGCTGAGGTAGTCTGTGACTGCCCCCAAGCCGTCTGCGTACTCGCTGTTTACAAGGTCTATCCAGAGATAGCGCCGACCGTAGCCTTCTCTTAGAAAGGCCTCGACGCTCCACTTAGTAACCGTCATTGCGCGATTGACTCGTTACACATAGGGTGGTATAGTCCCTCGTGTAACCAACAAATAGCCAATAGATAGTTACCATTCGGAGGCGATGAGCATGATTGCACGCACCTGGCACGGGGCCGTTACCGCCGAAAAATCCGGCGAATACTTAGGGTTACTTCGGACCGTCGGCCTCGCTGAGTACCTAAGCGTTCCCGGCAATCGTGGCGCGTACGTTCTGGAGCGAACAGATGGCGATACGGTCCACTTCATCCTGATCTCATTTTGGGATTCAGTCGAAGCAATCAAGGCCTACGCGGGTGAGGATATATCGCTCCCCCGTTATACAAAATTCGATCCGGATTTTCTCAGCGACCTAGCCCCATCCGTTCAGCATCACTCGGTTTATTCGGACTGAACTGGTAAGATGATTGCGCGGATATGGCACGGAGTGGTACCTGTCGAAAAAGCCGATGCCTACCTGTACTTAATGAGGAACATCGCCCTCGCCGATTATAAGGGCATATCGGGAAATCGAGGAGCTTTTGCGCTGCATCGAATCGACGGAAGCGTCGTGCACTTCATAATGTTATCGTTGTGGGAATCGGCCAACGCCGTCAAAGGGTTCGCGGGCGAAGACGTGGAGGTCGCAAAGTATTACGATTTCGACCGCTACTTTCTGATCGAAATCGAGCCCCACGTCGACCACTACCGGGTGTACGAGGCCTCTTAGATTGAACGTGGAGACCCTATTTGCTTCGGCGCCAAGAAGACGGCGCAATCGCGGCGCGCTCGCGCTGATCGTCGACAGCGGACCGCGGTGCGGGCGCGCATCGACGTCGCCGTGCTCGCGCAGAGAGAGCAGAAGAAGGCGACCGACCCGTTGGCCGAATCGGCGCTGTTGGCCGAATGTCTGACCGGCAGCAACCTGAGCGGGCCGGCACGATGTCGGTGCTGGCCGAAGGCTTACACGACTCTTCGGATTCGGGGCGGAGGCGGTGCGTTCCGCGAGCGGAGATGTCGCCGCGCTCTCGCAGCGTGGTCTGCGCATCGCAGCGGTTTCCGATGACCTCGAGGGGCTAGCGCGCGCCCTGCGTTTGGAGGCAGCGGGGAGAAGGCCCTGCCGGCAGGCCGCAGCGGCGACTGAAACCGCCGCTTGCCAGCCCGTGTTAAAATACTCGAGCGATCGCGGGGCTGAAATAGGTTCGACGGAAAGATCCGTGGTCGGCGTCAGCAGGCGGAGTTGCGAGCTCTCCTTAAACGATCGCAACGGCAATATCTGCCAACAACGAATACGCACTGGCTGCCTAATCTAGGCTAGTCACCGGACGCGGAGGGTCGGCCCGAACCGCTCTGCGCTCCGGTCAATAACTCGGGCTGGTACGTGCGCGTGATTCGACGCACGTACGAGATCAAGAATCTGCAGCGACCGGTAAGCCCCGCTTCGAGGCGTCCGGTCGAACAAGCAGAATTTGAAGCTGAGCCTGGAGAACGCGCCGGTTAGGCTTTTCGGACTCGGGGGGCAGTACCCCGACAGCTCCACCAAGCTTCTGTTGAATATCGAGAACGAATTACGAGGGGTCGATATTGGGCATTTCCGACTCGTCGAATTCGAAAGTGTGCATTCCGCCATAACGCAATTCGATTTCGCGCAATAGTTCCTCGGCGGCGGCCTCGTCGACGAGGCCGGTCTCCTTGACGGTGATGATGCGCGGGAAGGCGAAGTCGGGGTCTTCGAAATCGATGTTGACGCCGAATCGGTACTCCCAGACTACTGCTCTGCACGCGGAGTGAATCAGCAGGTCGGCGTACACCTCGGCGAGGCGAGAGAACCCGACGCCCAGCTCGGCTTCTTCCAGTGCCAGGTCGATTAGCTCCCGGGCGCGTTCGCCAGCGGCGTCATCATCGTCGTCGGCGATCGCGCTGGACAAATCGATCGCCGGGTCGCTGACCCGCTTGCGATTCTTGATCCAACTTTTGCGGCGTTTGTCGACGGATGGAACGTTCTCGGCCATGCTGCGAACCATCATCTCATCCTCGGTTGCGGGATCCCCCGCGCGCTCCAGCCGCGCTATACGCTCTGCGGAGCTGGGCCATCTCCCGTTGAGTTTATCCTCGTTCAGTTTTTCGCGAATGTGCAAGTCTAGGCCGAGTTCCTCGGAGACTGCGTAGTTGCGCTTCGAAGGATAGCCCCTATCGAAGCATGCCGTCTCAAATTCGGCGCCGCTTTGCACCGCAGTGCGGGCTAGGTCGGGATAGTGCGGGCTGTCGCCTGAACCCTTGCCGCGATTGAGCGAGGCTTGGGCGGCGTAAATCGCTCCTGACGGATGCCCTACGGCGAAGTGCACGCGTATCATCGGCGTGTCGGCTCGAAAGGTCGCCGGTTTGACACTCGCCTTGCGGTCGCGCGAGTTCGCGACCATGATCGTCGCGTATTCAGCGGAGTCTCCCAAGAAGCGCTGGTCGATGCGACGGAACCAACGCGCGCATTCCAACATTAGAAAGCAGATGTATCCATAGAAGCGCGCATCGGCCAAGCGTTCAGAAATGGTGCCGCGCGACGGCGGGTCCTTCTTCGTATGCCCCAAGTCGTACATCATCGGCGCGAGCCGCATCCACGAGCGCGTGTTCGCAAAGTTGCTTCCGAAGAAACTCCGCATCACGACCGCAAATACGATGACGCGGTCCTGTACTCCAGTCGCGCCGCCCTTGATGTTGCGTTCGCGATCCGGCAAGCGCAAGCACAGCCAGTAGATGATTTCCGCGATGCGGTCCAGCATCGCATCGAGGGCGCGCTTCTGCCGCGTGTAGTCGGTAAGCTCGCCGCGCGGGTAGATCATCCTGGGCTGGAGCCGACGACGGGCCTTCGCATAGCTTCCGCCGATGCCCGCCTTCAGTTTCGCCAGCTTGATGTGCTTGCAGTCCTTGGCCTTGGTCTTGTCCGACCCTTTGCACCCGCACGTCCAAATCTTGCCGTTGTACCTAACCGTTACGGGCGCGGAATCTTTCGCCGGCTTGATCTTGCCGCACACCTTGCAGTGTCCGCGCCGAGAGAACCTGTGTTTCCCTTTACCGTCGCAGGAGCAGAAGTCCGTCGCCCCGTCCGACACTTTGGCGTGTGCGTCACGGAAGACTTGCCACGTCCACCTCCCGAGCTGCTTCACGCGGCTCAAATCTTCGGCGGTCGGCCCGACGAAAACGGGCGCGCGCTCGAACCGGATCACGCCAAAGCGTGATGCCGCATCGAAGAAGCGGTTGATGAACGGCGGCAGATCGCGCCGCCACTTCTGGAGGAACGGTTGCCCGTCGGGCGTCTGCGGTGGACGCCGTTTGCGCGCGAAGCGCTCGTCTTCTTCCGGCCGCGGAAACGGAACGACGTTGTCAAACATCGGTTACCGCCTCTCGTTCGCGTCGGCGGCGACCGGTCTCGGAGTGTTCCGCGCGCGCTCCGGCTTCGGCCCGGCGTCATGATGGGGGATCGAACGAAGCGATTGTTTGCGCGAGGTGCAGGGCATCGGGAGGTCCTCTTGGTGTTAAAAAAACATCCCGAACCGATTGCACTCTGTCGCTTGTCGACGTACGATTAGCTCGGGGGACGACGACGACCGGAACGGGTTCGAATACGTTGGAAGTCGGCGTCTCTGAATGGCGGCTCGATCATTGCGATCGAGCCGCTTCCAATTATTACGGCATCGCGATCACCGCGAAAAACGCAAACCGTACCGTCGGCATGTATGCCGCGGTATCGTGCTCTTCGAAAAGGTTGGTTTTGTGCATGATTCTCCCTCCGACGAATCCGGCGCCAGGGTCCGGGCGCACGGTGGAGGGTGGAGCACTGCGGGGTTCGTCCTTCACTACACTACAATGCTGCGACGTCTCCGTCAACTCGGGAACCATTCGGGCATCATTCGTACGGAGAATGAACGTTGGGATGATGTGATTGAGGTGTTTCTCGATCAAACTCGCGACGTTGCAGTGATGGTTCAAAAATGATTGAAGATTTGCGCTTTCGAGGCCGAAGGATGCAAAAAGGATGCGAGAATGTCGTTCTGAAAGGCATGACGTTGCAAGAAGAGTGAGGCGAGGGTGTTGCGGCGTCTGGTGAACCTTCGCACGATCGACCCAAGCACGGTCAGTCGTCATTATCGGCGATCTCGATGGCGCGGCGGGCGGCGATCCGCAACTGCTTGCGAATTTTGCGTACTGTGCGGCGCAACGCTTTGCGGGAAGCGCCCGCGGATAGTCCGTCGAGGATAGTGCGAGCGCGCAGAAGGGATTTAAGGTGGTGCTCGCCGGGCTTCACGATTCGTCCTCCGGAGCGATCTCGGGGCGGTGAGAACCGAGCGTGACGAGCCCGGCCTGAAGCGACGCTTCGAGCGAACTGAACAGATCAAGCTGCGTCGGCGCCGGGCCTTCATCCTGACGGACGATGTGCGCTAGGCGCGGGCACCAGGGGATGCGGCGATATTTCATGGAGCGGTCTCCTTTCTCGGGTTTGGGCAAAACGAAGTCTGTGACGCGTCCGCGCCGGTCGATTTGATGGGAGTTGTCGGGACAGTCGCCCTGACAGGCAAGGCGACCACTTGGGGTCTACGTGAAGCGTTTCATCCGAGTTCCTCGCATCTCTACGCGGCCGTTGCCGAGAAGAGCGGGCGGCCGAGTTCTAGCATCACCGCGTCGAGCGTGTCCGAATCGACCTCGAATCGGCCCTCTTTAGAACTCAACGCTTGATTGACGATCCACTCGAGATATCCGCGATCGCACTTCGCGATCTCCGCGATGAGACGACCGCGGTACTTTCCGAAGCCGAAATGCGTGACGTTTATGCGGCTTGCCGCGATCTGGGCGACTCCCTGGAGCGTCCACGTCCTGTTGTGCATCATGCTGAGCAACTTCTGGAGCAGGTAGCCCGTGACGATTGCGTCCGCCTCGGCGCGGTGGGGTATCATCGCGTAAGAAAGGTCGTACGCGTCATCCAGCTTCAGCAGATAGCGCAAAACTGAATTCTTGTACGAAGGTGCGTCCGGCAGGAGATGGCGAGCCAACCTCAGCGTGCAGATATGCGGCAGGTGGGCGATCATCGGCAAGAAGCCGCGGTCGAACTCGGCGTTGTGAGCCACGATCGGCCAAGGCGACGTAAACTCGACGATGTCGTCGGTATAGTCGGCCAACGTCGGACGCCCGGCGACGTGCGCGTCGCGCAGGAGATGGACGGCGCTGGCCGTCGCGGGAATCGCGACGCCAGGATCTACGAGCGCCGAGAAGCGTTCGCGCACGCGGCCGCGGTCGAAGCGGACCATAGCGAATTCGACGACCGCATCGCTCTCGGATACCCCCGTCGTCTCGACATCGACGACCGTGTAGGTCTGGTGTTGAAGCGGCATCTCTTCCCAGTTGTAGTCGATGCCTTTGATCGTCAGGTCCATGCGTCGACCATACACCATATTCGCGATGGTGTCAACTGACACCGCAACGAATGTGCGCCTTTTGTTTCGACGACTAGTCGGAGGTCTTTCGGACGATGCGGTCGATCGATATGCCGAGTGCGGCGGCGATGGACGCGGCGACGGCGAGGCTAACGCCGCGCGCCGGCGCGCTGTCGTCGGGCTCATCAAGGAGCTTTTCAAGGCGAGATACCTGCCCGTGGTCGATGCCGGCCGCATCGGCGAGAGCGCGCATGCTCAGGCCTCGTCGTTCCCGCGCGCGACGGACCGCCGCCGCGAACTCTTGGTCCACGACGGTACGGGAGCGGCGCTCAGGAGCTTTGCTCATTCCGGGGGATTCGACGCCGAGCGCCCGTTACTGCTTCGTGGGATAGCGAGGGCACGGTTCGGAACTCCGGTGGCTCGCGCGAACTGGGTCGTTTCGGCTGCTGCCACATGTCGCAGCAAGCCCTTTCGGCTGCGCAACCATGCTCCTAGCGGCGGCGCCGCATCGCGCGCTCTGTGCGCTCCGCAAGTTCCGAGAACCTCAGGTCGAGCGCTTGAGCGATGGCGTAGACGTTCCCGACGAGGGCGTTCCCGACGCCGGACTCGATATTGATGTATTGACGCGTGGACATGTCGCTCTCGTGGGCGATGTCCTCTTGGCTGCGCTCCAGCTCGCGGCGGCGGCCGAGAATGGCCTTGCCGAGGGCGGCAGCGAGTTCAGGATTGGCGTTGCGGGCCACGCGACCATTGTCGCCGGGCTCGGATGTCCGCACCATGTTGCCAATATCATGATGTAGATAACAGGAGCCTCGGCGGCTCGCTGAGAATGGGGGGACGTCCGTCGACCCCACCCTCCCGTCGCCCAGACCCCTGGCTGGGGCCTGGACTGGCCGCCCCATCCTCAACCCGAGTCCCGGAAAGAGACGATGGCTCCCGTCCGTACGCGAGGTGGATTCGTCGGATCGCTGCTCAGCCGGCGCGCTCGCGCGCAAGGAGGGTCTGTCTTTGAAGTCGCCTACCAAGATCACGGTCGAAGCCGTCACCGCCTACCGCGTCTGGCATGTGGAACATGACGGAACGCTGCATGCGCTGTTCAACGACTTTCAGTGGCCCGTACGCGAGCCGGCCATAGCGTCGTCCTTCGGTGTGGTGGACGGATTCCACGCGTACGCGAGCCCCGAGCGGGCGTGGTCAGCCATAAGCGAGATATGGGACGAGGCGCCGCACCTCTATCTTGCCGTCGGCGCGGTCGCACTCTTTGGCGAGGTTTCCGAGCAAGGCGATTGCTATCGGGCGTCGCGCGCATACCCGCTGACCCTTTGGGCGACTTACGACCAGGAGACAAACGGCCGTGCGCGCTTGGCTGCGGATCGCTACGGAATCGAGTACGCGGCTCGCCCGCTCGAAGCGTTCGATCCGCCGTTCGAACTTGCCAATCGCGAGGAGCACTGCTACGAGCCTCCTGCGTACTGAGTTGGCCTAGGACGACACAACCGGAATTACGCTTCAAGACTTCTCGCATGTGCTCGATCCTGCGTTCACTCGATCATGAAAAGGTGACTATCCATGAACCGCATGTCTTTTGTCCTGTCGATCGCCCTGGTTTTTGTGGCGGGTTGTTCGCGGGGTTTTTCTAGCTCCTCAGGCGTCGTCCCGACCATGGGCCATGCATCGTCGTCCTCGGCGCAGTACGCGATTCTCTACGCCTTCAAAGGCAAAGGAGATGGTGCATATCCACAGAGCGCCCTCGTCGCAGAGAACGGCGTTCTCTATGGAACGACCAGCGGCCAGCTCGATGAAGCAACTGACTATGGCACAGTGTTCTCGATTACGACGGCGGGTGCGGAGCGCGTGCTGCACCGCTTTCGCGGCGGTAGCGACGGATCGCAACCTATCGCCGCACTTGCGGCGATCAAGGGAGTGCTCTACGGTTCGACATATCAAGGTGGGGCAGGATACGGCTCGCTTTTTCGGGTTGGCGCCGACGGAAGCGGCTACCATATCCTGCATCGCTTCGGAGGCACGAGCAAGAGCGACGGTGCTGAGCCGGCCGGCGCACTGCTGCTCGTCGGCCAGACTCTGTACGGCACGACGCAGCGCGGCGGAAACACCGGGAACGGGACATTCTTCAGAATGAATATCGACGGCAGCGCATACAAAGTGCTCTATTCCTTCGCCGGCGTTGGGGCCCGGGACGCGGCTAATCCCGAAGGCACTCTCGTGCGGGTAAACGGCTTGCTGTACGGTACGTCGTACTACGGTGGAACTACATGCCCGGCATCGCCCACATATGGATGCGGTGCCGTCTTCACCGTAAGTGACTCGGGCAGCGAACGCGTCGTCTATCGATTCAGCGCGAACGGTCGGAACGACGGGGCCAATCCCGTTGAAGCAGGACTTCTTTGGTTCAACGGATTGCTCTATGGCACGACGAGCCAGAATGCAAGCTCCAACTGTTTCAGCGGTACGGGCTGTGGAGTGCTCTTCACCATGACCACTTCTGGATCCGAGCGGGTCATCCATCGATTCGGGCCGCTTGGCACGGCTAACGGCGCTACGCCTGAGGCTGGCCTGATCGCCTTGAACGAAACCCTGTATGGCTCGACTCTAGGCGGGGGCACGGGCGGCCCCGGCGGCGGCAACGGTGCCGTCTTCGAGACCAGTCCGACGGGAAGCGAAAGCGCGATCTACAGCTTCGGTGGTCCAAGCGTCGGCGATGGCGCTCAACCCAACGGTGTGATCACGTTCGGCGGTGCATTGTACGGAACGGCGCAGATCGGCGGAAACGTCTCGTGCGCAAACGCCAACGGCTGCGGCGTCGTGTTCCGGATCGTTCCCTGAACCCACCGGGCGTGCCGCCGGCTCGCTTTACGGATGAGATGTTTCGGATCGTCGGCGCTATGCGCGGTCTTGTGAATTACAAAGGGCAGGAAAGTCGGCAGGTGGAGAGGCGGCCCGGCAGCGCTCGATCATAGGTGCAGCGAACGCGGCGGATAGGTCTCCTGCAAGCAAGTCTTACGCTTCCTTACCGGAAGGCACTTCATCGAGCGTGAGTTCCCGGTCGGGCCCATGGGGAATTACCGTCTGACCCGGCTCGAGCTGAAGCTTCTTGCCATCAAGTTCTACTGAAACGACGTCCGGCTCGAACGAAAGGAGATTCGAGATGCGGCCCACTTCGGGATAGGCCTCCACGTAGGACCATACAGCGAAGTGAGAATCGCCAACGTCATAGTAGCTGCATATGCCCTTGTATGGGCAAAACGTCTTCCGTTCTACCAACGTCAGCGCTGACTCGTCTATGTCGGCGCGTTGTACGTACCAGCGCGGTGCGAAGCCCGATTCAAACAGAACCAAGGGGCGCTTCGTGTCTGCGATGATCCGATCGCGATGACGAACCACGAGGTGACGGGACGTCTGCCGGATATCGATGCGGTGGTAGGGGTCCGCGGCGTGCCCGACGATTCGCTCGTCTTCTTCGTAGAATGCGTCCATAGCCGGCCAAGCGAAGGCGATGCGACGGCGCAAATCGTTCGCGTGGGCGGGTAGGGCCGTGTGCTGCCAGGCGCCTCGCGACGCTCTCTTGTCGCCCGCGTGAACGGAATACCACAACGTTGTTCCAAGATCACGATGCTGACTGGTATGTTCGGTCTCTTGAAGCACGTTCGGTGCTATGTCCCCTTCCGGGAAATACGCCATCGGGTAGTGCCCAGGTTCGAAGAGCAGGAGAACATTCTCGCTATCCGCGATCCAGCTTCCGCCGAAGCGTACCCGCATCCGTCGACGGAGCGGCTCGACGTACAGGAGCCTCTCGGGCAGCGGCTCTGGGACGAGAAATCGACCAACCGTCGTCGGTGATAATGGACCCTGTTGCCATGACAATCCCATGGTGCTTGTTCCTCTTCTAAATGTGCTGACATCGCTCGTGAACGCGGTCTACGCTTGCGCTGCGAGCCTTAGCTCGTAACGATCCCTAACGTAGGGTATCGTTGTCCGTGATTGCGTCCGGGCATCGATCCGCGAACTGCTCCGTTAGTTCGTCGAGGCTGTAGCGAGGCGTTATGTGCTGATGGCAATTCCAATCCCATGCTGCCACCTCGATGACGAAGAGCCGCTCGGCCCGCGCTGGATAATCTTTGGGTGGTCGAACGATGTTGAAGAGATCCGGATCGCTCTCGATCGTGATGGCGCGTGCATGGCCCCATATCTTCAGTCGGGACTGCGTCGGATAGTCCATCAAGATCATCGCGACTCGATCGTCAGTTTCGAGATTGCCGAGGGAGACGTATTGCTTGTTGCCTGCATAGTCGGAGAAGATGAGATGCTTCGGATCGACGGCGCGCAGAAAACCGGGCGGGCCGCCACGATGCTGCACGTAGGGCCACCCGTCGCTGTTAACCGTTGCCATGAAGAATGAGTCTCGTCCGTTGACGAATTCGATTTCCTCCGGACCGAGGCTGCCATCTCCGGTCTCGTTCGCTTCGACCTTCGCGTATGCCGCGCGCGAGCGATACCGTTCCTGCAGTGCCTTCACTTTCGCCGTGAAGGCGTATTGTGCGAAGCGTGTCATACGTAAGCTGCCTGGCCATGGATCGGTGCGAGGACGAGGTGCGTGCGCCCGTCGGCGCAACACGATCCACGTGCATCAGGCGCAGCGCCTTCCTAGGCAGGTAAGCCGGCGGCGTGCTTCGCCGGCACACGCGACAGAAAGTCCAACATCGCCGAGGCGATCGCACCGTAGTGCGTTTCGATCGCGAAATGGCCAGCGTCCAGGAGATGAACCTTGGCGTTGGGGAGATCGCGCTTGTACGCTTCCGCTCCGGCCGGAAGAAAGAACGGGTCGTTGCGGCCCCAGACGGCGAGCAGCGGCGGTTGAGACGTGCGGAAGTAGTCGTGGAAGCGTGGATAGCTCGCGACGTTGGTGGCGTAGTCCTTGAACAAGTCGAGCTGAACTTCGTCGGCTCCAGGTCGCGCAAGGTAGAAATTGTCCAGGGAATAGCCGTCGGGACCGACGAGGGATCGGGAGGGCGAGCCTTCGGTGTACTGCCAGATCGTCGTCTCGGGTTTCAGGAAGCCGCGGAGCGCCTCACGATTCGCCTGGCTTGGGTCCTTCCAATAGGCGCGTATCGGATTCCAGCCGTCGCTGAG
>DATJTD010000058.1:0-16775 GCA_035503775.1 Candidatus Acidiferrales bacterium
CAAGCGAGTTCGCTGGTCATCACCGACGACGGCTCGCTCTCCACGAACAACTGGGCGACGTACACCTACGGGTTGAACGCCGCGCCGGTCGATTCGCTCAACGGCTCCAACACCACCTACGTGTACAGCGGTGGGAGCGGCTTCGCGAGCGGCACGTACCCGTCGATGACGGCAGGCTATACCAAGTTCGTGGCAACGGTCGGCGCTTCGACGAACTACGTCTGCACGCCCGGCAGCACCGGCACGATCACGTATAACGTGACCGTGAAGTAAACTTGTCGCGCCTTGGGACCCTCGTTGCGGCTGCACTGCTCTTCCTCCTCTCCCCGCAGGAGAGCCGTGCAGCCGTAACCCTCGGGGGTACCCAGATCCTCTCCACGGCGTCCGCAACGTTCGTTACGAAGAGCGACGCGGCGCTCAGCGTCGGCTCGAACGTCGTCGAGACGACGGTTGCGTCGATCGGTTCGATTGCCGTCGCCCCCAAAGAGACGAGCTGTAATCCGCAGACCGACACTTTCCCCGTCGGCCCTCCGCTCGTGCGTCTCTTCACCATCACCAACAACAGCAACATCGTCGACGCGTACACGGTGCAGAGCCTCACGACGACCGCGGGCTCGATCTCCAGCGTCGCTTTTGTGACTTCCAGTGGTGCTTCGACGCCGGCGACGGTCGGTCAGACCGTCTCTCCGCTGGTGCAACCGGGACAATCGATCGAGGTGCAAGTCACGATTGCAACCACCGCAATTGCGGTGGGAACCGACGTGACGCTCTCACTCGGCGCACGCACGACGGTGCTTTCGACGATCAACGGTCTGCAGAGCGACACCGGCGAGCAGTGCGGCATCGCGACGGCCGGAGCGAACTTCGGAGCCCCCCAGGGCTCGAACGCCGCTCTCACTCTGCTCGTGAACGGCCAGAGCTCGTTGCAGGCTCTCCCAAGTGCACCGGTGACGTATTCGATCGCGTTCGAGAACTTCGGCGGCGTGGCGGCACTCAACACGTTGCTGACCGTGACCTTGCCGAACGGCGTGCAAGGCGACCCGACCACGGTAAAGATCAACGGTAGTCCGCTTGCCGGTGCTACTCTCGTACCGCTGACGAGCAGTCAGACGACGGCACACACGACGGCCGGTTCGCCGCAGTCGCAAACGCAGCTCGGGCAGACGCTCTCGATTCCGATCGGATCGGTGGCTCCTGGTGTGCCCGAAACCGTCACCTTCAGCGCCGACGTCGCCGACAGCGCGATGCTCGGCGTGACCTTCGTGAGCACGGCGACGCTGCAAGCCGACAACGCACCGACCCTTCACAGTCAGCCCGCCGGCGTCTTCGTCGGCACGGCAAACATGGTGTACGACGGCGCCACCGGCCAGAGCCGCCCAATCTCCGGCGCGACGATCCAGCTCATCGATCCCGCGCTCTCGACGGCGTTGCTGCAGCCGGTCGGCCCCGCGATTGCGCCCAACACGCAAAACAGCAATCCGTTCACCACCGGAACCGACGGAACGTATTCGTTCGGTTTGAGCCCGGCTCAGTACGGCCAAGCCGGGACGCCGGTCGATTACACCGTCGTCATCTCGGCCTCGGGGTATCTGAACCGTAAGATCCAGCTCGCGCTCACGCCGAATCCGATGGACAATCTGTATTCGGTGACGATGACGTCGCTCGACGGCCAGCCGCTGGCAACTGCCGGCGGCTTCACCCTTACCAAGACGGCCGTCTCACTCGCCGACGTGTACGGTGTCTTCGGCAACTTCCCGCTCTTCACGACGCAAGCCGTCACCATCAGCAAAAGCGCGGATCGTTCGGTTGCCAGCGCCGGCGATCGTGTGGTCTTCACCGTGCAGTTCACCGGCAACGGACCGACGACGCTCGGCACGACGTCGATCGTGGATACGCTACCCCCCGGACTCGTTTATGCGCCGGGCACGGCTCGCCTCGACGGCGTAGCAAGCGAACCGTCCACGCAAGGACGCACGCTGACGTGGACGCTGCCGTCGCTCAGCGGTGCGCACACGATCGAGTACGCGACGGTCATCCTTCCGAGCGTCGCCACTCCGACGTCGCTGACGAACCTGGTCGCGATCAATTCCGCCTTCCCGTCCTCTCCGGGGACCTTCGCGAGCGCGAGTGCGAATGCGACGGTGCAAGTCGTTGCCGGCGTCTTCACCGATCGGATCATCATCACCGGGCGCGTCTTCACCGACGACAAAGGCACCGGGCACTTTGCACCCGGCGACAGCGGCGTCGCCAACGTGCGCCTCTACCTCGAAGACGGGGAATCGGTCGTCACCGATAGGTTTGGCCGCTTCGACTTTCCGTCGGCGCGTCCGGGGATGCACGTCTTGCGCCTCGACAAGACGACGCTTCCGCCGCACATCGCCACCTACGACGACGACGCATATGACAGCGAGCGGAGCCCGCTGCGTCTGCTCCACGGCCTCTTCGACAGCAGCTTGATGCAAGACGTGAACTTCGCGCTACGGAGGGTGCCGTGAAGCGCCTCCTCGCGAGCGTCCTCGTTTTTGCCATGCTCTCGACGTCCACGCCCGGGGCGCTTGCCGACGGGCTCGCCGGCATTACGATCTTGCGCCCTACAGGCTCCGTCACGCCGACGCCGGCGGTGACGCCGTCGGCCGCTGCGATCGCGCAACAAGCCCCTGTCAGCGGTGCGCCCGTCTCCGGGGATCTCACGCATCTCACGTTCACGGCGACAGCGAATCTGTGGGCGCGCATCGAAGCCCCCGCGCCCGGCAGTTTCGCGCTCGGCGGAGCCGCCGTCGTTCAAGTGCAGACCGGCCTCGGCGAGGGAGCCGAAGTGCGCATCAACGGTCAAGCCGTTCCCTTCGCCAACATCGGCCAGCGCATCGTCGATACGAAGCAAGGCTTCACCGACTACACGTACTACGGCGTACCGCTGCAGCCCGGTCCCAACCAGTTGGTCGTGACGCCACTCGGTGCGGGAACGCTTCGCGGCTCCAGCGTGCAAGAGACGATCTACGGCCCAGGGCTGCCGGCTGCGATCGACGTCGAGACGGACGGGAAAGCGATTGCGGACGGCACGTCGGTCGTGACGTTGCGGCTCAAGGTGCTCGACCAAGCGCATCACCCGGCGATGCCGGGGTCGATCATCAAAGCGACGCTCGACGGAGACGTCCACTTCCTCTCCGACTCGCAGATTGCCGGTCAACCGCAGGCGCAGTCGCAGTCGGTCGAGCTCGTCGTTCAAACCGGCGGGACGGCGACGGCGCACATCTTGGCGGGACTGCGCGCGGGCGACGTCACGCTCACGCTGGCAAGCGGCAGTCTCACGATACAGCGCCGCATCTTCTTTGCGCCGGCGCTTCGTGCACCGATGGTCGTCGGTCTTGCTACCGTCGGTGTCGGCTCGGTTCCCGGTGGCCCCGACGAAGACCCAACGGCGGCCGATGCCGCCGATTCGCGCCGCGGACGCATCGCGCTCTTCGGAACCGGAGCGATCGGCGACGATACACTCGCCACGTTTGCGTACGACACCGCCGACTCACTGACCCAGACGACGGCCAACGGCGCAACTTCGGCCGAGCCGGCGCAAAACTTGCCGTACCAAATCTACGGTGACTCGAGCGTTACCCGCGACGACGCCCTCTCGAACGACCACCTCTTTCTGCGTCTGGATCGCGATCGTTCGAACTTCACGTGGGGACAATTCCTGGCGCAGACCGGAGAGACGACCGGACCTGATGCCGGCGACGGTTTCAATCTCTTGGTCGACGGCGCAAAGCTCGAACTCGCCAGCAGCGCCACCAAAGTGATGGTCTTCAACGCGCACAACGACATCGCATACGGCCGCCAAATCTTCACGCCGCTCGGCCTCTCGTCGACGGGGAATTTGTTGCAGCCCAACATCGTCGTCGGGTCGGACGTCGTTTCGCTGGTCGTGCTCGACCGGCACACCGGTGCGATCTTGCAACAGACGACGCTCACGGAGAACGTCGACTACACGCTGGATTACAATACCGGTCAGCTGCGCTTCATCAACATCCCGTTGCCCTTCGATGAGAACTTCAACCCGCAAGAGATCGTGGTGCAGTACGAGTACCAGGGGAGCGACGCCGCCGCCGAGACGACCGGCGCCCGCGTGCAAGTCGCGCTGGATCCCGCGCAGAAGACGAACGTCAGCGTCGGCTACGTCAACGATGCATACGGCTCCGGGAATTTCTCGCTGCTCTCCGCCGACGTCGGCGGCGTCTTGCCGGGCGGCTCGTGGTCGGTCGAGCATCTGACGAGTCAGGGCGCTCTCGCGACCGACCAGGCGGCGCAGACGTTGGGGCCGGGCACCGGTGGCGCCGCGCTACGCGCTGCTTTCGACACCGCTCTCGGGCTCAACAAATTCGATGCAAGCTACGACTCGACGAGCGACGGCTTCGACAACCCGTTCGGCGGCCTGGCGACGCCGGGCCTGCTCGACTATCGCGCTGCCTATTCGCGGCTGTTGACCGGCGGCCGTGGCGCGCTGACCCTCAGCTACCAGCACGACCAAAACGACGTGCCGGGCGAGACCAACTCGCAGAGCCAAGCGACGCTCGCACTCAAACAGAAGATGAGCAAACGCTTCACGCTCACCGCGCAAGTCGGCACCATCACCGGGCCTGCCGCCGCGAGCGCGACGGCGGCCGCGAGCCCCCTTCCCAGCGCCTCGCCCCTCGCCAAGTCGCCGGCGCAGGACACCGTGACGCAGGCGCAGCTCGGCTTCGACTGGATGGTGTTGCCGAGCGTCGATCTCGCCGCCTCGCACCAGAGCGATATCGGAAGCGGGACGAGCGCCTCGCAGCCGCCGCAGACCGACGCCGAACTCGGCGTGAACTTGGGAACGACCGGACGCGCCTACGTCCATGAGATGTGGAGCTCGGCGCCGGTGCAGAGCTTCGCTTCGTCGACGTC
This sequence comes from Candidatus Acidiferrales bacterium, assembly GCA_035503775.1. Taxonomy (GTDB): domain Bacteria; phylum Vulcanimicrobiota; class Vulcanimicrobiia; order Vulcanimicrobiales; family Vulcanimicrobiaceae; genus DATJTD01. The sequence continues at coordinate 4,921 of DATJTD010000058.1, forward strand.
GTCGCTCACCTCGCAAGTCAGTGGAACGCACTCGACCGACTTCGGCATCCAGCACGCGCTCAGCTCGCAAACCACGGTGAGCGAAGATTACACGATTGCGCAAACCGGCAACGGCAACCAGATATCGTCCGCACTCGGCGTGCAAGAGAAACTTCCGGTCAACAAATACCTGCACGGCTCGCTTTCATGGCAGCATGCGACCGGCATCGGTGAGGGCATGAACGGCTTCAACGTCTACGGATTCGATTTCACCTACAACAACGCGAGCATGCGCGCCAGCGAGTCGTACCAGATGCGCACCGGCACCACTCCCGGTGCAACGCTGGTCTTGGGTGCGACCGGCGCCATCTCGCCGGACTTCTCGCTCTTTGCCGCGGTCAACGATTCCAACGCAGCCGGTCTTGCCACCGATGATTCTCGCGTCGGCGTTGCCTTTCGCCCCTCACAAGACGATCGCGCCGCGACGCTCGTGCAGTACGAAGCCGAGGTGAGCAATAGCACGCAGATCGGCACGCGCACACAGGTGCTCTCTCTCGACGACATCGTGCGGCCGACCAATGCGCTCGAAATCTCGGGCCGCTACGCCTACAAGCTCGACGGCGATGCCTATTACCCCGCGCAAACCCAACTCTTCGGCTTGCGCGCGACGCAGCGCATCGGAAGCCGCTTCGACATCGGAAGCGAGGTGCAATACCTCGATGTGCGCAACATCCCCGGCGCCTCGGCGACGGCCTTTGCCGCGGAAGCAGGCCTGCGGCTCGGCGGTGGAATGCGCCTCGCATTTGGGTACAATTTCTCCGGCGCCCCCGACCCGGCGCTGGCAGCCGCGCCGACGCGGCGTGGTGTCTACGTCACCCTCACGAGCGTGATCGACCGCCTCCTCGGATGGGGTCGCTAACGCCGGAGGTGGGCACGCTCGATGGGCAAATTTGATCGCCATGACCGATACTCTGGATCTGAGCAACCTGAACGAGGCGTACGACGGTGACCGCGACGGCATCGCCGAACTCCTCGACGAGAGCCTGGAATTCATCGCGCGCACGCAAGCCGAGATGCGCGCCGCGCTGGGGTCGGCGGATGCATCGGCTGTTGCCAAGTCGGCGCATAGTCTCAAAGGAGCGAGCGCAAACATCGGCGCCAATGCGATCCGTGCGGTCAGTGCGCAGATCGAGAGCGACGCTAAATTAGGAGAACTCGCGGGCGTCGCGCCGCTGCTCGATCAGCTCGAAGCGGCCTTGCGTGCGCTCCGCGAGGCGGTTGCCGTTTACAAGCGGGGTGCTTGAGAGGCTTCTGAACCTCTGGGGGCCATCCACCGTTCGATGACGCTTCGCAATTCATCCAAGCTCACCGGTTTGGAGAGGTAATCGTCCATCTCGGCGGCGAGGCAAGCAATGCGGTCTTCTGGGCGCGCATCTGCCGTAATGGCGATGATGGGGACGCGATGCCCGGTGCGCAGTTCGTTTTGGCGAATATGGCGCGTGGCGGTAAAACCGTCCATCTCGGGCATCTGCAAGTCCATGAGCACCAGGTCGAACTGCTCGCTGCGCAAGCGTTCGACGGCAACTGCACCGTTTTCCGCGATACTCGTCGTGAAGCCTAAACGCTGGAGTTGTTTGGTCGCCAAGCGCTGATTGACCAGGTTGTCCTCGACGATGAGGATCCGCTCCGGACGCACTCCCGGCTCAGTGGCTGCGACGTGTGCCTTGCTGACGGTACCGTCATGTGCCGCGTCGTGGCTTTGATCTTTCTTGGTCACGGTCATCAAACAGTCGAAGAGCGGAGATTGGCGGAGCGGCTTGACCAGATAGGCCGCAAACCCCGCATCGATGGCCTCTCTCCCGCGGCCCGGCTCATCGAAGGTGGAGGTCATGATGAGCGGGGTCGCCCGGAGCGGGTCGATGCGCCGCAGGGAGCGTGCGAGATCGAACGCATCGCGGTCGCGCAGGTCGTGGTCGACCATCGCGAAGTCGATCGGCGTCTCTTTCGCGCGCTGCTCGAGCAACCGTGTCGCATCGTACGCACTGGAGGCCTCGTCGCAGACGACGCCCCAAGCGGTCAGATAGCGTGTCGCGATGCTGCGCGAGAATTCGTCGGGATCGACGACGAGCGCGCGCACGCCGTAGAGGCTCTGCGCGCGCGAGCCCAGACGCGAGTTGACCGTGAGCCGCAGGCGAAACCAGAACGTCGAGCCGGCGCCGGGCTCACTGGTAAGACCGATCGTCCCCTCCATGAGCTCCACGAGGCGCTTACAGAGCGCCAGACCCAGCCCGGCACCGCTGTAGCGGCGCGTGTGCGAACTATCACCCGGAGCGAACGGTTCGAAAAGCTTGGTTTGCGCCTGCGCGTCGATGCCGATGCCCGTGTCCTTCACACCGAAGCGCACGTTGATGGCGTCGCCGTCGTCTTTCTCCAGGAGCGCGCTCACGGCAACGCTTCCGCTCTCGGTGAATTTGATCGCGTTTCCGACTAGCTTGTTGAGAATCTGCAAGATCCGCAGCGGGTCGCCGAGGAGCCGTACGGGGATCTGCGGGTCGACGAAGGTGGTGAGCACCAGCTTTTTCTGCCGCGCCTCGGGCAGAAGGAGGGTTGCTACCGACTCGACACAGGCCGTGAGGTCGAAGTCGATGTTTTCGACGACGAGCACACCGCCTTCGAGCTTGGAGAAATCGAGAACGTCGTCGACCGTGCGCAGCAACGCCTCCCCCGACGATCGCACCGTCGCTGCGCACTCGCGCTGCTCGTCGGTGAGCGCCGTCTGAAGGAGGAGTTCGGTCATGCCCAGGATCCCGTTAAGGGGGGTCCGGATCTCGTGACTCATCGTCGCGACGAATTCTGATTTCGAGCGCGACGATTCGTTGGCTTGTTGAAGCGCGAGCTGCAGACGTTGCTCGGCGGCGATCCGCTCGGTGATGTCACGGATAATCGCAACGAAGATGCGTTTGCCGTTCGGTAGCCGAGTGCCCTGGGTGGTCACCTCGACCGGAAAAGTTCGTCCATCGCTGCGCTGGTGCACCGTCTGGTAGGTGCGCACGTGCTCCTCAGCACGCTTGAGCTCGGCCAGGAACGCCGGCCGCAATTCCTGCGGCCGCAGTTCCACCAGCGGGAAGTCGATCAGCTCTTGCTTCGTGCGCCCGTACGCCCGCGCCGCTGCGGCGTTGGCCTCGATGATGCGGCCGTCTTGTGAGAAGATGATGATGTCCGCGGCTTGCTCGGAGAGAAGCCGGTACCGCGCGACCGCATCTTCGCGCTTGCGTAAGAGGTGCCAAACGGCATGGAATTGCCGGTCGATCACGGCGAGTTCGTCGTCTCCGTCGAGCGGTGCCCCCGGCGGTTCGTCCAGGGCAAAACGCTTGGTGTCGTCGCTCACGCGCTCGAGCCGCGCGGCGATACGCGCGCTGAAGATCGCGTACAGCCAATAGGTCAGCGCGATCCCCCCGAGCGTCCCCAGGATCAGAACGGCGGCGAAGATGTCACGGATCACGTCCAGGCGACCGACGCGGGCGGCGCGTTCATTCTCCTCGGCGGCTATGAACGAAGCAAGAGCATCGGCGAATGCGTCGAGCTGCAGCGCCGAGCGCAACGTGGTTTGCGGCGTAGCGGTTGCAGCTGCAGGGGCCGCGGCGTGAATGCGCTGGTTCATGGCGCTGATCCGCTCATTCGTTGTTGCGATCAGCGCTCGCGCGCTCGGCAGTTCGGCGGGACTTTCGCCCGCGAGCGCGAGCAGTTGCTGCTCTTGGGCAGGAAAATCGGCGACGATCCGGCCGTAATGTGCCAACGCCGACGGTTTGGCGGTGAGCTGATAGAGGCGCACGGCGCTGGAGGCTTGCGTTAGGCCGGTCGTGAGATGTTGGCACTGCGCTAAGACGGCGTCGGAGTGCTCGACCAGATTTTCCGCCTCTTGCGTGAAATAGGCGAGCGCCATGAGCGTACCCAGCACGAAGAGCAATGCGACCATCGGCACCAGCGCCAAGATACGCAAACGGTGACGAATCGTGAGATTCGCCAGCGGCCCGGGTTCACGCGCGTCGGCTATGGGAGCTCCCTCTCTGGTCTTCGAGTTACGAGGCGTGGCCCCACCTAGTTCGTGTTACATCTCACGGGCCCCTCAGGCCAGTGCGATGACCTCGATTTCGATGCGCGCTCCCATGGGGAGAGCGGCGACGGCTACCGTCGAACGCGCTGGAGGTGAGACGCCGAAGCGCTCACCATAGATCGGGTTCACGGTCGCAAAGTCGGCCATGTCTACCAGATATATCGTCGTTTTGACGACCCGATCGTAGCTCGTCCCCGCAGCCGCAAGGAGCGCCCCGACGTTGTCCAAAACCCGGCGTGTCTGCGCCGCGATGTCACCGTCGACCAGCTTCCCGGTCGCGGGATCGATCGGGATCTGCCCACTGCAAAAGAGGAGTTGTCCTGCTCGAACCGCTTGACTGTAGGGCCCGATCGGAGCGGGGGCATCCGGCGTGAAGATGCTCATCGTACGTTGCCCGCCGGAACCGCCGGGCGCGACATCGTTCCCTTGTAGTTCATCGGCGGCTCCTCCACCCCGAAGTTACTCGCGGCCAATTGGCCGATCCGTTCGAGCTCACCGGGGCTGAGGGCCGGGGTCTGCGGGGCACCGGCAAACTCACGCAGTTGCTCGCGGTCGTAGATATTCGGCAAAACCGTCATGACGCGCGGCTCCGCCAGAAGCCACTGAATCGCCGCCTGCCCCAGGGTCCGCCGTTCATTTTCCAAAAACCGCAACGTCTCGATTTTCTTGATCCCGTTGACGAGCCACGAACGCGGCCGGTGGCTGCGATGGTCGCTCGGCGCGAAGGTCGTCTCCAGCGTGTACTTCCCTTCGAGCATCCCGCTGGAATGCGGAACGCGAATCTGATACCCCGTATCCGCCTCAGCCTCATCAGCTGCCGTCAGCATCTGATTGCCGGGAAACGGCTCGAGTATGTTCATGATCATCTGAATATTGGTGACGTTGCGCCGCGTCGCCGCATCTTGTCCCTCGACGAGCCATCCGATCGCGGGCCCGAGGGCAACCCCGTAGCTGCGAACCTTCCCTTCCCGCTTGAATTCCTCGAGCAGCGCAAAGAGCTCATCGTTCTCGATCTCGCTCAAGCGCGCGTTGTGAATCGAATAGATATCGACGTATTCGGTGCGCAGCCGCCGCAACGACTGCTCGAGCGCAAACCGCACGAAGCTCGGCGAAAAGTCTTGCGGAATCTCGTTTTGCCCTTTGCGCTCACCCGCATAGGTGTAGAAGTCGTACCCGAATTTCGTAGAGTAGACGACGCGATCTCGCCGCTCATGAAACGCCGCTCCGAGCTGCTCCTCGCTGCGCCCGTTCCCATACGTATCCGCCGCATCGAAGAGCGTGATCCCGAGCTCAAACGCTTCGTGCAGAAGATTGACGGCCGTCTCATCGCTCATCGTCCCCCACCACCCCGTCGCCGTCGTCCACAACCCAAACCCAACTTCCGAAACCGCAATCTCGGTCTTCGGATACGTACGATACTTCATACCCCCGTCTTCGAGCGCCGCGAACCCCCGCCTTCGACGCGCACCGGCCACCATAGCCCCGAATGCGAACGCTCGCCCGAGAGATGCTAGCGGGCCAACGGACTAGGAACTAGACCGCTGCCGCACAGCCTCCAGCACAGCCTCCGCGCGATCGAAGAGCTCCGACGCCGCGTTGTCGTCAGGAAGCGCCGAGGTCGTCGAGCTCGCGATCCGAGGCGAGACGCCGAGTGCACGAATCTTCGCGCGCAGACGCGCCGCGACGACGCTCGCGACCGAATCCCCCGCCCCCGGCAAGATCACGGCGAAGAGGCATTCCGAAAGGCGGCAGCAGCCGTCACGCGCCTGGCGCACCGATTGCTCGATGGCGCGTGCGACCTCGGCCACTTGCTCGCCTGTCTCCTCGGGTAGAGCGATGAGCAACAACGAAAGCGGCCAGTTACGCTGGCGGCAGATCGAGAGCGACTCTTCCAGCAACGGCCAGAAGGCACGCTCATTGAGCATGCCGGTCACCGAGTCGACCAAACTGGCCTCGTTGATGAAGTCTTCCACGTTACCATGGTTTTCGGCCGACTCGCTGCTTTAGTACAGCGAGAGACCAGCAGGAAGATGCCTTCTCGTCAGTAGACGCGCAGGTATGCCTCGCGTTCCCAGGGGTGCACGGCGCGGCGGTAGCGCTCGTATTCGGCGTACTTCGCATCGCGGAAAGCGTGATAGATGTGATCGCCCAACGCACCGCGGATCACGGTATCCCGGTCGAGCTCGTCGATCGCTTGGCGCAATGATTTGGGGAGCGTGCGAATGCGCCGGCCCGAGCGTTCGCGCTCCGAGAGTTCGTAGGTCGAGCCGACCAGCGGATCGCCGGGCAGCGCGTGGTTGCGAATGCCGTGTGCGATGCTCGCTAAGAGCACGGCCATCGCGAGGTACGGATTGCACGAGGGGTCCGCACTACGCACCTCGATGTGGGGACGCCCGCCGACCGGCGCCGGGACGCGCACCAGCGAGTTGGCGCTGTGGTGCGACCAGACGGTATAGATGGGGGCGTCCCACGCCGCGACCAGTCGCTTATACGAGTTCACCGTCGGATTGCAGATCGCGGTGAAGGCGGGCGCGTGCTCGAGCAAGCCGCCGATGGCAAAGAGGGTCTCTTCCCCGAGTTCGTCGCTGGGCAGCGGCTCTTCTTCGGCGGAGAGTCCGGGTAAGACGAACTCGATGTGCACGCCGCTGCCGGCGAGCGTCTCGAGCGGCTTTGGCATGAAGGTCGCATGCAGGCCGTGACGCGCGGCAACGTGACGCGCGACGGCCCGCATCGTGATCAGATTGTCGGCGGTTGCAAGCAAGCCGCTCGGCTTGAAGTCGATCTCGTGTTGCCCCGCGCCGTGCTCGTGGTGCGCGCTCGCGATGGAGAGCCCCATCGATTCGAGTGCCGTGACCATCGCGATGCGCGCGTCTTCACCGCGGTCGGTCGCCGAGAGGTCGAAATAGCCGCCGACGTCTTCGGTGGCCGGACGGGGGTTGCCGTGCTCGTCGAGTTCGAAGAGGTAGAATTCCACTTCGATTCCGGCGATGACGCCGTTGAGAACGCTGCGCGTATCTTCGATCACGCGCTGCAGTGTCGTACGCGGACAGCCTTCGAACGGTTCACCGTCGGGAGTCGCGATGTCGCACAGAAGGCGCGCCTCGACTGAGGTTCCCGAGGTCCACGGGTAGACGCCGAAGGTCGCCAGATCGGGGCGCAAGATCATATCGACTTCTTCGCCGCGCACGAATCCGTCGATGGAACCACCGTCGAAGGTGACTTTGCCTTCGATCGCCTGTTCGAGTTCGGTGACCGGAATCGTGACGTTCTTGCTGATACCGAGGATGTCGACGAAGCAGAGGCGCACGAAGCGCACCTCCTGCTCGCGCGCAATACGCAGAACGTCCCGTTTCGTAAGCGCTTTGCGCTCGCCGTTAGTGTGAACCAAGTGCATCAATTGCCATAGCGGTGCGGAGGGTGAGCTGGTCGTGCGCGCTGTCGAGATCGTGACCGCTGATGTCGGCGATCTGCCGCAACCGGTAGAAGACCGTGTGCCGGTGCACGGAGAGTTCGGCTGCGGCCGTCTTGACGTTCTGACCGACTTCGAAATAGAGGCGCAAGGTGCGCACGAGTTCGGTCTGATGTTTCTCGTCGTACGCCTTGAGCGGCGCGAGGATGCGGGTGGCGAAGGTGCGGAGTTCTTCGGCCGAGGCGCCCCCACGGAGCAGCAGCGGGTAGATGCCCAGGTCGTCGTACGGCATGACGCGTGAGCCGCCGAAGAGCCGGCGCGCGATGAACATCGCCTCGCGTGACTCTTCCACCGTGCGCTGGGCGCCGATGGCTTCGGCTTGACGCCCGACACCGCCGACGACCTTGGTCCCGAAGTGGGCCTTGGCGACCGCGCGGGGAATCAAGGTCGCCGCCGTGCGCACGTTGGCGGCGTCGACTTCGAGCGGCGCCGGGCAGAGGAAGACGAAACCTCCGCCGCGTTCGAGGGTGGCGATATCGCCGCCGCCGGAGCGCAGCGTCTCCAAGCAAATGCGGCGCAGGTCGCCGAGTTTGGCGGCGGCGCTGGCCTCTTCGAGGCCTTCGGCTTCCACACAGACCGCGACGTAGCCGGCGGCAAGGGCGATTCCGCGCGAGGCAGCATCGTCTTTGGCTTCGATGGCGTCGTCGTAGACGCGCGTGATGAGGCGTTCCCAAAACGACTTGCGGCGATTTTTTCCGCCGCCCATGTCGCGCGAGAGTTCGACGGCAATCGAGGCGGCGGTGAGGCGGATGGCGCCGAGGCGAGATTCGGGGACGGCGTTGCGCGGGAAGATGGTGAGCCAACCCAGCGGCGACTCACCGACCGAGATGCGCGCCGCGATACCGTCGGGAGAGCCGGGCGTCGGAAGGCGCAAGAGCGGTCCGTTGCGATTGGGTACCGAGGAGATCAGATCGCGCGCCGACGGCGGCACCGAACGCGAGCCGGCACCCGTGAGCGCGATGTGCCGCCAATCCGCGTCTTCAACGAGCGCCGCGGCTTCCAGAAGCGCCGCCAGATGCGCCGCCAATGCCTTGGCTCCGCCGCCGGTACTGGCGATGCGCGCGAGCCCTTCGGCAAAGTCGAGCAGGTCGTCGGTGGTCATAGAGGAGGTGGCGTCTACCACGACGGTTCCCCCTGCGACCAAAGGTGGAGCGGACGTGCGAGGAGCCACCGCGAAGGCGCGGGCCGATGACGAGTCTGGCGATGCTCCTGATGATGTTCGAACATGGGCCCGTGTTGGGTGTTCATACGGTGGTGGGAATCCTGGTCTTCCTCCTGGCGATTGCGGCGATCTTCGTCGGCTGGGCTCGCCGTGTAGTCTTGTATGCGCTCGTGGTGCAGATTCTCTTGGGCGCAACCGCCTGGGCGACGCTCGGGCTGCATCCCCCGCTCCTGCACTGGTTGCTTGCGCTCCTCTCCGGAGGGCTGTATGCGATGGCGAACGCGGCCGAACGGCGTGGGCGTTCGCCGGCGATGGTCCGGACGATCCTGGTCGTGGCGGCCGTGGTGATCGGGGGCGTTTACAGCTTGGGCGAGCACGCGTTGCACGCTGGGTAGCGTCCTTGCCATATGGCCTCCGCTCGCCTACCGGAGCGCCGGATTCCTTTGTGCAGCCGTAACGGACGCTGATTCGGTTGCCAAAACTTTACGCCGCGGCGCCCCACGGCGCGCGCCTCATTCGGCGGCAACGGGTTGGTCGCGGCGCGGACGGTGGCGCACGAAACGCGGCAGCGAGTTTGCGACTTTCTCGGGGATGATGGCGTCAATTGCGTCGTCGACGGTGACGATGCCGAGCATGACGCCCTCGGCATCGAGAACCGGGACGGCGATCAAGTCGTAGCGCGCGATCGTCGAGGCCACGTCCTCCGCGCTCACCTCGGCCGTCACGCTGACGATATCGGTCTCCATCAGTTTGTGAATGAAGGCCGTCGGCAGGGCGAGCAGCAGCGTGCGCAAGGAGAGGACGCCGAGTAGCTTACGCCGCTCGTCGGTGACGTAGAGATAGTAGATCAGCTCGGATTCAGGCGCGAGTTCACGGATCTTATCGATCGTAGCGGCGACGGTGCGATGCGGGTAGATCCAGACGAAGTCGGTGTTCATCAAGCCGCCGGCGGTGTCGTCGTCGTACTGCACGAGCGCGCGCAGCTCGCCTGCGGTCTCGGGCTCCATCTCCGCCAGCAGCTCGGTTTGTTTGGCTTCGTCGAGTTCACCCAAGAGATCGGCGGCGTCGTCGGAATCCATCTCTTCGATGATGCCGGCGGCGCGCTCGGTGCCGAGCTCCTCGATGATCGTCTTCTGCACGTCGGAGTCGAGGTGTTCGAGGGCATCGGCGGCCGTCTCGTCGTCGAGTGAGGCGAAGACGCGTGAGGCGTCGCTTGCCGAGAGTTCGGCGATGATGTCGGCGAGTTCAGAAGGATGCAAGCGTGAGAGCCGGCTCTGCGAGACCGCCAAGCGCACTTGCGAGGGATTGAAATCAGAGATAGGCGCGACGTTGTCCCACGCGATCAGCGTGCGCGGAATGCGATCGACCAATTTCGGCGCAAGGCGGTGCGCCCCGAGACGGTACAACAAGCCCGAGACACCGATGTCGGCGGCGACGACCCGCAACGTCCCGCCGGTGTTGACGATCTCGAGATCGTTGATGCGCACGACCTTGCGTCCGTCGACGTCGACGATCTGTTTGTCGAAGAGATCGGAAATCAAATAGAGTGCCTGATCGTCCGGCTTTGCGGGAAGATCGGGCAACGTCTGCAGCTCGACTGTTCCGTCGTGATCGAGATCGGCGACGTCGGCTGTGGGAACGTAGCGGCGCCCATAGCTGGTCTTGACGACGAAGCCGTCGATCCGCGGAAACGTGTCGTCAGGTTTTTCGACCAGAAAGTCCACCACCCGGCCGATGGAGCGCCGCTCGGGGCCGACGACGACGGAGCGCCCGACGAGCTCCGAGAGATATCCATCATGAAAAGCCACCGCTGCGCACCTCCTTTCCCCTTCACACCGTCATAGAACAAAAAAGCCGGAGCCGAGAGCAGCGACCGGTTCCGGCGACGTTCGCGTCGTGACCACCCCAATCGCTGCGAGCTTTGGCACTGCGTACCGTAGAGGGAGTTCCTCGCTGCCTTTGCAGAGAGAAGTCCCTCAGCCGCTTTAAGCGCCGCCTTAGCTCGGCGGAGCCTGTTCTACCCCTTGGCGTCTCTCGACGTTTCGGGGCAGCGGCCTATTTGCCACGCAGACGCCTCACCTAACGAGATGTCTCGCCCTTGAGTATACGGAGGCCGCGAAGATGCGGTCAACCCCGCGATGCGGATGATGGGATAAAAAAGGGGGGACGTTCCCATCGGAACGTCCCCCCTCTCGATTCGCTTTCGCGCTTATGTCAGCGGTAGCTCTGCCGTGACGAGAAGCACTCGCGGCAATAAACTGGCTTGTCGCCGCGCGGCTGAAATGGCACCTCGGCTACCTTGCCGCATCCGCTGCAAGTCGCCTGGAACATCTCGCGCTGCGGCCGTGCGCCGTAACCGCCGCCGCCGCCACGCGAGCCGCCGCCCGAATACGAGCCGCCGCCGCCACCACCGCGGCTGGCCTTGCGGGCCGCACGGCAGTCGGGGCAACGATTCGGTTTATTGGCAAAGCCTTTCTGGGCGAAAAATTCCTGTTCGCCTGCAGAAAAGGTGAAGGCCGCGTTGCAATCGACGCAATTCAGCGTTTCATCAGTGTACATCCGTAACTCCAAGGGTCTGTTATCTAGGCGTCGGATCGAGTTTGAAGACGGTATGCACCTGATCTGGGACGCACTCTGCGCCGAACAACGGACATGCTCGTTCTCTCAGCCGGAGGACGGACACCTCGCGCCCGCCGGCTCAGCTACCATAACACAAATATCGCAAAATGGATGCATCCGGCCGCCGAAAATGTGAAAAGTGTCGCCTCCACACGCGCTGCTCACTTCCTGCTGCGTGCGAAGCCAAGCGCTCGCTTTGCCGGCCTTATCCATGCGGAGCTGGGTCCGATGCTCCCACGGGCCTTAGGACAGGTGTCGAAAGGCGCCTACATGTGTATAGGCAACGGCATGCAGAACACCATGAACGCCCTTCACAGCGGCACCGGTCTTCGGGTTCGCGTCGGTTGCGAATTCCACTACCGGGCCGGGCAGCCGACCCCCGCGGTCTTCCTCGTGCGGCCGGAGGGGGAGCCGCCCTACCGGGTGCTGGAGGAGCGCTGGACGACGACCCCCGACCTCGAATTCTCCGACTACCGTGACCTCTACGGGAACGTCTGCCGCCGGCTGACGCT
>DATJTD010000059.1:0-33127 GCA_035503775.1 Candidatus Acidiferrales bacterium
AAGGGCACTGCGCCTACGGCTCCGCGCCCCAGAACGCAAAGCGTCCCAGGACCCGCAATGATCTCCGCTTTCGCTCCCATCATTTTGGGGCCCCGAGCAGGTGAAAGGGCACTGCGCCTACGGCTCCGCGCCCCAGAACGCAAAGCGTCCCAGGACCCGCAACGATCTCCGCTCGCGCTTCCATCACTCGCCGCGGAATTCGAGGTCGGCGGTGCTGCCGCGTGGGAGGGGAGCGTAGCCATCGAAGTCGGTCATCACGAACTCCGAGAAGAGTGCGTTTGGCCAGCCGAAGTCTTTGCGGGAGAATTTCATCGGGTCGTTGGGATCGAACGACTCGTGCAAGAGGTGATCGCCCGGGTCGCTGGCGAGCAGCTCGGCGAGGACGTCACGCCGTTCGGCCTGGTTGTCGGCGGTCAGGCCTTGCATGATGAGGGCGAGAGGCCAGACGAAGCCGTCGTTCGTGTGTGCGCTGCCGATGCCTCGCGCCGCGGAGCCCGTGTAGTAATACGGATTGTCCTTGGAGAGCAAGAAGCGGCGCGTGTTCTGGTAGACGACGTTGTCGGTCTTCACGTAACCGATGTAGGGCGCCGAGAGGAGGCTCGGGATGTTCGCGTCGTCCATCGTGATGGCGTTGCCCAGGCCGTCGACTTCGTAGGCGTAGATGTAGCCGTAATTCGGCGTGAAGACGATGCCGTATTTTTCGATTCCGTTCTGCACCTCACCGCGCAAGGTCATCGCGCGGTTGGATTTGATGAGATCGTGATAGACGTCGCGCTCGATCTCTTCGAGCTCGCCGAGCGCCACGACCGCCATCATCTCCGACGGAATCAGGAAGTTGTAGTAGCAGGCATCGTCCGAAGGCCGAAAACCGGTCCAGATCATTCCGGTGTATCCGACCGGACGGCCGCGGCCTTGGAAGAGCTCCTTATGCGTGTAGGTCGAGTTGCGCGGATGATCTTGCTCGCGTTCCATCGTTTCCAGCGCTTTGTCGAACCCCAGCGAGAGATCGCCGTCGAAGATCGAAGTATCGCCGGTCACCTTCCAATAGGTCCACGCGAGCATGATTGGATACGCCAGTGAATCGAGCTCGAACTTCTCCTCCCAGACACGGTAGTCGAGGGTGAAGGCGTTGGCGTAGGGATCGGTCTGCAAGTACTTGCCTTCGCGCGCAATGATCCCGCGCAAGAGCGACGCGACCTCCGGATCGCTCTTGGCGAAGAACAGGTACGGCCGCACCTGCGCGCTCGCGTCGCGCAACCACTCCGCCGGAATGTCGCCGGTCTTGACGTACGCCGTACCGTCGGGGGCGAGGGTTGCCTGACCGCTGGTGTTGAGCAGCGCGGCACGGTACATCGCCTCGAGATGTGGATCGGGATTGGTATACGCCGACGCCGCCCGGGCGATCGCTTCGAGCTCGACAGCGTTGCTTGGCGACACGACGAAAAAAAACAAGGCAGCACAGACGGCTGCGGTAACACGCCGCATTGCGTTCCATGTACTGTAGCCGGCGCCCCTTGTCCTCGGGCACCGTCGGCGCGTGCCGCGGTGCCCTTTACGGATTCGCCGGATTAGTTCGCGTCGGTGTTGCCGCTGTTGCCGCTCGGCCCTGTCGTACCGCTCGGCGAGCCGCTCGGAGGCGATGCACCCGAGCGTCCCGGGGCATTGCCCCCGCACGAGTCATGATGAACGCAATAGTGCTTGGAGTGGAGCGGGGCGAGCAGGGACGAAGGGGAGCCCGGTGAGCTCACCGCGGGGAGGGCGCTCGATTCGCCTGCGCAGCCCGCAAGCAACAGTATGAAGCCGAAACTTCCGATGGTTGCGAATGCCGATTTCATATGTGGTAACCTCCAGTCGCCCGCCGAATTGTCGAAGACCGGCATGCTCCCTTCGAGCAATGGTCCAACGCGCGTGCATTTGCGCTATCTTTGCGTTTTCTTAACGCCGTCGAGAGAAAAGTCGCAAGCGTCAGATCGTGATAAGCGTCAGATCGTGGTAGGTGTTATCGCAAAGGAACCGTCACGTTGCGCGTGCTCGCGCAGACCGCGATAGATCGCGGCCGTAGAAAAACCCAGGCGTTCCAACGCGCGCGCAGCGCTCGGATAGCTGATGCCGGGACGCGTACGAAAGAGTTTTGCCGTCGCCGTCTCGAGACGTTCGGCTTCGGTGCATTGCGCTGCGGCGACGCAGATCATTGCCATCTCTCGATCGATGCCGCGCCGCACGAGTTCGGCGACTAGACGCGCGTCGCCGACGGCTTTGGTGCGTCCCTCGACGAAAAGCGTGGCGAAGAGATGATCGTCGAGATAGCCGTCGCGCTTGCAGGCGGCGACCGCCTCACGAATCTCGTCGTCGGGATAGCCTTTGCGCATGAGCTTCTGCCAAAGCGAGGCCTCGGTGAGGCGGCGCTGCGCGAGAAGACGCAACGCCGCGACACGAGCTTTCGCCTTTGGCCGGTCGCCGCGCGACGCAGCCGTCTCCATCTCGCTTAGTCGGTGACGGTGCCGATGACGACCGTGGAGCCGTTTTGCGTGGCGCCTGCGCGCAGCGCCTCGCGAATCTTCCCTTCGATCTCCTGCGCGACGTCGAGATGCTCCTCGAGAAACGCTTTGGCGTTTTCACGGCCTTGGCCGACCCGTTGATCGCCGTAGGTATACCACGAACCACTCTTGCCGACGATGTTACGCTCGAGCGCCACATCGAGGATCGAACCCATCTTGGAGATTCCGTGCCCGTACGTGATGTCGAACTCGGCTTGACGGAACGGGGGCGCCACCTTGTTCTTGACGACCTTGACCCGGGTGCGCGAACCGACGACGTCTTGCCCGACCTTGATTTGTTCGAGCTTGCGCACGTCGAGGCGCACCGAGGCGTAGAACTTGAGCGCACGGCCACCCGAGGTGGTCTCCGGGCTCCCGAACATCACGCCAACTTTTTCGCGCAACTGGTTGATGAAGATCATCACGCACTTCGAACGGGAGATCGCCGAGGTGAGTTTGCGCAGCGCCTGCGACATCAAGCGCGCCTGCAGGCCGACATGGGTGTCGCCCATATCGCCCTCGAGCTCTGCCTTGGTAACCAAAGCGGCGACCGAGTCGACGACGACGACGTCGACGGCGTTTGAGCGCACGAGCATCTCGGCGATATCCAGCGCTTGTTCACCCGTATCGGGCTGCGAGACCAAGAGGCTATCGAGATCGATGCCCAGCGCGTGCGCATAGGTCGGATCGAGTGCGTGCTCGACGTCGATGAAGGCGGCCGTCCCGCCGTTGCGCTGCGCCTCGGCGATGCAGTGCAAGGCCAGGGTCGTCTTTCCACTCGACTCCGGTCCGTAGATTTCCACGACGCGCCCGCGCGGGAGACCCCCGACGCCGAGCGCCAAATCCAATGCGATCGAGCCCGTCGAGATCACTTCGATGGCGAGCTTCTCCGAGAAGTCGCCCATCTTCATGATCGAGCCCTTACCAAATTGCCGTTCGATCTGCGCGAGGGCGTTCCCGAGCGCGACGGCCTTTTCGTCCTGTGCCACGTCAACCACACTCCACTGGTAGCGATTTCACTTCGGTAGCATCGCATACGCGAGTGCCAGGAGTCTGGCACAGAGCGTCTGGTCTACCGATGTGGCCTTCACGCGATCACCTTGCCGCAGCAAGGGGCGTCTCATTAGTGGAGTGCTTCCCGGGCGGCTATCGAACTCCTGTTCGATTCCGCTTTGCCGCGGTGAACTCACCTTTGGTGACCCGGCGCGCCGGCTTGCCGCCCAAAAGACCCGGGAGCGAGAACCCCGGCGGGGAGACGGGCAGATCGGCGAGATAGCCTTTGACGCGATCCGCCGGTAATTGGCACAGGAGTGAGACCTCCGCACTTCCACGACCGATCACGTAGTACTCGTCGACGATCTTGACCACGTGCAGCGAAGCGCCGTTGGGAAGCGCAGCCGTCTCGACGACCGAGAGCATGCGCCGTCCACCACGTCCGAGGCGCAGATCTATGCGCTGCACGGCGACGAGCGCATACAGCAGCAATGCGATAACACCGATCGCGGAGACGATCCGAAACAGGGTCATCCCGTCCATGTGGTTGCTCCTGTTCTCCACGTTCCGGGCCGTTCCCCGGCGTCTCGGCTACCGAGCCAAGAGCACGCGAGGTCGCGCCGGCTAGTTAGCTTCGGCGGCGTTCAAAGAGAGGTCGCAGCGACTCGAACAGCCGCGCATAGCCGCCGAGGCTATTTGCGCGCAGATCGGAGCAGGAGCGCTCGAATCGCTCACCGTCGAGCGGTGTACCGTCGACTTTCGCTTTACAAAGATCGTCGACGGGTTGCCGGAGGCGCACCGTGCGCCGCAGGAGCTCGTCTTGCCGGCGCTCGACCAATTCCAGCAATTCGCGTGCACGGTCGGCTTCTTCCAATGCGGCACACGCCAGTGCCGACCACAGATGGCCCTCGTAACGCGGTCGCGGAAACGCCGAAGGTCCGAAGGGCTCTCCACCACCGGTCAGGAGATCGCGTGCTCGACTGTGCAGCCACCCATTGCAAAATAAAAATGCGCACTGCGCGCGGTGATGATAGTCGGTCTCGCGTACGCCGCAGGGGCGCCACGGCGCGCGCTCGAGCCAATCCGTCAGCCATTGTGCCGCCTCGTCGAATCGACCGTCGCCCGCCAGCCGAAGCAGATATCCCGGCGCGTACTCTGCGGTCGCAACAAAGGGACTGAGCATCCCGACTTCGGTCAGACGTCGTTCGGTTAACGCGGCCGCAGCGGCGTCTCCCGCTTCGGCCTGCAGCCAGAATTGCCCCATGAGCGTCCAAGAGAGTAGATTTCGGTCCCCCGTGCGCTCCGCGTAGTACCCCCAGCGAATAAGCCACGCAAGAGCCTCATCGTTCTCGCCGGACTCGAATGCAGCACGATAGAGCGCGCAGCAAGCGCCGGCAGCCATTCGGTACAAACGCTCCGCCTCTGCGATATGAAGGAGTTCAAGGGCGTACGTGCGGACCTGCTCGAACGCGCAGCTGTATTCCATCAGCACCGTAAGGCCAAAGAGTATTCGCGAACGTGATAGGTTGTCTTCGGCGCGACTCAGCGCTCTTCGAAAGTAGGCAACGTCGTCGGGATTGACGTCGGCGATCCCGTCCATTGTTCGCGCCGCCGCAATCTGGAGGCGTATTCGAAGATCGATGTTCGCGTCTCCGGTACGCATCCCCGACATTTTTTTGAAGAGTTCCTCGGCCTCGTCAGAGCGATGCATGTTACCGAGGGCCGAAGCGTGGCTGATATAAATTTGCGCCTGGAGAGCGGGTCGATCGTGTGCCGCTTCGGCGGCGGAATGAAAACGAGAAAGTGCCGCATCAAAATCGCCGCGCAAAACTGCCAGATTCGCGAGAATATATTGCGCGGCGGCACTCTCGCCCACCGACGCTTCGTCCAGCGCGTTCAACGCTCTATCGAGGACCGCGGCATTTCCTTGCTCGAGAAGCATCCTGCCGTGCTCGTCCAAGAGCCGCAGCAATGTCCGTTGGTCCCGGCATTCGGCCGCGAGGTCCAACGCGCGATCGTATCTCCGCGTTCTCTCGAATGTCTCCCGCGCCAGACGATAGGCCTCAGCAAATGCAACCTCGCCTTGCGCGCGCAGTCGCTCCTCCAAAAACTCCTGAAACAGATCGTGATGGTACCAGGTGCCTTTCCCGTCGTGGTTGAGGCAGAATGACCGCCGACGTAGCTCGGCAACGCATTCACGGGCGTCGACCTGACTCGCAAGCGCAAAAGCCTCTTCGCTCACTTCGCGAAAGAGCGCTGTTTTCACCAACAGCGATCTCGTGCCGACGTCAAGGCTTTCGAAAACCTGTTCATTCAGAAACCGGTTGATCTGCTTCTTCGCCGCGTCCGCCGAAAGGAAAGCATTCGACCCGTCCTGCCCGACACTCAACGCCATGGAAAATGCGAACGGTAGCCCGGCGGCGCGGGAGAGGATCAGGTCAACGTCCGTCGTCCCCGGGAGCCCTTTGAGCGATTCCGCGATCGCATGGGACTCATCGCGCGTCAGTACGAGCTCGAGCTCGTCGATCGGGATATCGCTCACGCCGTCGGCCAACCAGGCCGCCAGGGGCAGCTCAAGCGGATCGCGCGTTGCAATAACCCACTTGACGTGCGCCTTGGTCTTCGCGACGAGGGTGGCAACGAACGTCGAGACGTCGCGATCGACGCTCGGATCCTTGTGAGCTTTCTGCAGGTCGTCAATGAAGATAACGGCCTCGGTACCTTCCAAAATGACGGCCGCCCAAGCGGCGAGCTCGGTCGCCTGTTTTGCCGAGCTTCGTGTGTTCGCGAAGGCGATGTCGACGGCGGACACGTTTTCAGGCGACGTCGCAAGTATGAATCCATGGGCGAAAGAAAGCAGCGACGCATGTTCTGGTTGGACGGCAAAGCACAGATGATCTCGCCCGGACGCCTCGAGAAATTGCCGAACGGCGACGGACTTACCAAGGCCCGCGGGAGCAACGAGTACGCTCACCGGATATTCCGCGGCGCGCTGCAGACGCTCCACGATCCGCGGTCGAACGGTCGGCTTGAAGGGCTCGGCGCTCGGAGTCGCGAGGTCGTCTACTTCGCCACCGACTTTGGCTCTCATAGCTCGGCAGCTTCGTCGAAGCCGGACCGAGCCCATCCGCCGGAACCTCGTTTACCCGGTCAGGCCTCGCTGACCTCGAGACGGCCTCCCCAGCGCATGCGGTTGACTTCGTTCGTCGGCGAGCTTTTCGCGTGCAAGTGACGCGTCATTACGGATACGATTGATCCCATATACACATCTAACTTTTTCCATCGCACGAAAGAAAGCCGTTAGTCGATAAAATACGTTTGCAGAATACGTACGCCGGTACGGCAGTCGTACCAACTACGGCGTCGCCGGCGCCTTCATCGCGGTATGACTCGTTGCCTTGTGGCCCGTCATGGTATGGTGTGCGGTCATCTTCTGTGGCGCTTGCATCGCGGTGTGGCCTTTCATGGAGCTGTGACCTTTCATGTGATGGCTCATCATTGAATCGTGCATGGAATCGTGCACCGGAGGCTGGCTGGTCATGTCGGCGAGCGCGGGTGCATAGGCAAAGAGCAGTGCACCGAGCGCGAGCATCGTGCGAATCATGGTTGGCCTTTCTCTGAAGAGTACGGTATGCGCACGAGCCTACCAGGTCACGGTGGGAGCGTCGGTAAGGCTACTTGCGGAGAGCAGACGCTAGCGATAGACCAACTCGGCCGCGTGTGGTTGACATCGTCGAGTTCGCGTTCGTCGGCGAGCCGCTCCCGCGCGAGAGATGCGTCGTATGCCCAACGGCGTGCGATCTCCAGTTGCTCGCGTCCCAGGCGCGCCTGTTGAAGAGATCGCCGCGCACCTTCCCATGCAATGCGCGCTCGCTCAGCCTGTGCCGTCTGAAGGCAGCGCCGACGCTGCAGCAGGGCGGCATGCGCCAGCACGTCGCATGAAGCGATCAGCGCGTGGGCACCCAGTGAGGCGGTGCAAGCCGCAATTGCCGCCTCGGTCG
This sequence comes from Candidatus Acidiferrales bacterium, assembly GCA_035503775.1. Taxonomy (GTDB): domain Bacteria; phylum Vulcanimicrobiota; class Vulcanimicrobiia; order Vulcanimicrobiales; family Vulcanimicrobiaceae; genus DATJTD01. The sequence continues at coordinate 7,532 of DATJTD010000059.1, forward strand.
ATGCGAGTTCCGCGAGTGCCGCGTCGTAGAGATGTTCTTGCCGCGCAAGCGCCGCACATGCGGTCTCCTCCACCTGCGCGCGTTGCGCAAGCAGTGGTTGCAGTGCAAAGCGAAAACGTGCCATCGCCTGCTATCCCGCCGGGGCGAAGAGCGCGTCGACGAACGCCGCCGGATCGAACGGGCGCAACGCCTCAACGGCCTCGCCGATGCCGATGAACTTGATGGGAATCACGAGCGTATCGACGATCGCCACGAGCACGCCGCCTTTGGCGGTCGAGTCGAGCTTGGTGACGACGACACCGGTCAGGTTGGTCGCTTCGTGAAAGAGGCGCGCTTGGGAGATCGCGTTCTGCCCCGTCGTCCCGTCGACGACGAGGAGCGTCTCGTCGGGCGGCGCGCCGGTCTCTCGCTCGATGATGCGGCGCATCTTCTTGAGCTCTTCCATCAGATTGGTCTTCGTTTGCAGCCGGCCGGCCGTGTCGATGAGCGCGACGTCGACTCCGCGGGCCTTGGCGGCCTGCAGCCCGTCGTACACCACCGATGAGGGGTCAGAGCCTTCGTTGCCACGGATGAATTCGGCCCCCGTACGCTGTGCCCAGACCGCCAACTGCTCGGCGGCTGCGGCACGAAAAGTATCTGCTGCCACCATCATCACGCGCTTGCGCTGCGCCCGCAAGAGGTGTGCCAGCTTTCCGATCGTGGTGGTCTTCCCGCTGCCGTTCACCCCGACGACCAGGACCACTGACGGCTTGGAATGCAGGTCGAGCTCGCCGTTCGGAAGGGTCAGGAAGCTCTGCACGTCTTCCTTGAATCGACCGATGACCTGATCGCTGCGGCGCCAAAGCTCTTGGTGCGCGACGATGCGCAGCCCGTCCAAGATCTTCTCGGCGGTCGGCACACCGAAATCGGCGGTAAGCAAAATCTCTTCGAAGTCGTCCCAAAACTCCCGATCGAGCGGACGCCGCGCGCTCGCGAGCGTCTCGACACCAGCCAGCGACTGTCGCGACCGTCCAAGTGCCGTCCGAAGCCTCTCAAACCAACTCATTGCGACCGGTGCCCTTCGCCGGAGGGCAGTCTAGTCCGTTGCGTGCGACGGCCCTTCGCCATGCCGCAGCCGCGGCTTAGACCGCGCGCATCCGCATCGTATAATAGACGATGACCCCGATCAGCAATGCGACCGGCGCGTAGATGGCGACCGAGAAGAGCGGGCCCAACGCTCCGCGGGTCGAGGCGTCGATGCAAGCCCACTCCACGGCGAGCACCGTGAGCATCGCGCAGACCTTGACCGCGAGCAGGAGCTCGCGCGTAAGCACCATCACGCCGTCACGATTCCGGTCGGTGATCCGGACGGGCAAGTTCAAGCGCCGCGGCGGGATGAACTGGTTGACCGAGACCAGCAGGTAGACCGCCGTCATGATCGCCGGCAGGAGCCACAACGTCGCTGACGAGCCATGCGCGTCGGGCCTGCCGTCAAGGCCGAAGTGTGTGGGAATCAGCGGCGGCAGCGTCGCAATCGCGCGCGCCGCGAGCAGCCAAGCAACGATGAGCATGCCGCCGGCAGCGAGCTCCAGCACGCGAGCCTTCATATTCTCTCCCTTCGTCTCATGCGACGCCTTATATCTGCCGGAACGTCAAGTTGATGCGCTGCGCGCCGATGCGCGGATCCTTTGCGACGCGGTGCTCGTAGGTGGCTTGCGTGCGTCCGGCCATGATCAAGAGGTCGCCGTGATCGAGTTCGACCGTGATGACGCGGCGGCGATCGATCTTCGGGCGCAGATCGAAAGGCCGCGTCACGCCGAGGGTGAGCGAGGCGATGACGGCTTCGCGCAGATGATCGACCTCGTGATCGCTGTGCCAGGCGACGCTATCACGCCCGTCACGATACCGGTTGAGCAGCACGTGATGGAAACGTCGGCCTTCGAGTACCTCGAGCTCCCGGCGAACGGCGAGGAGATCGGGAGGCCACGACGCCGCGCGGTCGTCGCCGTACCAAGCCTGTTGTCGCGGCACGCGCACGCGCTTTCCGTACATCATCCGCGATTCGTCGACCCAGCGCGTCTGCGCGAGCAACGTTGCCAGCAGCGCGTCGGCGCGCTCCTTCGAAAGCCATCCACGGTAGAGCCGAACGTCGGCGGCACCGCTGACGATCGTCTCGACCGCCGGAGCGGGAGCACTCGCCCACAGCGCAGGTTGTCCGGCGCCGCGGTAGGCGATGTGCTGAGATCGGTTTCCCATCGCCCAAGAGATTTTCGCAACCGCGCTATCGAACACCTGTTCGATGATTTCGTTACGGAGTGCGTCGAATGTACTTCTGCTTTACGTTGGGGTCGTTTTCGCGGTACCCGAGGTCGTCGCGCAGCTCGCGTAGCTTCTGGCGCAGGCGGATGACCGCTTGTGCGTGGATCTGCGAGACGCGGGATTCTGAAACCCCGAGGGTCGCCTTGATCTCTTTGAGCGTCTGTCCTTCAAAGTAGTAGAGGCGAATCACGGTCTGTTCTTGCATGGAGAGCGCCTCGACCGCGCGCAGGAGCGCCTCCTTGACTTCACCCGTCTCGATCGTCGAGGTTATGTCGGCCGATTGGTCGCGCAGCGTGTCGAGCAGCGGAATCTCGTTGCCGTGATCGTTGGGCAGGTGCTCTTCGAGCGAAAGAACAGCGGTGCCGCGGACTTTTTGCGTGACCGCGTCGAGTTCTTTGACGGTAATGCCGAGATGTTGAGCAAGCTCCGCGTCGGTCGGCTCACGGCCGAGCTCGGCTTCAAGGTGCTGCGCTGCGCGCTCGAGTTCGCGCGCGCGCTGGCGCACGGCACGCGGCACCCAATCGAGCGCCCGTAGCGCGTCGATGATCGCGCCGTGGATGCGCGTGATCGCGTAGGTCTCGAACTTGACCCCTCGGCTATCGTCGTACTTCTCGATCGCGTCGATGAGGCCGACGATCCCGTCGTTGATGAGGTCGTTAAGCTCGACGTTGGGAGGGAGGTTGACCGATACACGCCCGGCTACGTACTTCACGAGATGAAGGTAGCGGTGGATCACCTCTTCTCGCGTGTACGTCGTACCGGCTATGACGTATGCGCGCGTCCCACTTCCCAGTGTCAGGCCTCGACCCTCCGGAAATGCGATTTATCCACAAGTAAGGGGATTGACCTGCAAACCAAGTGACCAAACCGACAATTTCTTCTCCCTGGGACTGGGCGTAGGTGCGATAAACTTGCTAGGGGCGGGGACCAGCGAAGCAGGCGGCCGCAAAGCGAAACGCCGCCTCGGTGAAGAGACGTCGTCACGAACCGTGTACACTCGTAATACTCCTGATCTGCTTCTGCTCCTGGCCCGTGCCAAGTGAGGCAAACCACGCCGTCTGCGAGGGTGCTTTCGGAGCCGCTTGCGCCCCGACACGGGCGGCATCGCTCTCGATGAACGATTGGTCCGGCGATCGTCCGCGCGCGGCGAATACAAAACGGTCGCGCCGCGACGGCTCTCGCTACGGAAGCTCGCTCGAGATCGACGACGAACCGCGTCGTCCAAAGTCATAGGTGTATCCCGCACCGATGTGTAATGGTTGGGGCTGCTCACGCGCGATCTTTCGAATGCGATCGACTTGCGCACGCTCGAAAGATGGCCCGTTATCTCTCGCTTTGATCAACTCGGTCTGCAGCCGGCGCTCTTGCGCGCGCTCGCGGATCTCAATTTCACCGAACCGACCCCGATTCAGCAGCAGGCGATTCCGCCCGCACTCGAGGGACGCGATCTTTTAGCTAGCGCCCAGACCGGGAGCGGGAAGTCGGCGGCCTTCGGCCTGCCGGTCATCAACGCGTTCGCCGGCCGCCCGCTCGGCAAGACACAGGCCCTCGTACTCGTGCCGACCCGCGAGCTCGCCGAACAGATCGCCACGCATCTCGCGGCGATGGCGAAGTACACCAAGGTGCGAGTCGCCGCAATTTACGGTGGCGTCGGCGCACCGCGGCAGATCGCGGCGCTTCGAAGCGGGACCGAGATCATCGTCGCCACGCCGGGCCGTCTCTTCGATCATATGAAGAGCGGAGACGCGCCGTTGCGCGACGTCTCCATCGCCGTGCTCGACGAGGCCGACCGGATGCTCGACATCGGGTTTCTTCCGATCGTTCGGCGCATTCTCGAACGCCTTCCCGCAGTCTCTCAGCGCCTCTTGTTTTCGGCAACGATGCCGCCGGCTGTCGAGGCCCTCGTGCGCGACATCCTGCGTGATCCCGTTCGCATCGCAATTGCCGCGGCCGCGCGCAACGTCGACGCACTCACGCAGACGCTCTACGCAGTTCCACAAGACAAAAAGACGCAATTGCTTCTCGAGCTGCTCAAAGACAATGCGATCTTTACCGCGATCGCGTTCACCCGCACGAAGGCGCGCGCGAATCGCCTGGCGGCAGCGCTCGAGAATTCGAAGATTCCGACGGCGGTGTTGCACGGCGATCGTTCACAGGCCCAGCGGACGCGGGCACTCGACAGCCTCAAGCGCGGCAAGTGCCGCGTGCTGGTCGCCACCGATATTGCAGCGCGCGGCATCGATATCGTGCAGCTCGGCCACGTGGTCAACTACGACGTGCCGATGGCACCCGAAGACTACGTCCACCGCGTCGGCCGCACCGCACGCGCCCAGGCGACCGGTGACGCGATCACCTTTGCCTGCTCCGAGGAAGAACCACTGATTCGGCGGATCGAACAAGTTCTGGGAAAACGCTTAGAGCGCTCCGTAAATCCGCTGTTTCCACATCTTCCGGCGTCTGCTCCGAAGGCGCAAGCGGTGCTTTCAGGCCGCCGGCGGCGCCGCTAGCGTCGTCCTAAAACCCGCACGCAGGTAGCCCTCTCGTAAGGAGCCGGCTTGGTTAGAATTGCCGGTCGTGGGGAACCAAGGTACCATGAAATTTTCATTTTTGGCTCCAACCTTGCTCGGGGGACTTCTCGTATTCGGCTGTCTCGGCGGAGCTCAGACCGCGGCGCAGGCCGACACGGCCTCAACGGCCGCGATCATCGCCGGTGCCGCGGCAATCACGGGCGCAATCCTCTACGACAGCAGCAACCACCCCTATTATGTCCGGAACGATCATCGGTACTATATTACGCCTGCGGAAGAACACTACTATCGTGCACATCACCACGTGGTCATGCGCCGCGCGTACGTGCCGGAGCAGGAATATCCGGTAGCACGCGATCCTTATCATCACTAAAGACGGCACCTATCAACGGAATCAACGGCGGTCAGCCTGGAGTTGACCGCCGTTGTTTTTGCGCGAGCTAGCCGAGCTCCACGAGCGCAAAGCCCCCTGCATCGACGATCAAAACGATCCCGTCCTCGATCGCCGGCGCGCGCAAGTCGCCCAGATCCTGCCACGCGTTCCAGACCGTTGAAAAAACACGGACCCGGGACGTCGTCGCCGATATCTTGAGCGATACCGCCGTCGTCACCGCGCGCGCGCCCGAGTTGCCGACAAAAATCAGCGTCCGTTCGTCGTTTGCAAAGGCCACGAGCGCCGCATTCGCGTCGGTGACACGGACCTGCGCCGTGACGTCGCGTTCGTACGTCGAAAGCGCGGAGGCGCTCCCCAGCTTCGAGGTCGTGAATACGTGCAGTCCTTCAGGCATCCGCGCCGCAATCCAAGCGATCGAGGCGCCGCGATACGGGACATTCACGGCGATGAGCCAGCGCCACTCGGCAGCCAGCGCGGGATTGATTTTCGCCTCGTTCCAGTGAACTTCGAGACCAGCAGCCCCTTCGATGGCGGCCCACAGGTAGCGCGGCGCATCCCACGGCGAGAGCATCATCCCCTGATTCACCAGGATCTCGCCGTGAAGCCACTCGGAAAACTGTCCGGGCACCGTGTCGTTGCGCCGTGGGTCACGCGAAAAGTGACGAAAGCTCATGGCGAGCGCCTTTGCCATGAGCGTTGGGCTGTATTTGGCAGCAGCCCGCGCATACCAGAACGTCACGGCGACCCAGACACCTCCGAGCAGCCCATAGCCGTTGGTGGGTCCGTAGATGAGATCATCTCGCGGCACGGTGCGCATCCCGGCATCGGTCCAAAACGCAGCATCGCTGAGCGCGCCGATGATGCGCGCGGCACGTTCGGGCGGCGCGACGCCGAAGAGCACCGGAAACAAGAGATCCGACGTGATGTCCGTACGGAATGCTCCGTCGACATCGATCGTCAGGTAGTACAGATCGTTGAGCGGATTGACGAGATGCGTGTTGATCGCCTCCCGTAACGCCTCGGCCGCCCGGCCATAGCGCGACATCGCCGCCTCGTCGCCGCAGAGCCGCGCCATCTCGACGAGGGCGCGCAGTGCAGCGTAACACTCCGAGTTCACTTCGGTCGAGGCGCCGCTGATCCGATAGCCCCGGATGACGTTGCGCCATCCGACGATACCCCAATTCGCATTCTTGGTGGAGCTGCACCAGATCAGGCCTTGTTCGTTGCGCTGCGAGAGCATGTAGTCCATCGCGCGCACGGCACATGGATAACAGGTACGTACGAAGTCCTGGTTCCCGGTCACGGCGTAGTGGTGAGCGAGCGCGATGACCACCAGCGGCGTATTGTCGTTGACGTTCAGACCGTAATCCTCGGAGACGCCGTTGCGCACATCGTAGTATTCGATGATCTTGCCGCTCGACTGCTGCAGACGAAAATACGCCTGCAGCGAATCGAGGGAGAACGCCGGATTGAGATAGTCGGCGCCGACGGCCATCCACGCGGTGTCGCGGCCGACGCTGTTGTTGCTGCGCGTCGGATCGTTGGTGAAGCACCACCCCGTCGGGGCATACGTCTGCACGCGCAGCATATTTGCCTTCGCCCACAGCACGCCCTGATTGACGTCGCGATCAGGCGTGAGGATCACCGATCGTTGCAGATACTTCCAATAGTAGGTCGTGGTGCGCGCAACGGCCGTCTTCCCCGGCGGCGAGGCCCGACGCGCCGCCGCCAACTCCTCGCGCCCGTTCGCTGAAAGGACGCAGAGAAATTCGACCCAGCGATCCTCCCCGGGATCGAGATCGATCTCCACGTGGAGCGCACCGACGGGGTCGGTGCCTGTTGCGGTTGCGGCATTTGCCAGCGCAGCCGGCGCCGTACGCGAGACCATCTTACCGCGGTCGTCGGTGGTCTCCCAGCTCTGCACGGAGGTTAGCGTTGCAAAGAGCCGTATCCCAGAGGGCGCGCCCTTATTCCATGCGACGATGCCTCCGAGCTCGCGATCGAATTCCGCGACGACATCGTGCGCTGTGTCTCCCCGCAGCTCGCAAAAACCGTAGGCGTCGAACGAGACCGGATGGTCCGCGTCGTTCCGGAAATGGAAGCGATAGTAGACGGTTGCCGGCGGAATGAACGTCCCGTCCTCGCCGTCATAGTTGTACGGAAAGATCTGCTCGTGAACGTGAACGCCGTTGTCGAGCTCGTAGATATGGTCTTGCCGTTCGGGATGAAAATGAAACTCGCCGTCGTGACTCGCCAGGCGCACCCCGCTCCGGCGATCCCAGAGGCGAATGTTGATCGAACCGAAGAACGCGAAGCCCGCGTCCGGACAAAAGATGCGCTCGACGGCGCCGGTGGGTTTGACGATGACGCAGCACCGCGGCGCACCGAGTGTGCTGCCCTGCGCGATCTGGTCGTCGCTCAGGACGTAGGCGAAGCGCCGGTCGACGACGCTCGTGTCGTGTGGCGCCAGCGGCGCCCGGTTCGCACGGGAGCCGAACTTCAAAGCCACGCGACGCGTCCCACTATTCCTTGCTCGATCCTCATCCTTTACAACCATTTTCCCCGACAACTCCACAAGTAATCCGGGCTCCCGAGCCCGTATCGAAGCCCCATGAGCGCTAGCGGTGCACCGGTTCGCCGGAGAGAGGTTGCCGTGGTGCGCGCCGCTGCGGTCGTGCAGGGTTTGGCACTGGTCACGGTTCCAACGCTGAGTACGGTCCTGACCGATCCCGCACGGTTCGGCCTCTCACAGACGGCGTATGGCGCGCTCTTCATCCCACAGTCTCTGCTGGCGATCATCTTCTCGCTGGGCGGCGGCCGATTGACACACCGCTTCGGCATCAAGCGGATGCTGCTCATCGGCTTTGCGGCAGATACGCTCTCCATGGGCCTCCTCGCTGCCGCAGCGCTACTCAGCGCGGATCACGGGCTCACCTACACCGTGCTCTTATGCGCGACGGCCTCTCTGGGTTTCGGCTTTGCCGTCGTCACGCCGGCCCTCAACTTGCTCAGCGGAGCGTACGCGCCCGCAAGCGTCGATCGCGCCGTCCTCGTCGTGAACGCGCTACTGGGGGCAGCGGCTGCCTTGGCTCCGATCCTGCTCATCCTCTTCGTCGGCTTGGGCTTCTGGTGGGGTCTCCCGCTGCTCGCGGGCTGCGCAATGCTGGTGCTGTTGTGCCTGAGCCTGCGCCTCCCGCTCGACGTCGCCGTCGAAAGCACAACCGCTGGGCCGCCGCCGCAGATACCGCCGCGCTTTTGGGTCTTCGCCGCATTTGCGCTCGTGTACGGAATCTGCGAGCAGATGAACGGCTCGTGGGCTCCGCTCTACATCACGCGCGAGCTCGGCGGCCCCGCAGCGTTCGGCTCACTCGCGCTTGCGCTCTTTTGGGCGCTGGCCGCCGGGGGTCGCGTCGTCTTTGCGCTCTTGAGCCGCGAGTTGCCGTCGACGATCGTCTTTCGCGCGCTCCCCTTCGTGCTGGCGGCGGCCTTTGCGTGGCTCACGTTCGCGCCCGCCGGCTCGGGTGCCGCGGAGGCCGTCGGCGCATATGCGCTCGCCGGTCTCGGAGTCTCCGCGCTTCTCCCCCTGGTGATCAGTTTCTGCGAACGAAGCATGCCGGAGGAGGCGACCTCGGTGACGAGCCTGGTCTTCGCTATTTACCTGATTGGATACGGGCTGGCAGCGTACGGAGCAGGACCGCTCCAGCGCTGGGGCGTGGGGCTGTCGTTCTTATACCGCGGGTGCATCGTTTTGGCGCTTCTGACGGCGAGCCTCGCCTTCGCGATCGTCCACATCCTCGAACACCGTGCGCATCCGACCGATGCGCTGGGAGAGCACGCATGAACGACCACTACGACGTCATCATCATTGGGTCGGGTGCCGGGGGCGGCACGCTCGCGCACCGTTTGGCGCCGAGCGGGAAGCAGATTCTCTTGCTCGAGCGTGGTGGCTGGCTCACACGTGAGCCGGAGAATTGGGATGCAACCGCCGTCTTCGTCGAGAACCGCTACATCTCGAAAGACGCTTGGATCGACAAGGCGGGCAAAACGTTTCAACCGCAGGTCCACTACTTCGTGGGCGGCGCGACGAAGATGTATGGCGCGGCACTGTACCGTCTGCGCAAAGAAGATTTCGGCGCACTGCAACACCACGACGGCGTCTCGCCGGCATGGCCCATCAGCTACGACGAACTCGAACCCTACTATACGCAGGCCGAAGACCTGTACCAGGTACACGGCGCACGCGGCGAAGATCCAACCGAGCCGCCCGCAAGCGGACCCTACCCGCAGCCGCCGGTCTCGCACGAGCCGCGTATGCAGCAGCTCCACGACGATCTCGCGCGCGCCGGCTATCGTCCCTTTCACGCTCCCTGCGGCGTGCTGCTCGACGAGGCGAACATGCCGTGGAGCACGTGCGTGCGCTGTCAAGATTGCGACGGCTTTCCGTGTGCCGTCCTGGCGAAGTCCGATGCGGACGTCTGCGCCGTGCGCCCGGCGCTCGCTCACGCCAATGTAACGCTCCTCACCGGCGCACACGCGCGACAGTTGCTCACCGACGCTGCGGGGACGACGGTAACGGGGGTCGTCGTCGACCATGACGGCAGACGGCAGACCTTCAGCGCCGACATCGTCGTCGTCTCGTGCGGTGCCTCGAATACCGCGAAGTTGCTTCTCGCTTCTGCGACCGACAAGCACCCGCATGGACTGGCCAACGGGTCGGATCAAGTCGGCCGAAACTACGTCTATCACAATAGTCAAGCCGTCTTGGCGATCTCGTCCGAGCCAAACCGCACGCGCTTTCAGAAGACGCTCGGACTCAACGACTTCTATTTCGGCGCCGACGATGCGGACTTTCCGCTGGGCAACATCCAGATGGTAGGCAAGTCACAAGGCCCGATGTTTCGCGGTGAGAAGCCGCTGGAGACCGCCCTCCTTCCCGGTTGGACACTCGATAAGCTCGCGCTACATGCGGTGGACTTTTGGTTGACCACCGAAGATTTGCCGCGGCCGGAGAATCGTGTCACGCTCGACGGGAACGGCAATATTCGGCTAACCTACACCCCGAACAACGAGGTGCCCAAGGCGATGCTCTATGCGCACTTGCGCTCGATGCTCGGCAAACTCGGTCTTCACCCCGACCACCTCGTCCCGCGCAGCCTCTACTTGAAATCCAACATCGGCGTCGCCGGCGTGGCGCATCAAGCTGGAACCGCGCGCTTCGGAACCGACCCGGCAACCTCGGTGCTCGATACGAATTGCAAAGCCCACGAACTCGACAATCTGTACGTCGTCGACACCAGCTTCTTTCCGAGCATCGGTGCCGTCAATCCCGGCCTCACCGCCATGGCAAACGCACTGCGCGTCGGCGACCATCTCCTGGAACGCATTCGCTAACGCCTTATCGGAATTGATAAGGCGATCGCCTGAGGCATTGGTCTCAAGGGAGCGCGGCGGCGCAACGTAAACGCCGGCAATGAGCTATCGGCGGGGCCAAGGAGATCGATGCGACATACGTCCGGCCCGACGTTTGCGAATGAGGTCGACGCTGGGTTCACTTGTCGCGGCTCTTTCACTCTGCTCTTGTGGCGGAGGCGGTTCGCCCCCAGCGGCTCGAACGGGAGCATTGGCGGCGCAAACGTCCACGCTCTGCGTCACACCGAGTACCTCGGCGCAGATCGTCACACTGCCCGCGACAGGAGGTGTGTCTGCAACGCTCGGGCTGACGTTCACCGCGGCCCAAGGGGCGCCATGCGTCCCGGTGACGCTTGAAACAGGAGCGGATGCCGACGGTATCCCCGGCGTCGAGAACGTTGCGCCTCTGCTCGCCCTTGTGGTGAACAACACGTCCACGACGTACGCGACGTTTTCCAGCCTGCAAGTACACCTCCCGCCGAGCGTAAACGTTCCGAACGCAACCTACTACGCGATGGTCTCGCAAGAAGACCTTGGAAGCCCCCAGCAGACCGTGCCGAACAACCCGCCGCAGACAGACCTCACCATCACGGCAGTCAATGGTGTGCTCACGGTCCCGCAAGCCGTATTCCAGTCCTATTACTCGCCGAGCGAAGCCAGCTCGCCCGGCGGCCCCACGATCGAAACCATCGCGCTCTTTCGAACGTGAGCGAGCTTCGCCAATCTACGTGAGCGTGGTGGTCTGCGCCATGCGGCGGCGCTCTTCCACGCCGGTCGCGAGCGCTCGCAGCGCTTCGAGCGTCGGCTCCCAACCAAGGCACGCGTCGGTCACACTCTGACCGTACACCAGTGGAACGCCCGGCTTGAGGTCTTGCCGTCCCGCGACGAGATGCGACTCGATCATAACGCCGATGATGCTCCGGTCGCCGGCGGCGATCTGGCCGGCGATATCAGCGCAGACCGCCAGCTGACGCTCGTGATCCTTCTGACTGTTCCCGTGGCTCGCGTCGATCGTGACGGCTGGAACGAGGCCGGCCTTTTGCATCTGCCGGACGACGTGCTGCACGCTAGCCGCGTCGTAGTTTGGATGTTTGCCGCCGCGCAGTATGACGTGGCAGTCGTCGTTGCCGGCGGTCGAGACGATCGCTGAACGGCCGCTCTTGGTGACCGAGAGAAAGTGATGCGGCTTGCGAGCCGCCTTGATGGCGTCAATTGCAATTTGAATGTTGCCGTCGGTTCCGTTCTTGAAGCCGACCGGACACGAGAGACCGGAGGCGAGTTCGCGATGAACTTGCGATTCAGTGGTGCGTGCGCCGATCGCTCCCCAGGATATGAGGTCGGCAAGATATTGCGGCGTGATCGTGTCGAGGAACTCGCCACCGGCGGGGAGACCGAGCGCGTTGATGTCGAGCAGCAGTTGCCGGGCGATCCGCAAGCCGTCGTTGATCGCGTAGCTGTCATCCATCTTGGGGTCGTTGATCAGACCCTTCCAGCCCACCGTCGTGCGCGGCTTCTCGAAGTAGACGCGCATGACGACCTCGAGCTCCCCGGCATGTGCAAGGCGGGCCTCCACCAGGCGCCGTGCGTATTCGAGAGCGGAGCGTGGATCGTGAATGGAACAGGGCCCCACCACGACGATCAAGCGGTCGTCACGACCGTGAAGAATCTCATGCAACCGGCCGCGTGTCGCAAAAACCAATTCCGCGACGGGCTCCGAACACGGGATATCATCGATCAGCTCCGCCGGCGCGACGAGTTCCTTGAGTTCGAGGATGCGGACGTCATCGGTCGAGTGCGCCGCCTGCAAGCCGCGGGAGAAGCCGTTGGTCATCGTAAGAGCTTTGGTTTGACCGCAGAGCGGAACGCCCTGCGCCGCCTGAGCGAGCGCCGTGCTTGCCGGATTCCGCGTTTATTTTGCCGTACGACGCGGGCAGTCTCCCATACAGATCGAAAGCTGCGTCATGGCTCTCAGCAGCCGGCGATCCGCGCATACACACCAACAACTCTTAGAAGGGCAGACATGAGTTTACAGGGCAAGGTCGCAATCGTCACCGGCGGCAACAGCGGCATCGGTGAAGCGATCGTCATCGGACTCGCGCGGGCCGGCGCAAATGTGGTTATCGATTACGTCTCACATCCCGAGGCGACCGAGGCGCTGGAACGACAGATTACCGCTTCGGGCGGCCGCGCAATCGGCGTCGCGGCCGATGTGAGCCAACTCGCCGACCTGCAGAATTTGGTGAACCACGCGGTCTCGGCATTTGGCCGGCTCGATATCATGGTGAACAACGCGGGCGTCGAGACACGTACCTCGATCCTCGATACCAGCGAGGCTGACTACGAGAAAGTCCTGCGCATCAACTTGAAAAGCGCCTTCTTCGGCACCCAATTTGCCGCCAAGCAGATGATCGCCCAAGGCGGGGGTGGACGCATCATCAACGTGAGTTCCGTCCACGAGGATTGGCCGATGCCGGGAAATACCGCCTACTGCCTCTCAAAGGGTGGAATGCGTATGCTCACGCGCACCGCCGGCGTCGAGCTTGCGCCGCACGGCGTGCTCGTCGTCGGCGTCGCCCCCGGTGCCGTCGCAACGCCGATCAATCTCCAGACGATGAAAGACCCCGCGCTGCTTGCGCGGCTCAACGCGGCCATCCCGCTCGGACGCATGGCGAAGCCCGAAGAGATTGCCTCGGTCGTAACCTTCCTCGCCGGCGACGGAGCGAGCTATCTCACCGCCACGACCGTCATCGCCGACGGCGGTATGATGCAGCAGAGCAGCGGGCTATAAGCGAAACGACGCTCTGCTCAGCCCGGCCCACTGCAGTCTGGAACGCGCATGTCGCCGGTCAGTGGTGAACGATCCTTACCGGCTATGTCAATTGCCGTCGCGGCGCTCTGGAGCGCCCACAGGTTCGCGTTCATCGCCGCTGCACGGATCGACGTGAATCGCAGATATGCGCTTCGGCCACCGGGAGAGATGATCTTGAACGAGACGGAATCTCCGTCCGCGGCTACCTTGCCGAACCAGGGGCGGCACGGCAGCGAGCCGCGATGGAAGACGACGTTGATGTTCGGCCCACCTCGAGCAGCGAGGAACGCGTACGTTTTATTGAAGACGCCTGCGTGCCCGTTCTTATTTGGTTTCACGAAGTAGACCTGGTAGATGCCGGAGCGCGGGCGTCGTATGCTGTCGAACGTCAGCACGTACACCCGGCCGCCCCCCGAGGCGCCGAATCGCGCGCCGGCAGCATCGCACGGTGACGATGCGCAAGCGATCAGCGCGAGCAGGAGCAGCGACGCTCGGACGAGGCTCATCTCAATCGTCGTCCGGCGGTACGAGCGAGGGGCGGCGGCGCAAGAGATCGCCGACGGTAAGGCGGGTCGGAATCGTCACGAATGGGCGCGGGGCTTGCGTGAAATCGAAGCAGTCGTCGAGATCGTTGGCGCGCCGGTCGCTGGCCGCGAGCGGCGGCAAGCCGAAGACGTGCTCGGTGAACTTCAGGATACTGCCGAATTCGTACGGTACGTGTGAGACGTAGCCGGCTTTCGCGTACGGCGAGACGACGATGAGCGGCACACGGTCGCCGAGACCGTCGTCGTCCACTTGCGGGGGCCGAACGTGATCGTACCATCCGCCCGAATCGTCCCATAAGATCAGGATCGCGGTGTCGTTCCAGTACTTGCTGTGGCCGACGGCGTTGACGATCGAGGCAACCCAATCGGGGCCGCTGTCGCTCTCGGAATCGGAATGATCCGAATTCTTCCAGTCGGGGATCACCCACGTCACCGCGGCCAACTCGCCGTTGGGTATATCCGAGAGGACGCTCGTCTCCGGCGAGACGATGTTCGTCGCCCAGTCCGGGCCGTACCGAATATGCACGACGGCGTCGTACGCCGTCCACAACTGCCCGAAATCGGGGCCATGCCGGGGCGCCTTCGCTTGGCGTGCTCGTCGATGAAGGCGCTGCGCGCCGATCTGTGCCCACAGCTTTTGCGAATCGACGTGGGGCGCATAGTACCGCCAGGGGAGGTGCGCGGCATCGAGCTCGTCACCGAGCGTTCGGAATTCGAAGCACGGATAGACGTGCGGCCCCGGTCTTCGATGGGGCCCCAGCGTCGGAACGCGTGAGAACGGGCTCGAGTCACAGCCCCACGGTTTCCCGCTCGGAACGTTGATCACGTGCGCAGCTTGGCCGGCGATGAGAAAGAGGTGCGCTCCGAAACTCTGGTCGAGGTTCGATTGGAAGAGATGATCGGCCAGCGTGTATCGCTTGGCCATCGTGAAATAGGGTTCGATCTCGTTTTCTGGGACGTACGCGTATTGCGGGTATGCGTTTTTCGGAGGAGGACCCACGGCAGCTTGCCCCTCTCCGGCATAGACCAAGTCGAATCCATTCATCTTGCCGCCGTTGTATGCCAGCAAGAAGTCGTTGTACCGGTGGCTGATGTCGTATCCCACCCGCAATGAGACCGGTGCAAGGCGTACGCGGCGGCCGAGGTGATCGTAGCCGTAGTCGGCGTAGTCCGCTCCGGCAAAGCCGTGAAAGAGATTGTCGAAGCTGCGGTTCTCTTGAACGACGATGACGACGTGCTTGATCTTCGATGCGAGCGGCGCCGCGCTCGTCGTGGGGCTCGTGCCGGCCGGCTTGCCGCCGCAAGCCGACAAGAGCGCGACGAGCAAAAGTGGTGTTATCGCCCAGCGGCGCACTCAGGAATCCTCAAAGGGTACATAGGAGCAGCTTTGGCTACCGATAACCTCTCCATGCCCGTTTGCGCCCACACCCTTCGCTCGTTTCGCTTGGAGCCGCAAGCACATCAGGTACCGCTGCTGGTCGGCATCAGCGATGTCGCCCCACAACCAGGGAACGAAAGGCTTTCCAATTTGCCACGGATCACGAAGCGCGTTCCACGCCGGCGCTACGTCGCGAAATCTCCGCGGATCCGTCTCCAAGAGCGTGCAGTCCGGACACGTGCGGCCTTGTTCGGCACGCAGTTGACCGCGCGTAACGCCCGTATCGAACGCCGGCGCCCAGACACTCGGCAACGTCTGGACGCCGACGGGAGCATCGAGCGCGCTGTAGCGCACCGTGACCGCAGTCGCGGGAAAGACGAAGAGGTCGCCGTAGGCGCGCACGATGACCGAACGGTCGCTGTGCACGACCTGAGCGTACGGCGAGAAATCGTACGACCGCTGCGTGCCAACAACGGTGACGTAGAGTGGCGTCTTTCCCATCAACTTTGCATCGGCGATACCGTGGTCGACCGAGACCTGATCGTCACCGAGCACCGCAACCCCGGAAACCGCGTTCGCGTACACCGGCATGCGCGACTGCTGCTCTCGTCCAGCACATCCCGAGAGACTGCTTACCAACACCAACCCGAGAAGACAATGCCGCACGCCGGCACCGGTAGCCACAGCTCTCTCTATCGTCGAAGCAAGTCGATCACCTGCGAGGCGACGCGATGCTGGTAGCAGCAACGGTCGTCTCGGCAGATCATGAACGGCTGCGCCGCCGGTGGAAGCTCGAAGGCGGCGTTCCACCGCTGGCTGGACAAAAGGTGCCGCCCAGCGCGGGGCGCCGTTCGGCGCAAGAGCTCGAGCAACTCCCGACACACTGGCGCAAAGAGCGCTACCGGCTCCTCGCCGACGCTGAGACGGGATGCGCGGTTGGTGACGATCCCAGCTATGCAGGTTTCGTCCTGGTGTATGATTGGCAGACGCGAAAAGAGATCTGGCGCTCGCAGTGGGGTTCGCAGATATTTACGCCAAGCGGACTCTGTTTCGCCGACGGGCTGATGTACGTCAACGATATGGAGGGCGCGCATATCTTTGCCATCGATATGCAGCGCGAACCGGGCCGGATCGTCAAGCGTATCTCGCACCCCTACTTGAACGACCTCCACAGCCTCGCGCGTACGCGGCGTGGACTACTGGCCGCAAGCAGCGGTACCGATCTCGTCATCGAAATCGATCTCGAGGGGCGCCTCCTCTTCGAATGGTGGGCAGCGGAGCACGGCTACACGATGACCCCTGCCGGCGTCGAACGGTCCTCTGGGAGAGGCAACGAACACCGCGACATCTACTACCACACGCGCTATCAAAGCACGCACGTCAATACCGCCGCCGTGCGCGATGCATCGGAACGCTACATTTTAGCACTGCTCTTTCAGCAAGGTCAGCTCGTGCAGATCGATCGCCATGCGGATGAACAGCAGAACACCGAGGTGATCCTCGAGGGGCTGCTGCGTCCGCATACACTCGAGCAGATTCCGGGCGGCTGGCTCATCAGCAACAGCGTCGGTCAGGAGTTGCTCGTGCTCGACGACGCCTTGCGCATCGCCGGGCATATCGAATACGCAGGCGGCTGGATTCAGGATTGCACGCGCCTCCCCGACGGGCGCATCCTGCTCAACGATGTGGATCAGCACCAGATCGTCGAGTTCTCCGGCACGCCGCCGGCGATTGCACACGTCATCCCCTATGGCGAAAACTGGAGGATGGGCGAACTCTGCATGATGCCGCCCGCAATGGAAGAGGCCTTCCTTCAGACGATACGCGCGCACCGGGCGTGAGGCCACGGGTTGTCGCATCCGAAGAGGAACAGAGAGCCGGCAGTAAACTGCCGGCTCTCATCATCGTTTGGGGTCTGCGGCCGCGACCGGCCGCGAGGAAGGCTTACGGTGTCGGTGTGGCCGGAGCGGGGGTGATCGGTGCGACGTTCTCCGAGTGACCGAGGGTCAGTCCGTAGAACTCGACAGTCGCCGTCACGTCCGGACCAGTCGTCGGGCTCTGGTCGTAGTCACCGGCCTTGAAGTACATCCCTTCGTCCGCGAAGCCGGAGGGCATCGGCCAGGTGTTGGTGGTGTTTCCAGCTGCGCCGTTTGCCGAGGTGATCGTCAAGCTGATCGTCGCCGAAGCGCCGGTCCCGTCGAGCGAGAGGATGTAGCTGAACTGCTGACCGAGCGGCACTACCGCGACCGGTGCGTAGACGCTGAATCCGCCGGAGGGCGAGCCCTCGATACCGACGACGAGCGTGCCGGCACCCGCGTCGCGGAAGGTGTTCGAACTCGGCGGGCTGCCGCCGGCACCGAAGTAGAAGAGCTCGATGAGCGGCTTGGTCGACGCCGGCGTGCCGTTGCCGATGTGGATCTGGCCGACGCAGACATGGTCGGGAACTTGGGTCACGGCCAAGGTCGCGTAGAGCGTGTTGTTGCCGACGATCGGCCAACTGGCTTCGGTCGTCTCGTTGTACATCTCACGCAGCTCCGAGCGAGCGTACAGCGAGTGCGCCGTCGTCACGCCGTTGGAGGGATCGACGAACTCCATCGCCCCCGTGCTGGGATCGGTGAGGAAGTACTGATCGGTGTAACCGGCGACCAACTGCGCAGGCGTATCGGTCTGTGGCGAATGGACGGCACCGATGGGCTCCTGAAGTTCCCACCACTGGAGATTGAAGTTGCTGCCCGGCGGCACGCTGCCACTGAGCGTCCCCGGCGGGAGTTCAGAACCCGGGAAGCCGTCAGCCGGATAGGGCGGAGCTTCCGGGGCCGGCGAGCCTTGCGGAGCCGCGGATGACGACCCCGTGGGATACGGTGTCGAAGACGGACGCACGGTCGGTGTCGGGGTCGGAGTCTTTCCAGGTGTCGGCGTCGTCGTCTTCACGGGTGTCGGGGTGGGAGTCGGCGACTTCCCAGGGGTCGGCGTCGTCGTCTTCACCGGCGTGGGAGTGGGTGTCGGCGACTTTCCAGGCGTCGGCGTCGTCGCTGGTGGTGCCGTATATGGCGGCGTCGTCGGCGGTGCGGTGTACGGCGGCGTCGTCGCTGTGGGCGAGGCCGTCGGGGTCACCGTTGACGTCGGGGTTGACGTCGGGGTAACGCTCGCAGAGACGGTCGGCGTCGCCGTCGCACCGTTCGAACTCGACTGCGGGGTCGGGCTCGAAGTCGGAAACCCAATCCCCGTACCGGAGCCTCCACAGCCAGCCAAGAGTCCAGCTGCGGCAAAGGTGCACAACGCAGCACGCAAAGGCGAATTCATCCACTACCTCCAGAACGCCAGCAAGACGAGCGTGCGCCAACGCGCCCGACGTTACATCGTCAGACTACTCGACCTACCCCCGCCCCGTCAAGAAAAAGACTTTCGCTGCGTGCTACTTGCGCAAAATTTCACCATGGCGCGGGGGATACGCATGTAGGTGGCGACTGGGCCGACGACGCGGCCTCATCTCCGTCCGGAGAAGGCACCGACCAGCGCGATAACGGCCGTCAATGCGATGCTCAGCAGCAGCGAGGTACCGATCGGGAGATAGAGGCGCCAGTTCTGGCCGCCAAAGGAGATGTCGCCCGGTAGGCGGCCAAGCCGCAACGGGGCAAACTCAGCGAGCAGCCCCACCGCCACGAGCGCCAAACCGCAGACGATCAGCGCGCGTCCCATCGTCTACCCACCGTCTCGTCGTCGTTGCGCACGTTGTCTTGTTCCTACGTGATCTTGATCAGCGCCGCATTCGCCGCCGCAACGTTCACCGTGACGGTCTGCGCGGTGACCGTCAGGGTCTGCTGCGGCGTTCCGTCCCAGGCCCCGTTGAGCTCGATCGCTGCGCCGCCGTACGTGATCGCCGTCCCGCCGTTGTATATTCCCAAGTTCGCGAGCTGGGCGGAGGGCGTTGCGCCGGTCGATGCCAAGACCGTTACGACCGCCTGAGTTGCCGCCGTACCGACGTGGATCGTGATGTTGGTCGCGTTCGTCGTGTCTTTGTTGTTGACGACGACGTAGGTGCTGCTCCCCACTTTGACGGCGTAGGCGCTGACCGCAACGCCGGTAGCCGAGAGGGACGCGTTGAGCAACTGGCCGGAGGCACCCCCTGCGAACATACGCGTGAAGAGATACAGTGCATAGAAGAGCGGCTGCACGGCCGTTACATTGCCCGCGCCGTCGTCGCCGATCGGCGTGTATCCGCTCACGGCACCTCCGCCGTGAAAATTCAGGCCGGCGGCACCGTGCTGCGCTGCGGTGAAGATGAAATCGATCGCCCATAGCGCAGCCGCGAAGACGTTGGCGACGCCGCTCGGATGCGTGCTGCCGAAATATGAATTGCACTCGTCGATGCGAAACGGTACGCCGTGCGTTTGCGCCGCCGTCTGCAGGCTCTCCAATTCCGCGACGAAATGCGGATCGGGATAGGTGAGCATCCCCGCAATCGAGGGCGCTGCGCTATTGTAATTGCTGATGTAGTAGTGCTCGGTCAGCAACGAGATGACGCCCTGCTCGCTGGCCGCGAACTCTTCAGCCCATCCGGCGCTGTCATCGGCTGCTGCTGGGCCGCTGAATGGCGCTCCGGGGACCGCAGTCGCCATCGCGGCTTGAAATTGTTTCCAGCCCGGGATCGTGCCCTCTTCCACCGTTCCACCATTCAAGAAGATGGCGTAGGTGATGCCGGCCAGACCCGGCGTGTCATCGTCACCGTAGATGTCCGGTTCGTTGCCGATCTCGAAGGCGAGCAGCTGTGTTCCGAGCTGCGCGGCGACCACGGTCGCCTCTTGCGCCGCAAGCGCCGGCGAACCGGTCGAACCCGAGCCGCTCGCAAAGTTGACGCCGTAGATCACGTTCCAGTTCGGACAGAGTTTGATCAACCCGGCGAAGTTGGTCACGTCTTTGGGCGCGACTTGCGCGCTCGTCTGGCCCGCGCCCGCCGGCGTCCACGTCGTGCGATCCACGCTGTTGGCGCCGATGCGTAGCGTCCCGCCGCCAAGTGCATTGAAGAGGCCGATCAAATTCGCGTTTGCCGGTCCGAAATAGACGCCGGGCGACGTATCGATATGGTTCTTTTCATAGCTCAAGCTCGCAAAACTCGCGCTCAAGAGCGCCGTGTTCGGCGCCTGCGTCTGCGCGATCGTCAACGTCGAGGCGACACCGGCCGGAGCGGCCGACGCGGTCGAGAGCGGCGTCGGCGAAGGGCTCGCCGAAGGGATCGCGCTTGCAGTGGGCGCTGGGCTCGGGCTTGGTGAGGAGGCCGGCGGGGCTGGGCTAGCCCCGCCTCCGCCACAAGCGCCGAGGCCGCCCGTGCTCACAGTGGCTGCGGCGAGTCGCATGAACTGACGGCGCTTCATCGCACTCCCGGAGATATTCTGGTCGGACATGCTCTCCCTCGATGCGCGCCACGCGCTAAGCGCGATGGCCGCTCACGCGCTCATCACCGTCGTCGAGCGATAATATGGAGGTTCGCGCACCCCCTGAACACCTCCTAAGGCCGATACCGTTTCTTAATGCGTTTCCAACGTAAGCGATGCGCTTTCCAACGTAAGCGATGCGTCTCCAACGTAAGCGACACATCGCACGTCCGGGCTGCGCCGAGAAGAGTACGCTGGTGTCGTGCGGAAAGGCGACCGGTGCTCCTTCCCGGGAAGAGGCTGATCGAGCTTTCACTCGACCGTGACGTTCTCTTATTTTTCGAGGATCGCGACCAAGACACGTTCCTCAGAGGAGACCGCCGCCTGCGGCGTGCGCTTCGGAAGACGGTCGCCGTCTTTCGCCCGGGACACCAACGGGTTTCCGGCTTCGAGATGTCGTTCGTTCTTTTGCGCCGCGCCCTGGAATCGATCGGACGACGGGTTCACGTCAACGCATTTGCTTTGGCGCAGCGTCATCCCGATTTCCCGGTCGGCCTCTGCGGTTACCACCACATCCTCGACCATTGGAACTTGCCGAACCCGATGGTCGTCGGACCGGGTCTATACGATCATCCCAAGCGCAATCCACGCCTCTTCGAAGACCACCGCGTTCGTTCATATCTGGTCTTCTGCGAATGGATGCGTGACCAGTTTGCCGAGGTCTACGACCGCAAGTTCCTCGATCTGTGGTTCGGCGGAATCGATCTGGCGCAGTGGCCGGATATGCGCGAGCGGCCCAAAGATATCGACGTCCTCGTCTACGACAAGATTCGCTGGAACCGCGAGACGCTGGTGCCCTCTTTTCGCGACCCTTTGCTGCGCGAGCTGACGCGGAACCAGTTACGCTACGAGATCGTGCGCTACGGTCACTATACGCTCGCCGAATATCGCCGGCTGTTGGAGCGGAGCCGCTCGATGCTCTTCTTGTGCGAACACGAAACACAGGGCATGGCGTACCAGGAGGCGATGGCTGCGAACGTCCCGGTGCTTGCGTGGGATCAAGGATTCTGGCTCGATCCGAACCGACGGCTTTTCGGGACGGATCTTCTTCCGGCGAGTTCGGTGCCATACTTCTCGCCGTCGTGCGGAGATCGCTTCTCCGGCATCGAAGAGTTTCCGCAGGCGCTCGACCGGTTCATGGCGTCGCTGGCAGAGTATACGCCTCGCCAATGGGTTGCGCAAAACCTCTCCCCCGCGCAATCGGCAGCGCTCTATGTACGAGCCTACGAGAAGGCGGCCGCACCACTCCAAACCGATCGAGGCACAGCTACCTCCGCCGTATATAACGACTAGTGCGAAAAGCCTATGCAGTCGTAGAGTTTACATCCGCGTTATCTAAGCAAAGATAGTAGAGAACCTGACGCGCTCCTGGTAAAGGGAAAGGAGCCGTCTCTCGGAGGGCCTCTTTATCAATCCGTCTTCTCTCGCGCCGTCGGGCCGGAAAAGTACTGCCCGCACTCTTTATCTTGCGCTCTTCTCTCTCAGCCTCGCGAGCGGATGCGGCGGCGGCGGAGCTACGCCGCCGCCGCCGCCGACGACATCCCCCTCCTCCACTGCCACCGCGCACGTGACGTACGCGCCGAGCGCGTCGCCCTCGGCGACGGCGTCAACGAGCCCTTCTTCGACCGCGTCGGCATCGGCAACAGCGTCGCCGCCGGCTTCGCCGACAGCGAGTCCCTCGAGCGTTCCAACAGGCGCCACGACGACGAGCCCTTCACCTGCTGCGAGCCTTTCGCCGACGTCATCCCCGTCGCCGACCGCACCGCCATCACCGACGCCGACTCCGCTTCCGACGCTGACCATTACGGAGTGGCCGATTGGCTCGGCAACCAGTGGGCCGCGCGGCATCACCGAAGGTCCCGATGGAAACCTCTGGTTCACCGAAGCCAACATCAGCGACATCGGCCAAATGACACCAAGCGGAGCGGTGACGCAGTTTCCGATTCAGATCCCAGGGAGCTTTCCGTGGCTCATCGCGCGTGGGCCTGACGGCAACTTGTGGTTTACGCTCCCCGATTCCGGCTCCGGCGACATCGGGCGCATCACGACTACGGGGACAGTGACGTTGTTTCCCATTCCGACGGCCAACAGCGACCCTGCGGGCATCGTCGCCGGCCCCGACGGAAACATGTGGTTCACCGAAGAGGCGGCCAATCAAATCGGCGTGATCACGACCGGCGTGAACGCGATGGGCGCGCCGTCGGGAACGGCCGGCACGTTCACCGAGTACCCGATCACGACGCCGAATAGCCAACCCTGGAACATCGCCGTCGGTTCCGATGGCGCGCTTTGGTTCACCGAATACAACGCAGGGCAGATCGGCCGCATTCCGACCAGCGGCCTTCCCATGAACGAATATCCGACCGGCGTCACCGGAAGCCGTCCATTCGGCATCGCCGCCGGCCCGAACAACGAAATCTGGTTCACCGACGACGGCGTCGACACCAACGACGTCGGCAGGATGTCGGTCACCGGAACGAACGTCGTCGAGACGCCGCTGACCTCGCCGAACAGCTACCCCAATATCATCGTCGAGGGACCCGACAGCAACATGTGGTTTACTGAAGCAACCTCCAGCCGAATCGGGATGATGACGACCGGCGCAAATCCCACCCTCACGGAGTACAGCGTCTCGGCAAACAGCAGTCCCGAAGGCATCGCAGTTGGGCCCGGCAACACGCTCTGGTTCACCGAGACGACGGCCGGGAATATCGGAGAGATCGAAAACCTCCCCTAACCGCCATACCCTAAATCGGGGGCAACGCCTGGACGGGGAAGATAGGTCCAATAGGCACTAGCCGCTCTTCCGCTCCTCTCGTACGATAGGAGGGCCGACCTGGAGCGGTCTCGCCTTGACAGCTATGACAGCGATCCCTCTGCCCTCTCCCAACGTCACGATCGCGGGCGTCAGTATCGACGCCCTCGAATTCAACGCGGTCGTCGACGCGATCGCACAGCATGCGGAGAGCGGCGGAACGCCGGGATACGTCGTGACCCCGAACGCCCACCACGTGGTGCTTTACCAACGCGATACACTTCTTCGCGAGATCTACCGCGGCGCGTTCTTGGTCGTGCCCGACGGCGTCCCGCTGTTGTGGGCCGCCGCCTTGGTGGGAACGCCGCTGCGCGGCCGCGTCAACGGGACCGACCTCACAGAAGCCCTCTGTGCGCGCGCGGCGCGCGACGGGCTGCGCGTCTTTTTCCTCGGGGGCCGCGACGGCGCTGCGCTCGCCGCCGCGAGACACCTCACCAAAAAATATCCGGGGCTGAGCATCTGCGGCACGTATTGTCCGCCGTTCGGCTTCGAGAACGACCCCGCGGAGAATGCGTGCATCCGCGCGGCAGTGGCGGCCGCTCAGCCGCACCTCCTCTTCGTTGGCTTGGGAGCGCCCAAACAAGAATACTGGATGCACCGGAATCTCCCCCAGATCGGCGTTCCGGTGGCAATTGGAATCGGCGCCAGCCTGGAATTTCTCGGCGGCCTCGTCTCCCGTGCTCCCGTTTGGATGCAGCGCGTCGGGCTCGAGTGGTTTCATCGCTTGATGAGCGAGCCGCAGCGCCTCTGGAAGCGCTACGTCTTCGGCAATGCGACGTTTTGCTGGCTGGTGATCCGTCAGTTGTTCGCGGGTGCCGCTCCCAATGCTCCGATTGACAGGCAGTAAACACAGACGGATTGAAGCCTGAGGGGATGGATGTGCGCGGACCTCTTCGCATCTGCGTAGCGATCCCCACGTTCCGGCGTCCGGGGACGTTTGGTCCCCTGCTGGACGCTCTTTCGCAACTCACCTTTGCGAGCGAGCCGCCCCTTCTCGACGTTCTCGTCGTCGACAACGATCCGCAGGGCAGCGCTCACACCCTGGTCGAGGAGAAGCGCGCCCGCTTCCGCGGCGCCGTGCACTACGCTCGGGTCGCGCAGCCGGGGCTCTGCTCCGTGCGCAACTATGCGCTTGGGTTTGCCGCCGATACCTACGACGCGCTCGTCATGATCGATGACGACGAAGCCCCACCGCCCGGCTGGCTCGACGCGTTGCTGCGCGTGCGCGAGGCGACGCAAGCCGACGCGGTGATCGGTCACGTCGTGCCGTCGTACCCGCCTGGGGCTCCTCGCTGGATCACGAGCGGCTCCTTCTTCTGCGTCCCCCCGCCACCGGACGGGATGCTGATCGAGTACGGCAACACCGCCAACTGTCTGATGATGCTCGCCACGGTGCGCGCGATGGGTCTGAGCTTCGATCCTGCGCTCAATCAAGCCGGCGGCGAAGACGAGCTCTTCTTCCGGCAGATCGTCGCGCGGGGCGGCCGCATCGCGTTCGCTGCGCATGCCGTCGTCACCGATTTCATTCCGTCCAGCCGTCTCAACCCCAAGTACATCCTCCAGCGCGAGCTGCGCAAGGGAAACACGCTGACCATCTGCGACCAGAAGATCCATGGTACCGTGCCGGTGCTCGCGCTTCGTGCAGCCAAGGGCATCGCGCGCTCCATCTTCGGCCTGGTCTCGTTCGTTCCGCGCGCACTCATCTGGGGCCGGCGCGGTGCCGTCGGTGCGCTGTGCGACATCGTTCGCGGCGTGGGAATGCTGCTCGGCCTCGCCGGTGTCCGGATTCTGGGCTATAAGCGCACCGACGTCACGGTGGCGACGACCGAGGTCTTCCTCCAACGCGACCCACGGCTGTTGCCGGTCACCACGTGAGGCCCAAGCAGAGCAAACGCCGGCGCATCCTCGAGGCGATCGTGCATGGGCCGCTGGCGCTCCTCGATCTGATCGTTCAGCAGGCGCGCGAGAACACGATTCCGCGCAGGCGG
>DATJTD010000060.1:0-11581 GCA_035503775.1 Candidatus Acidiferrales bacterium
TGAACTGTCGGTGCCCCAAGAACTAGCAGCCCTTTTTCAGAGCGATCGAGCATCAGACGTGCCACAGCGTGATAGGCGCGGGATGAGAGACGCCAATCGGCGTCGCCCGGATGAGGAACTGGCAACGTATCCTCGTAGACCGTTGTGACAGGTTCGTATTGCAGCAGTGACTCGGCCTTTGCCGACTCGATGAGCCCGGCCTCGCGTAGCCGCCTCACCGATTCTGCGAGCGCGTCTATAAAGACAGAGCCCAGCCGGCGAGCAAGCGCATCCAACGAGTCCGCTGCGTTTAGGGCGCTCGCTGTCGCCGCATCCAACTCACGCAAGAAGCTCATAATGCAACGTCGCAGATACTCATGAGACGCTCGTTTTCGGTAAAGCGTCTTTCGATCTCGCAGTTCCACGCCCGAACCGCTAATTGCTGAATTTCGTCGGCCATCGCAGCAGTCCGCTCATCCAGCCTGTCGAGAGTGGGTGTGAACGGCTGAATCTCCAATGGTATGAGACGGAGCGGGAGCATCCGCGAGATCGCTTGCAAGCGATCGACAAAACCGCAAATTTTCTCGTCCACCCCATCGGTACAGTCCGAGGTAAACGTTGCATAGGCATAGACGTCCATACCCGTGGCGAGGAGCCGTTCGAATGTCGTGAACTGACGCTCAAACATTGCCGGCGCTGCGCCTGTATTAAAACTAAACGACTTCGCGTCAAAACCCTTGAAGCAACCGACACGGCCGTAATTCTTGTATGCTGCCATGCTGGCAATCTGTTCCGGGGATAGAAATCGCCAGAGGTAGTCATTGGAAAGATTGTCATCCGTCCAAAGGTAGACGGTTTCGTCCAGGGAGCGCTCACGAAGGGCCTGCATTGTCTCGTACGTCCATTCAGGAACGAGATCGGGCTGACCACCGCTAAGCACCAATACGCTAGGCCTGCTAGAAAGGGAACTATAGAGCGCTACAAGCTCATCCGCGGTCTTCCATTGACCTAAGCGTTCATCACCCGATAGGTGGTCGAAGGGCACGTAGCAATACCAGCACCGCCAGTTGCAGGCCGCGTTTTGAAAAAGCTGCGTTTCGAGTACGTCAACGTGCGGTGATCGTAATGCTTTTACTGCAGGATCGATTGGGAGCGAATTATCAGGCCAACCGTCCGACGTCTGTCGCCGAAAGTGTCGGATCCTACCAAGGCTTTCGCAATTGGGTGGCTCACTTAGGTCTGCCAGTTGTGCTGAGTCGGAAAAGCGCGAAATAAGAAGATGCCCGTCTGAGTGCCGGACTTTCCGGCGCATCGCGCCTGAAAATCGGTCCGTATTGATTAGGGTCTCCATTTGCGCCCCTTGTTCGGAGACGCTAATGGCCTTTGACGCGAAGGCTTCTTGCGCTTTGTGGGATCCGGTGAATCGCCAAGTTCTGGCATTCGCTCCACGATATACCTTGCTCCTAGAGCGAATAAATAGTCGACCTGTTTAGTGGTGAGCCGAGTTTGTATTGGAATCCCGTGCCAGTAAGCGATGCACCGCCTACAGCAAGTCGCCGTGGCATGTCTCGCATAATTGATGACGTCACCGGTCCATCGTACACCACGTCCGTCAAACGGATTTAACTCGCGAACACCCTTGATGATTCTCGAGCGAAGCATTTCGAGCATTTTCTTACGTCCCCGCATCTGCGCTTTTCGCAGCGCCTCCGGGTCGAAAGCGACATGCCAGTAATAGTGCCGGATCCATTCATGTCGCATATCCTCGAATTTCTTATTAGCCTCGCCGAGGTTACAGCTATGGGCGCGTTCCCAATCAACTAAGCGAGCCCCGCATTCATTGCAGGATCCCTGCGGATGACTGCGCCGTTGCTTGTCGTAGAAGCGAAAGCAGTGCAGTCCGTTATCGCAGTCATTGTTGCCGCAATGTAGTTTTGGCAGCGGAGCGAGCTCAAAGCGTTTGATATATTCCGGGTCCGGCACGCCCGAGGCAGAGCTTTGGTTCATCTAACAGCTCGCATCAGGATGTCACGGTCAATGTCTTCTAACGCACCCCAGTCGACCCGTTCAAACAAGAGTTTGCGCGCAAAGTCGACGGCGCCAAAATCGGTTTCACGATTAAGATTCTGGGCCACCCCCCAAAAGCGGTCCTGTCCCTCGTCCCGCAGCCTGTGAGCGAGGTGAAAACCGAGGTATCCCGGGTTAATACGGGCTTCTTTCGACACAGCTAGAACAGCGGATTTAAGTTTGGTGATGTCGCGGTCGGCCAGCCGAATGGCCTTTCTCGTGAGTTCTTCAGAGTTTGGACCCAAAAGCACAGTAGCGGCAAAGTCGCTCGCAAAAGCCTCTTCATCTTCTTGGGAAATGTCGTCCTGTTCGACAATCCCAATCGTTTCCCGAGGATGCCGGACGTAATGTCCAAGTTCGTGCCCCGTGTCGAATGCCCAACGAGCGGGCGTCTTCTGTGTAAGTACGACCACAGCTCTGCCGTCCTCTTGCCGGAAGATCGCCGAGTGGAACCCGCCACTTTCTGAAAAAGGTAACAACGCGATGCCATGATCCCATGAATACCTGGCGATCGTTTCGAAGCAGACCTCGCCATATTCGGCTGTTATCGCCTCACGTAAGACGGCAGGGTCATCGGCCAAAGGCCGTGGCCGCAAATCCGTTGTTCTGAGAATTAGATCCGAGCAAAACGCCGCGTATGCTGCAAAGACATCTGCCTTCGTGGCATCATGCGACTTCGGCTTCTTATAGCTTACCGCCATTGCCAGGTGCGGCGTGGACAATTCGGCTCCGGACAAGATGGAGGAAGCCCTCCATCCAAAGACGCGGCTCAGCCTTCCCACAAAATCAAGCACGGGCGCACGTGCGTCTTTGGCCGAAGTCATGTTCACTTCAGAAAGAAGCCTGCGTTCGAAGAAAGCACGATCAAATCCCGACTTTGACATCTTTCGAAGAATGGCATCGATTGCCGGAGGTTCTTCGGAAGGCAGTTCACTGCTCAAATCGAGGGCCTGCGCAACTTCTTTAAGGCGCGTAAGGCTTGCCGAAGCGTAATTGTTGGCCTCGTATCGTTGAATTTGCTGCTCGGCCACACCTATCGCATCGGCTAGTTGCTTCTGCGTCATGCCGGCGGCGATGCGCTTCGCAATAAGCGCGCGTGGAATGTCCGCAAGATCTCGGATCGGTGGAACGTTAGTTGCGCCGCTTCGTAACGCATCGTACTCAGCGATCTCGGCCGCAAGTTCACGACTCTGCCCGCGTACCGCATCGAGCTCAAGCTTTTGTCGCAGCGGGTTCTCCGATTGAGGCCGCGCTCGCTGCTCGAGCTCCTGCTCGGCCCCCCGCAGTCGGGTAAGCTGCGTCGTTGCCATTTGGTACTGCCGTTCGTTCTTGATCATAAAGAAATGCTCGTGAGGTCTATCGACACGATGCCCTTTCGGCCGCCTGACGCCTTGTCATTTTGAAAGAAATCCGCGAAGACTTGCCCCGTCTCGCAAACGACGTTCGGAAGCGCCTCGCCGCCGTATCGCGCCTTCTGTTGTATACGTGGTGGAGTGACGTCGAGCAATGCAGGATGAATCACTCCGTAATCGATCTGGTCGTACTCGTATGTAAGGTCGAAGTCGCCCGGAAGCTCTTTGTCGGTTACGAATGAGCCGTCAAGAAAGACTTCGCGACATCCAGCTCGCCTGAGGTCTTCGAGCATGAGTCGAAGGCCAGCCAATAGAGCGTCTCTCCGCGTGTTTCCACCGAAGGTGTCCGCGATTTCGGACCAATCCGTCGCCTGGTGGATGCCCGGAGGCAATAGGCCGTCGTCGGTAAATTCCGGGATCACCGTCTCCTCATAACACAACATTATAGTTGTGTTACGCGCGGGGCGCAAGGCGTTCGCCTGAGGGACGGCTCTGCGAATCCGGCTGCTTGGCTTATATCTGAGCTCCGGACAATTGGCCGTCAATTGGCCGTCAAGCCCACCGATCGCCGCCCGAGCCCGGGAAGCAAAAAACGCCGCAAATCCTTACGGCAGCGGCGCTTTTAAATGGTGGAGATGAGGAGACTCGAACTCCTGACCCCTTACATGCGAAGCAAGTGCTCTACCAGCTGAGCTACATCCCCACGGGGCCGCCCGGAAAAGGGCAGTCCCGTGGATTATACGCGGCCGGGGCTGAACCTGCTAGGACGGAAAGGCCTTGGAGAGGCCCGCTTGGACGTCGTCGGCGGTCATGACGGGCATGATCTCGATCTTGGCGCCGAGCTCGGCGAAGAATGGCTCGCAGATCGAGGGGATGTCGTTGGGATGCGCGAGATCGAAGACGATGTAGCCGCCGCGATCGCCGTCGACGGTGCTGAAATATGCGCTTTCGGGCTTGATGCGCTCGAACGCCGAGCCGAGCACGTGGCCCAGACGGCCGTCCTTGATGGCGGCGTTGCCGGTTGCGGCCGGAATTTGAAGGCGGAGCATGACTCGCATAGGATGTGCCTCCGGTGAGCGGTGAGGTCGGGAGACCATAGTCAGGCGCCGGCTCCCCGGCGTCAAGTCCCACGCAGGAAAACCCTCGGCGCGCTCGGCACCTTGAGCGCATCGTGAAGATCGCTCTCGCCCTGCTGGCCCTCCTCGCAAGCCTCGCCGCGCTGCCCCGCGTCGCGCGCGGCGGCACGGTCGCCTCGATCTCCAGCCGCTGTAACGCGCGCATGATTACCGAGATGCAAGACGAGGTCCGCAGCGACGATCGGCGCCCGCCCGGCTCGCAAGCCGACGTCGAGAAGCGCTTCGCCGACCTCGGGCAGATCCTCGAGAGCCTCAACCAGGAGCGCGGCATCATCGAGAACGTCTGCTCGACCGATCAGGAGCGCAACCCGCTCTACGCGCAGCTCGGCGCGACCGCCGCGTGGGCGTCCGCCCTTCAGTCCGACCTCGTGCCGCGCCTCAACGACTGCGCCGCGGCCGTCAAGGCGCTCCAAACCACGATGCTCGCGCAGGGCTGGCTCGATCTCGCCAACGTCGTCAACGACGATTACGGGGGCACCGCCCCGCCGCCGGTCGCCGACGTGCAGCCGAAGATCCAGTCCCGCGCCGCGAAGGTCGGCCTGACCCTGCCGCCCTTCCACGACACCTCGTATTATTGGTTCACCGAACTCGGGCACCAGCAGGAGGTGCTGGCCGGGACCTGTCCGACCTCGTCGCCTGCGGCCGCCCCGACCGCCTCGCCGGCAAGGCTTTTGCAAATCATTCGCAAATAGTTTCGGGTATGGCCAGTCGCGCCGAATACGTCACCAAGCCGCGCGAGCAGATCCTCGGAATCTTGCAGCGGCAAAAACGCTTTCTCTCAGCCGCCGAGATTTACGCGCAGCTCGAGCGGCGCAAAGCCAAGGTCGCGCTCTCGACGGTCTATCGCACGCTCGATCGCCTGCAATCCAAGGGCGACGTCACCGTGCGCACCGATCCGCAGGGCGAAGCCTCCTTCATGCTGTGCGAGCCGGATCGCCATCACCATCACGCCATTTGCCGCGCGTGCGGCCGCGTCGAAGACGTCGACTGCACCGCCATAGATCGCTTCGCCGAATCGCTGCGTGCGCATAACGGCTTCGAGCTGAGCGGTCACGCAATGGAGTTTTTCGGAACGTGCAAGTCATGCCGCTGACGCGTCGCCTCTTCGCCGCCTTCGCGATCGTCGCGCTGGCCGCGTGCAGCAGCAGCAAGAGCATCAGGCAGCAGGGCGCGGCGAACGTCGAGGTCGTCACCACGATCTCGACGCTGAACTCGTTCGTCCAAGGCGTCGGTGGCGATCTCGTGCACGTGCAGAGCATCGTACCGATCGGCGCCTCGCCCGAAACCTTTCAGCCCGCGCCGCAAGACGTCGCGATGCTCTCGGGCGCACAGTTGCTCGTCGAGAACGGCGCCGGCCTCGAGACGTGGCTCGATCGCATGCTCTCGCAGAGCAACAACACGTCGCTCAAGCGCGTCGTCTGCACCGACGGCCTGCCGGTCGAGAACGACAACCCGCATCTCTGGATGGATCCGCAGCTGGCCAAGCGCTACGTCTTTGCGATCCGCGACGGGCTGATCGCCGTCGATCCGGTCCACGCCGGCACCTACAAGCGCAACGCTATTACCTACGCCGGCAAGCTCGACGCGCTCACCTACAGCATCCAGTCGCGCATCAACACGATTCCGCCGTCGCACCGCTACATGGTCGTCTTCCACAACGCCTGGTATTACTACAACAAGCGGTTCGGCCTCACGACGCTCGGTTTCGTCGAGCGCAATCCGGGCCAGGAGCCCAACCCGCAGCAGATCGCACGCCTGATCGACCTCGCCAAGCAGCATCACGTCAAGGGCGTCTTCAGCGAACCGGAATACAGCCCGAAGCTGCTCTACACGATCGCGCAGGGCGCCGGCATCGGCGTCGTCGAGAACCTCTACGACGACTCGATCGGCACCGATCCGCGCGTCGCCGACTACATCGGCATGCTCGACTACGACACCGGCGTCATCGTCAAGACGCTCAAGTGACCGACGCCGTCGTCGCGCGCGACCTGACCGTCCGGTACGACGATTTCGTCGCGCTGCTCGATGCGACGCTGACCGTCTCGTTCGGCGAAGCGTTGGGCGTGGTCGGCCCCAACGGTTCGGGAAAGTCGACGCTGCTCAAAGCCGTCGCCGGACTGCTGACGCCGTCGAGCGGCGAGCTCGCCGTGCTCGGGATGCAGCCGCGTAAGCTCCCGCCCGGCTCGATCGCTTACGTGCCGCAGATCGAGGCCGTCGATTGGTCGTTTCCCGCGAATGTCTGGGACGTCGTCGCCATGGGCCGCTTCGCGCGCATGAAGTTCTGGCAGCGCTTCGACGCGCGCGACCGTGACGTCGTCCACTCGGCACTCGAGGCCGTCAACATGACGGCGCTCGCGCAGCGTCACATCGCCAATCTCTCGGGCGGCCAGCAGCAGCGCGTCTTTGTCGCGCGTGCGATCGCCCAGGAGCCGAAGCTGCTTCTGCTCGACGAACCGACGACCGGCGTCGACGCGGCGACCGAAGACGCGCTGCGCAAGGTCGTGCGCGATCTGGTCGCGCGCGGTCTGCCCGTGATCATGACGACCCACGATCTCGATCGCGTCGACGAGTGGTTCGACCGGCTGCTGGTGCTCGACCGGCGCGTGCTCGCGCTCGGCACGCCGCACGAGGTCGTCGAATCGGGGGTCTACGCCGCCATCCGCGAGCACACGCACACCCACGGCCATCTGCGTACCGACCATCCGGCGCACGAAGCGCACGCCGCGCATCCCGAGATCCATCGGTGACGCTGCAATATCTCGTCGAGCCCTTCCACTACGCGTTCATGCAGCGCGGCTTCGCCGCCGCACTGGCGGTGGGGCTGATCTGCTCGACGATGGGCACCTACGTCGTGTTGCGCAAGCTCTCGTTCATCGGCGACGGCATCGCGCACGCCTCGTTCGCCGGCATCGTGATCGCCTATTTGCGCGGTGCGAACTACTATATCGGTGCGGCGGCGGTCGCGATCGTGACGGCCGTCGGCATCGGCTTCGTCCATCGCCGCGGGCGCATCTCGCTCGATACCACCATCGGCGTGCTGTTCACCGGCATGTTCGCGCTCGGCGTCTATCTCATGTCGCAGCAGCGCAGCTACGCGGTCGACCTGCAGAGCTTTCTGTTCGGCGACATCCTGGCGGTGCAGCCGCAGGATCTCTGGTTGATTCTGGCGCTGAGCGTCGGGATCGGCGCGACGCTGGTGGTGCTCTTCCGGGGCATGCTCTACACCTCGTTCGATCCGGTCGTCGCGCAGGCCAGCGGCATCAACGCGCCGGTCTACGAGTATGCCTTGCTCGTGATGCTCGCATTGACGATCGTGGTCGCGCTGCAGGCGGTCGGCATCGTCTTGGTGGCCGCGTTGCTGGTCACGCCGGCCGCGGCCGCCTATCAACTGACGTCCCGCTTCCCGCCGATGATGGCGATCGCCGCGCTCATGGGCTCGGTCAGCACCCTCGGAGGACTCTATCTCTCGTTTTACGTGCGCGCCAGCAGCGGCGCGACCATCGTGTTGCTGGCGACGATCCTGTTCTTCGTTGCGATCGGCGTGAAGTACGTGCGGCGCGCCATGGCCGTGCGAGCCTAGCTGTGGGCGCCGATCTGAGCGACGCGGAGTTCGAGGCGATCGTCGAGGACGCGCTCGCGACGCTGCCCAAGCGTTTTGCCGACATGGTGCGGAACGTCGCGATCGCGATCGAGGAAGAGCCGACGCAAGAAGATCTCGAGCTGGTCGACGAGGACGACGATTGCGAAGACGGCGAGGGCGAACTGCTCGGCATCTATCGCGGCGTTCCACTGACCGAGCGGGGTGAAGCGCCGCCGCTGCTGCCCGACGAAATCGCCGTCTTTCGCGGCCCGATCGCGCGCATCGCCCGGAATCGCGCCGACGCCGTGCGCGAGGTGCGTGAGACCGTGATGCACGAGCTCGGCCACTACTTCGGGCTTGGCGACGACGACATGCCCTACTGACGAAGCGCGCGATGGGGGTTCGCATCCGGACGGCCGTTCCAAACGACGCAGGCGCTATCGCGCGCGTGCACGTCGCGTCGTGGCACGCAACCTATCGCGGACTGGTGCCCGACGAGGTGATCGACGCGCGCACCGTCGAGGTGCGTCGCGAGCAGTGGGCGCCCTTACTCGAAAAGCCGAACCGCATCACGCTGGTCGCGTGCGACGAATCCGGCGAGGTCGTCGGCTTCGCCAGCGCGCTGCTGCTCGACGAGCCGGATCGCCGGTTCGGGAGCTACCTGCAGACGCTCTACCTCGTGCCGGACGTCAAAAAGCAGGGAATCGGCCGCGCGCTGCTGCGTGCGATGGCGCAGCGGCTTTTCGACGGCGGCATAGAGAGCATGGCGCTGCGGGCGCTGCGCTTGAACCCGGCGCGCCGGTTCTACGAGCACCTCGGCGCGCGCGTGGTTCCGGAGGGCATCGAACACGACGCCGATCACTACGACGACGTCGTCTACGCCTTCGACGACGTTCGCGTGTTGCTCTAAGGAGGCGGGCCGCCGTTCACGCGGCGGTCGCACCGCCGCCAAGCCCGCGTCATCGCGCCGCGCTACGATGCGGCTCATGCAAGTAACCTGGAAACCGCCGGCGAGCGACACGACGCGTTCGAAACTCCCCGGCAGCGCGTTCGCGTTTCCGGCCGAGCGCAAAGAACCGCTCACCGATGCCGCCCACGTCCGCAGCGCGATCGCCCGCTTCAGCCAGGTGCGCGACGTCTCGGACGGCGAGCGCGCCCGAGCCTTCGCCAACATCCGCGCCGCCGCCGAGCACTACGGCGTGGTGCTGCACGCGCGCAGCTGGCACGACCTGGTGGGATAGCGGCGATAAAGCCGAAGAAGCTTTGTCGACGCCGAAACAGCGACAGCTAGCCGCGCTGGTAATACCTTCCGTTGATTTCCTCGCCGATTGCCGCAAATGCGGCCTGCGACGTGCCGAGCGGATCGGACCTCCACGCGAAGCCGATTGAAGGAACCTCTACGGCCGCTTCGAGTTGCGCGGAAGCCTTGAACCCGGTGAACCGGAACTGTCGTTCCGCGCTCTCGTACGCCAGCGGCTCGTCTGACTTGGTAAAGGCGAGCGTAAACGTCAACCGCGCGGGATAGGTCGGCGTATCGTACGAGGGCCATTGGGGCTGATCCACGATCGGCACGTCGCGCATGTGCAGCGTCGTGGTCCGGCCGTCGGGGCTCGCGATCAATGCGCCGCTCGGAATCTCGACGACCCAATACAAGCCCGAAGGCGAGATCGGTGGGTGATTGTCGTGAATCTGGTTCGCGGGAATCGCCGATCCCCGAAAGAGGGTCAGTCAAATATGGACGAACGATCCTTGCTGCGGTTTGCGCGCCGCCCAATACTCACCGGTCATCCAACCGAAATCCGTCGTCGGCGAGCCAAACGGGATGCGGTTGCCGCGATTGTCCGTGCCCATCCCCGCAAACCCGCTGCAGCGCGCGACGTCGCCTTTGAAGTGGTAGATGTGAGAGAGCTCGACGTTCGGGCCGGCCGGCTGATTGTGGCTGCCGTTCTTGTCGAGCCAGGGAATCGGATATGGATCGGTGCTGCCGTTATAGGCATGCGTCCGAAATGCCGATTCCTCTTGCTCGAGCGGAGGCAGTGCGATGCCGCCGTCCGGTTCTGCGGCGGCGAGGCTCGGAACCCCGAGCGCGCAGAGCGCGCTGCACGCTTTCAAAAGACTGGCGCGCGTGAGCCGTCTGTTTTGCTCCATTCCAGCTCCTTACCGCTCGTCGCGAAACCTCCTTGGCCGCCCGATTACTGCGCGACGATCGTGTAGGCGGTGGTATACACCGTCGCCTTGGGCGCGCCGGCGAACTGGACCCACGTCTTGTAGACGCCGGGCGGCAGCGGCGGCAGCATCATCTGCAGGAACGGGCCGGCTTTCCCCGCCGAGCCCATCTCCATCGACTGCATGGTTCCGCTCACCTTTTGCCCCTTGAGCATCGGATGGACGTGGATATACTGCAGCGTCGAGGTGTTGATGAAGACCACGTGCGCGGCGGTTCCGAGATACGGCACGAGATCGTCGGCCGGGTCGTCGTCTTTGACGATCGTGAGATACACGAGCTGCGGCTTGTTCGCGATCACGATCGTCTTCGGAAGGATCGTCTCGTACGGACCGGCGTGCGCGTACGGCGTCGACGGGCGCATCGAAACCTTCGACATCGCGAGCGGGCCGTCGTTTTGCATTACGAACCGGAAGACTTGTTGGCCGATGCCGTGCGGGGTGCTGTCGGCATAGACGTAATACCGGTGGTTCGGGCCCTTCGTGAACGTGACGCTGAACGTCCCGGTCTTCGCATCGAACGTCGGATGCACGTGCGCGAAGGTCGCGAAGTCGTCGCGAACGACGATCAAGTGCATGAGCTTCTGCATGTCGACGTCGTACTGCAGGATCGGCTGATTGGCGCTCATCGTGAACTGCCGGACGTTCAGCGTCGAGGTCAGCCCCGACTTGTGCTCGGCCCAGAACACCGAAGTAATCTTCTGCGTGCCGCCGAGCAGCGCAAAGATGCCCTGCTGCTGCGCCGGTCCGACCGATGCCCCGGCGACGGAAACCGCTGCCGCGGCAACCACCGCGACCAGCGCGCACATGACGATGCCGCTCAATCGGCGGCGCGAACGACCTTCCACGATTCCTCTCCTATCGGTTCGACGTAACCGGCGCCGGCGAGTGCGTCGAGCACTTCGCGCAGCGCCGCGCGTTCGTTCTTGTTCGGCATTCCGGCCCAGCGCATCGCCACTTCGTTCAACTCGAGCTCGGCCCCCGGCGCGAGTATCCCGCGAACGAAATCCGCCGGCAGCCGCACCCGCTCCATGCGCCGCGCCACCGGTTCGAGCGCGGCGTCGAGGCCGCCGCTCGGCGCCTTCGGAGGCGCTGCCTGCGGCGCTGCCTCCGGCTGGGGGAGCTCAGCCGGCAGCGTCGACCGCTTCGGCGCCATCCCGGCGATCGCGGGATCGGCCAGCGGACCCGCCCATTCGCCGATCATCGTGCCGAACGTCTGCCACGGCGTGCCGTGCGCGGTGGCC
>DATJTD010000061.1:0-2856 GCA_035503775.1 Candidatus Acidiferrales bacterium
GCCCGATCGCGCTGCTCGACTCGAAGGTCCCGGTCGTCGGTATCGTCACCGGCGGCCGCGTGCGCGAGAAGATGCTCTCGAATCTCGCCGAAGCCCGGGCGCGTGAAGCCCCGCTTTATCTGGTCGCCAACCACGGAGACGAGGAGGCGGCGGCCCTCGCCGAGCACGTCTTTTGGGTGCCCAAAGTCGATGAACTCCTCTCGCCGATCGTCAACGTCATCCCACTTCAGCTTCTCGCGTACCACATTGCCGACCTCGACGGAAAAGACATCGATCAGCCGCGCAACTTGGCAAAGACGGTAACGGTAGAATGACAGCACCTTGTTGAGTACTCGCGCTCGTCTCGATGGCCGCAACTACGATCAACTGCGTCCGGTGACGATCGAACCCCATTACCTCGCCTATGCCGAGGGGAGCGCCCTCATCAGCCTCGGGAACACGCGCGTCATCTGCGCAGCGACTGTTGAAGAGAAAGTCCCGCCCTGGATGCGGGGTCGCGGCCACGGCTGGATCACCGCCGAATACGCGATGCTGCCGCGGGCGACCCAAGAGCGAACGCAGCGCGAATCGACCAAGGGACGTCTGGGTGGGCGCACGCACGAGATTCAACGCCTCATCGGCCGCGCGCTGCGCGCGGTGCTGGATCAAAAGCTCTTGGGCGAACGCACTGTGACGGTCGACTGCGACGTCGTGCAGGCCGACGGAGGGACGCGTACGGCGGCGATCACCGGAGCCTACGTCGCACTCGCGCTCGCGCTCGGGCGCACCATCGATCCGGCTTCCAACAAGTGGCCGCTCACGCGCCAAGTCGCCGCCGTGAGCGTCGGGTTCGTCGACGGGCTTCCGCATCTCGATCTGGCGTATAGCGAAGACAGCCGTGCGGAGGTCGACATGAACGTCGCCATGACCGACGCCGGAACGTTCGTCGAGATCCAAGGGACGGCGGAGGCGCGCCCCTTCGATCGCGCGCAGCTCGACACCCTGCTCGCCCTCGCGCACGCTGGAATCACCGAATTGTTTGCGCATCAGCGGGCGGCTCTCGCGGTTGCGCCCCCGCATGGACGCTGAACGCGAGAAGCTGCGCGAGTTCGTCGAGCGCGTCGGCACCTTTCATCTGCGCGGCAACGCCATGCTGCGGGCGCAGCGCCGCATGCGCGAATCCCTCGCCTCCGGACAACCGGTAACCTCCGCGCAGGTCGCCGCCTACCTGCGTGCGGTGCGGCGCTATTTCAGCGAGTTCGAAAAGGAGGCGCGGCAGCACGTCGGTGACCTCGACCGGCGCCTGAGCCACGTGAGTCAGCTGCAATTCAACCTAACGGCAGAACGCGGCGTTGCGCTGCGCCGCATCGAGATCACGCAAGGCGTCTTACGCGCCCTCGCGGAACTCGGCGACTGATGAGCTCCCGGAGGAACTCACCCACGATGAAAGTGCTCGAAGACATCGGACGGGGAACGCTCGGCGTCTTGGAATATGCCGGGGGCGTCGCCGATTTGTCGCGCGAGAGCTTGCGCGTCCTCGCGCGTCTCAAACTGCGTGTTGCCGAGACGGTCAACCAAGCATATTTCCTCGGGGTGCAGTCGGTCTCGATCGTCGTCTTGACGGCGCTCTTCACCGGTATGGTCATCTCGCTGGAGTCCGCGCAGCAAGCAGTGCACTATGGCTTCGCCAATATGGTCGGCGGCGTCGTCGCGTTCGGCGCGGCACGTGAACTCGGACCGATGCTCACCGGCGTGGTCGTCGCCGGACGCTGCGGCGCGGCAATTGCAGCGGAACTCGGCTCGATGGTCGTGACCGAGCAGATCGAAGCGCTCGAGGCGCTTGGCCTCTCGCCGGCGCGCATGCTCGTCGTGCCGCGTCTGGTCGCCCTCATGGCGATGCTGCCTATCCTCACCTTGTTTTCGGATATCGTTTCGATTGCCGGCGGCATGTGGCTGGCAAACACGGTCGCGCATATCGGCTACTCGGAATTCCTCGATTCCGTGCGTCAGAGCGTCGGGATCGCCGACTTCGTCAAAGGGATGATCAAAGCCGTCGTCTTCGGCATTATCATCGCTCTCATCGGTTCCTATCAGGGCATGCGCACGCGTGTCGGCGCCGCGGGGGTTGGGCGAGCGACCACCTCCGCCGTCGTCACCTCGATCATCCTCATCTTCGTCGCCAACTTCTCGATGTCGTATCTGCTCTTCGGGTACACCGAAGGGAAGTGATACTCGCGCGCCTCGACGACGTGACCCTGCGGTACGGCTCGCGCATCGTGCTGCACCACTGCAGCCTCGACATCGAACAAGGTGCGATCACGTGCATCATTGGGCTCTCGGGCGCGGGAAAGTCGACGATTCTGCGCCTGCTCAACGGTTTGCGCATGCCCAGTGCCGGTCGCGTCACGGTCAAAGGCGTCGACCTCGGGGCGATGGACGATCGCGATCTCGTCGAGTTCCGCCGCTCGGTTGGTTTCTCGTTTCAGTTTGCCGCGCTCTTCGACAGTATCAACGTCTTCGAAAACGTGGCGATGCCGCTGCGTGAGCACACCAGACTTTCCGATGCCGAAATTGCACGCATCGTCGACAACACGCTTGAGTCGGTCGGCCTCGAGAACGTGCGGGAGAAGATGCCGTCCGAACTCTCCGGCGGTATGGCCAAGCGCGTGGGATTTGCGCGTGCGGTCGTGACCAACCCCGAACTCGTCCTCTACGACGAACCGACGACGGGTCTCGATCCCATCCTCACCCACTTGCTCACCAAGACGATCACCCGGCTGCGCAAAAAACTCAACGGCACCGTCGTCGTGGTCTCACATGATCTGCCGAGTATTTTTGCCATGGCGGACTACGTAGCCATGCTCTACGAAGGTGCGA
>DATJTD010000062.1:0-13069 GCA_035503775.1 Candidatus Acidiferrales bacterium
ACATCGTGTCCTCCTTCAAGACAACCAATTACAACGGTGCCGCTGGCAGAGAGCGCAGCGGCACCGTCATGTTTCGTAGTTGGAAACGGGTTCCTTTACGCCGTCCGGTTAGTGGTGTCCGTGACCCATGTGTCCGTGGCCGTGGGCGTAATAGCCGCCGTGCGCCATCGGCGCGACGTATTCGTGCCCGTGGAACGTGCCGCCGTGATAGACGGCGTTGATGTGGACGCCGCTGTAGACGCGGACGCCGCCATTCCATCCGTAGCCTCCGTGCAGATAGGCACCGTGCCACCATCCCGGATGTCCGAAGAAGAAGCCGAGGCTGACGGTCGGGCCCCAGTGCCACCACGGATAGCCGTCGTAATACGGGACGGCTCCATAGAACACGTACGGCGTATCGATCTCATTGGCCGCGAAATAGGCGCCGCTGTTATATCCAAGGATACTCACGACCATGCCTGGCGCGAGCGTCAGCCCGGTCGGGTTGATGATCGTGCCCGGATGAAGGCGGACATGGTCGACGAAACCGCGCTCATCGCGCACCTCGAGGTTATAACCTCCGTCGAAGGCAATGACGCGCCCGTGAATGGTCTCGTCCCCGCTCACTGCGGGCTGGGCGTACGAGGGCACTTGCGCTTGGGCGGATAGCGGGAGTGCGAGAATCGCTGCGGCTAGGGCCGCCTGTATGTATCGAATCATGGTATGAGTCCTCCGCGATGTGAACGCACGCCGTTGCCTAAGAGTTCAGCGCCCCCAGCCGTGGTGCCATCCGGGACCACCGCCGAAAAAGAAGCCAAGGCTCACCGACGGGCCGTAGTAGAACCACGGGTGTCCGTAGTAATACGGGACGCCTTCATAATACGTGTACGGTGTGTCGATCTCGGTGGCCGAGAAATACGCACCCGCGTTATACCCGTCGATGCTCACGACCATACCGGGAGCAAGCGTGAGACCCGTCGGGTTGATGATCGTCCCTTGGTGCATCCGGACGTGATCGACGTATCCCCGGTCGTCGCGCACCGCTAAATCGTAACTACCGTCGAAGCTCACCACCCGGCCGTGGATCGCCTGATCCTGCGAGGCATACGACGGCGCCGGCTGCTGGGCGTAGGATGGAGCCTCTTGGGCCTGCGCAGCGAGGGGGCTGCTCAGCCCCAGAGCCGCTACGGCTGCTAGTAAAAATTTGACCATGACAATTTTCTCCTCCACTCCACATAACGTACCCGGCATCCCCCGGGTTCTAAGAATCTGCTGAGGACGCTTGCCGCCGGGGGCCTGAGGAGGCGGCGCCTGCGCCGTTCGCGCCCCGGGCGCCCGTCGTATGGCTTGATCACGGCACGGGAAGCCGTCAGCAAGCGCTTTGTGCAAATGGGTTCTCAATCCGGACGCCTGCGATGATCTGGCCTTCGTTCAAGTCTTCGGAGAGCAACGTCGTCGCACCGGCCTTGACTGCAGACGCGACGATGAGTGCATCCCAGAATCCGATCCGTGCCTCGTCTTCGATGAGAAATGCGGCGGAGACGTCGGCTGGCGTAATGTCGATGCACCAGACGCCGTATGCGGTCACGATCGACCGTGCTGCTTCTCGCTTGAGGGGGACGGCGATCTTGTGGGTGACGGTGACGTAGAATTCTTGCAGCACCTGCGGGCTCAGCACGCCGGTTGCGCTATTCCAGAGGCCTTGTAGCGTGGTCTTGGCGATGTCGTGCTTTGATCGATGGTCGACATCATGCGCATACACCAGCACGTTCGTGTCGACGAACGTTTTATCGCTCATGCAACTCAGCTCGATCGGTGGAGCGCGATCCGCCCAGATGATAGCCCCGTTCGAGGAGCGCCAGGGCTTGCCGCTTCGCCTTTTCGTAGGCGTCGTCTTCGCCGATCAGCCGCTCGAGCTGCAAGGCAAGCAAGCCACTGATCGACGTGCCGCGCTGCGCGGCCAGTATCTTTGCCTTGCGGAGCATCTCGGTTTCGAGGCTAATCGTGATGTTTTGTTTCACAGGTTTACGTGTAACACGTATTTTACGTGAAATCAATCCTGCCGGAGTGGACGGCTCGCGGCGGCGGGGGCCTCAGCGTGGCAGGAGTCTTCCTTCGAGGAAGTCCTGCTGGTGTAGACGGAACACGCCGGCGTGTCAAGCGCAGCCTCGCTCGACCACGTCTCGGTCTGGGGCCTTCGCGCCACCGCGCTTCATGACGCCCCCCTCGGAGGAGGGCGGCGATGACGGCGACGGGGCATCAGGGTCCGGTGCCGCTTCGCCGTAAGCGCGCTCGCCGGCGAACCGATGCACCGGCGAAGCACCTCGTGCGCGTCGTCTCGATTTTGGTGACGTTGCTTTGCGACGAGGTGCTCGACTATGCGGCCTGCGTTCGGCGCTACGAGATCTCGAAGCGCGTATTCCAACGTGATCTGCGTAAACTGCGGGAGATCGGCCGCGAGCAGGGCTTCTCGATCTCCCCGATCACGAACGGCCGCGTCTTCTTGACGGCATCCGACCGGCGTGCCGAGCGTCTGAGCGCCCACGGCCGGGAGATGACGGATCTGCTGGGCCGAATTGCGGCGGCGCTTGGCGGACCGATTCAACATGAGCTGCGCGACGCTGTCGGCGAACGGGCCGCCGATTCGCGGAGCGGCTTTTTGCACCTACGCGGGGCGCAGCCCCATGAAGGCGATCGCGTCTTCGGTGTCTTTCGGTTCCTGAAAGACGCTGCCGCCGGACCGGCGTGTGTGGAGTTCTCGTACACGCCGGCGGCCCGCGCGCGTGCGCAACGCCACGTCGAACCGTACCACGTCGTCGCACGCGCGGGCCGTTACTATCTCGTCGGCTACGACCTGCGCAGAAGGGACTGGCGTCATTTTGCGCTCGACGCGATCAGCGGCCCGATGCGCAAGACCGGCACGTTCAAGCGCCGCCCGGTGCCGGACCGGTTTTTAGCGGAACGCGCCGTCGGATGGATCGGGGGATCGGCCGGTGTCGAGGTTACCGTTCGCTTCCGTGCGCGCGTGGCGGCCGCTGCGCGTGCGAGAATCTGGCAGCAAGGGCAACGCATCGTCGATCTTCCCGACGGTGGCGTCGAGATCTCGCTGATCGTCGACGATCTCGGCGAGGTGGTGCGCTGGGCGCTTGGATTCGGATCGCAGGCCGTCGTGGCTGCTCCGCCG
Organism: Candidatus Acidiferrales bacterium; assembly: GCA_035503775.1. Classification (GTDB taxonomy): domain Bacteria; phylum Vulcanimicrobiota; class Vulcanimicrobiia; order Vulcanimicrobiales; family Vulcanimicrobiaceae; genus DATJTD01. The sequence goes on from DATJTD010000062.1 coordinate 3,164, forward strand.
GAAGCCGTCGCCTTCGCGCGCGAGCTGATCGAAGACGTTGCTCGGGCGTACGCCGGAGCTGCACCCGAAACGGAACGGCTCACCGGATAATTCGTCGCAGCCGCTTGCCGGCTGGGCATTTGCGAGGGATGGGGAGGTATGAGCGTGACGTCGAATCCGTTCGGTACCATGAGCGTGCAGCTCCGCCACCATCGCTTCAGCGTCGAGGCTTACGACGAAATGGTGGCGCACGGCATCTTGACCTCCGACGATCGCGTAGAACTGCTTGCCGGAGAGATCGTCGAGATGAGCCCGATCGGACCGCCGCACAATTCGTGCGTCCTACGCCTGACGCAATTTTTCTCGCTCGCCCTTGGAAAGCGCGCGGTGGTTGGCGTACAGAGTCCCATCGTGCTTCCACCCGATTCCGAGCCCGAGCCGGATATTGCGATTTTGCAAGCGCGTGACGACTTCTATGCCGCCGCACACCCGCGGCCGGGCGACATCTTGCTGCTCATCGAGGTTGCCGATTCGTCGCTGCTCTTCGACCGCGTAGTGAAACTGCCGCTGTATGCCGCTGCAGGCATCGTGGAGGTGTGGATCGTTGACCTCGGCGCAAAGGCGATCGAGGTATACACGTTGCCCGAACAGGGACGGTACGCGACGCACCACGTCGTGCGCGGCGACACTACCATAGTGCCCACCGCGTTGCCGGAGCTCAGTGTGCACATGCGGGACGTCCTCGGCCCCGGCTGAGAAGGTCTTTTCCTTCGAGGAGCGGTTGGACCGCTAAGCAGAACGGACGCGAGGTGCGTCGTACGACTTCGCTTCCGCCGTCTCTTTGCCGGGCCGTCTCTCGATGACGGCACCGCGACGCACGGGTGGCACGGCGGTGGTGCATACTGGCGCTGATGATGATCACCAGCTCTCCTGTCGTGCTGCTCGTTGCTCTTGCTGCCGGTGTTGCCTTGACGTGGCTCTTGCGCGAGCGCGAGTCGTTCGCCCGCGAGCGCGCCGGGCTCGAAGAGAAGATGCTGGGCCAATTTCAGAACCTCGCGCAACAGGCGCTGGGGAACGCGCAGTCGTCGTTCTTGGAACTCGCGACGGCGAAGCTCGGCGCGGAGCGTGAGACGATTGCCGGAAGCTTGAACACGCGGGTGGAGGAGATCAAAGGGCTGATGGGGCCGGTGCGTGAGGAATTCGGAAAGTTCAGTCTTGCCGTCGGCGCGCTGCAAAAGCACAGCGCGGAAGATCTCGGCGCGCTCAAGACGCAGCTCGAGCAGGTGGCGCGATTGCAGAGCGTCTTGCAAGAGGCCGTGCGGACTACCAACGACACGACCGGACAGCTTCGCAACGCGCTCCAAAATCCTCGAATCGCGGGGAACTGGGGTGAGATCGCGCTCGAGCGAATCGTGGAGCTAGCCGGGATGACCGAGCACTGTGATTACGATACGCAGACCGGGGTGCGTTCATTGGACGGGAGCGGTGAACGGCCCGATGTCATGGTGCATCTCACCGGCGGCCTCGAAGTGCCGCTGGATGCCAAAACGTCGGCGGTGAACTACATCCGCGCCGTCTCTGAGACGGACGAGACGGAGCGCCAGCGGCTGCTTAAACAAAGCGCGCAAGACCTCAAGGCGCGCGTCACCGAGCTGCGCGGGCGCGCGTACGATCGCATCGAGGGCTACGCGGGGATGACGATCCTGTTCGTTCCCAACGAGTCCATGCTCTCGGCGGTCCTAGCACAAGAGCCGAATCTAATCGAGGAGGCGCTGCGCTACCGGATCGTGATCTGTTCGCCGCTGTTGTTGCTGTGCTGCCTTCAGGCATTCGCGAACGGCTGGCGCTTGCAGAAGCAGCAGGAGAACGCAGAAGAAGTGGCTCGCCGCGGTCGCATGCTCCACGACCGGCTCGTGAAGTTCTTCGAAACGCTCGGCAAAGTCGGGAAATACCTCAACCATACCGTCGAGAAATTCAACGAGTCGGTCGGCAAGATGGACAATCTCCTCGTCCCCGGCCGCGAGCTCGGCAAACTGCTCGGCGTCGATAGCGGGCTGCAGCCCGTAGAGAGCATCGACACCGCAGTGCGCGAGGTACGGTTCAGCGAGCGAGAAGATGGCGGCACGGAGACAGTTCCGGCTCTAGCGGCAGAGGTGACGCTGTGACGCCCCCAGCGGAGCGCCGGTCGCACGTTGGTCTGCGCGAAGTCGTCTTGCTTGAACAGTACCATTTCGCTGGAACGCACGACTTCAAAACCTGCGCGTCGCAGCTTTCGGAGGAGTTCTTCACCCGTGATCCGCGGGAGTCGCTTCAAAGGCGGCGTTTAGCTTGCGAGTGGGACCTCGATGCGTTCGAGCCGCGCACCGATATCGCTCGCCGGTATATCGAGGCCCTGCTCTGCCAGGTCATCCAAGCAAAGGCGGATCGCGTCATGGGCGTTGGCAATCGCCTCGTCCAGCGTGTTGCCCTCAGTGACCACGCCGGGCAATGCTGGGACGATGACGGTGTATCCGCCGGCCTCTGTATCAGGCTCAAGCACAACGGCGAAGCTTCTAGTTTCGGGCATGTTGGAGACTTGGACTTATCTGCCAATTTATTCCTTCAAGCCTTGCGCTCGCTGCAAAAGATACACGCATGATCGAGACGATGGCGGTGGCGGATAGCGTCTTCGACAACGAGTTTAAAGCGTTGTTAGGTCCGTCGCCGTTTATCTGGCAACGGCGGCTATTTCAGAGTCTTATGGAAGAAGACGTGCCATCCGGCGTTTTACCGGCGCACTCGGCAAAAAAGAGCCGCCCGCGACTCGCCCTGCTTAGGATCCGCGTAGCGGAAACGGTTGTGCCGGGGGAGGCGAGCGCAGCACTGATTCCCCGGTTTATTACTCCTTTTGTGTGTGATGGACGAGATGCAGTCGTACGAAGATTTTTTTGAGATAGCGACCGGGAACGCTCCATATCCGTATCAAGCTCTTCTCGGTGCGATGGCAGCGCCCGTCGTGTTGGGAGTTCCGACGGGGCTTGGTAAGACTGAGGCGACGGTGTTGTCTTGGCTTTACCGTCGCCTCGTAAGCCCGGCAGAGACTCCTCGCCGGCTGGTCTATGTTCTGCCGATGCGTTCGCTGGTGGAACAGACGCGAGATCGCATTGGAGACTGCTTTGCACGCCTAACTCAGGCTGGAATCCGGTGCCCGGGCGTCGATTTGGTTATGGGCGGCGACGTGGGTGAAGAATGGTTGAGAAATCCCGAGGCGCCGTACGTCGTCATCGGCACACAGGATATGCTTCTATCTCGTGCGCTCAATCGCGGCTATGCGATGAGCCGAACGCAGTGGCCAATGGCGTTTGGTGCTCTGAATAACGATGCCTACTGGGTCATCGACGAGGTGCAGTTACAGGGTATCGGCGCAGTCACAGCAACGCAGCTTCAGGGCTTCCGAGATCGCCTAGGTACGTATCATCGAACTGAGCTGACGTTGGCGTCGGCGACGATCGATGAGTCGTGGTTCGAGACGGCGGATTTTACGCTCCAGGGGAAGGCGCGCGTCGTCCTCGGTGATGCCGACAACACCAATCCGCACGTGAAGCGAGTCGTCTCGGCGCAGAAGCGGATCGAGCGAGTAGCTGCGTACGAACCGAAGATCGTTGCAGGCGTCGCGCGCGAGCGCCATCGGCCCGGCACACTTACGCTCGTCGTCGTCAATCAAGTCGAAAGGGCTCGGGAAATCTTTCGACAACTCGGACGGACTCCGGACGGGGCGGACATGGTGCTGCTTCACTCGCGATTTCGGGAGAACGACCGCAAGTGTCATCTGCAGAGCCTACTCGCCGAGATCGACCCGTCGGGGCCTGGACGCATCGTCGTGTCGACGCAAGTCGTCGAGGCAGGCGTGAACGTAAGCGCGTCCACACTCATCACGGACGTGGCTCCGTGGTCATCGCTGGTGCAGCGATTCGGACGCTGTAATCGATTCGGTTTGGATTCTGGATCGATGTGCCTGTGGCTCGACGGAGGCGAGCCGAAGAAGAACGAAGCAGCTCCGTACGAGATCGAGGATATTATTGCTGCCCGACGGCTGCTCATCACCATGGAGGGCGCAAGCGTCGCGCCAACTGACCTTCCGCCCGCGAACGCGATTCCGCTACGCTCCGGCCTTGTCATACGAAAACCGGAGTTGTTGGATCTTTTTGACACGGCGCCGGACTTCGCGGGGCATAACGTAGATGTTTCGCCGTATATCCGCGAAGGCGATGAGATGTCGGTGTCGGTCTTTTGGCGCGACGAGCCACCGAACGCAAAGGACCGACCTGTCCGCGAAGAGCTCTGCGCTGCGCCGGTGTCTCAAATTCGAGAGCTTGTGCGTGGTCTTCGTGCCGGCGGGCACGGCAAAGACGCGCGTTGCTCGAACCAGTTTGCAAAGGACGCGGATGCAGCGTGGACCGACCTCAGCGAGGCTGAAGTGCGGCCGGGCATACTCGTTTGGCTCAAGTCGGACGTGGGTTGGTACGACACGACGCTGGGGTTTGGCAAAAACCAACGACTTGTCGAGCCGGTTCCGCACGAAGTAACGGACGATCTCGGCGAATGCTGCGAAACGATCGATTCGGATATTCTGTCCGGTATCGGCGAAGCAGTGACATTAGCGCGACACTCCCAGGATGCCAAAGATATGGCGCGGATATTAGTCGAGGCCGTAGCATTCGCTGAACCGGCAGCTACGGTCGTTACCACGGCGGCATTGTGGCACGATGCGGGAAAGGCACATCAGGTTTTCCAGGAGACGATGCAACGTGCAAATCACGGTGCCGTCGGCGTGTGGGCCAAGGGCATCGATCGTTACGCACGGCACAAAAGACGCGGATTCTTGCACGAGCTCCCCGGCGCCCTGGCATACCTGCATGCACATGGCGATGATCGGTGGGCCGATGCCGTTGCATACCTCATCGCGGCGCACATGGGGCGAGTTCGCGTCGCCGCGCAGCAACTTCCGTACGAAGCAGGTGAAGAACCCTTCCAGATTCTCGGCTGCCGGGATGGAGATGTTGTGCCGGCGACCGACCTCGGGGGAGGGGTGGCGAGCCCGCAGTTCACCCTTCGCTTGGACCCATTCAGGGTGGGTGCGAATGACGCAGAGCCCTCTTGGATCGATCGGGCGATTGGGTTGCGCGATTCGGAAACGTTTGGACCGTTTCGCCTGGCGTATCTAGAGCTTCTCGTACGTCTTGCGGATTGGCGGGCGAGTGCGGAGGAAAAGAAATGCCGCTGACCCTCGCCGGATGCAGAAACGACTCGCTTCTCGGATATCTAAAGGCGCTGGGGATTCTGAGGGTGCTTGGCAGGCAGGCCACTGGACGAACGCGAGGTGCATGGGACGACGCGACCTTCGCGTTGGACGCCGCCTCTCGCGCTGACCTGGAGACGTTCTTTCTCGATCGTTATTCGCCGACCCCGATCCTGAATCCATGGAATAGCGGCGCCGGCTTTGACGGAAATGCCGACACCGCGTCAGCTACCTTGCAGCGCATTGCGGCAACGAAGGGAATGCGATGGGAGGCTTATCGGAACGCACTTACGTTTATCGAAGGTCGGTATATTAGGTCCGGGCGCCGCGCACAATATCTTGATGCTGGAGATAAGCGAGGTTTCATTCGGGATTTGCGTGCCACGTGTCCGGACGCGATGCTGACGTGGCTCGACGCGTGTATCCTACTGACCAGTGATGACTTGAAGTTCCCGTACCTTTTCGGGAGTGGCGGAAATGACGGGCGCCTGGATTTTTCGGCCAACTTTGCGGCACGTGCGCTCGATGCCTGTGGTGACGTGCCGACGCGTGAGACCAGGCAGTTATTGGAAGATGCGCTTTTCGGAACATCTGTTGCGCAGCTTCTGTCGGACGCGGCGATCGGTCAGTTCAGCCCACGGCACACCGGCGGCGCGAACGCGACGAGTGGCTTCAGTGCTGCTTCGCTCGTCAATCCCTGGGATTACGTTCTTATGATAGAAGGAGCGGTGCTTTTCAGCGGGTCCATCGGGCGAAGGACGGGTACGTCGCGCGGTCGCGCGGTTTTTCCGTTTGCTCTTGGAGAAAGCCAGGGTGGGTATAGCTCAGCGGGAGAAGAGCCGACGCGCGGTGAGCTTTGGCTTCCTGTATGGGATGGTTTTGCCTCACTACCGTCCATCGTCGATCTTCTGCGCAAAGGTCGAATCGATCTGCCGGCCCAGGGCCAGCGATCGATAATTCGAGCAGCTGCAGTTGCTGCCGAGGCGGCCGCTGCCGTCACGACGCTTGGCATTGCCGCGGGCCTTCGGAGCTTTGAGCGCGTTGCGTTTGTGCAGCGTAATGGATTGGCGTATTCGGCGGCTGCGGTCGGGAGAATTCGTGTCGATGCAGGGTATGATCAGGGCATCGCCGTGCTCTCGCGCGATTTCTCCGCGTGGGTGGAGCGCGCTCGCCGGGCACAGACGGGGCAAGCGTTTCGCGACGCTCTGCGACGCTTCGACGACGCCATTCTCACATACCCCAACGTACGCCCGGAGGCTCGGCCGCGAGCTCGTCAGGATATCCTTATCGCGATAGCCGATCTCGATCGGGCCGCAGCGCGAATTCGCTCGGCGAATGCTCTCGCGCCGGCACCGACACTCGATGGCGACGTGGTCAATTCGCTCGACGACGGCACCGCGGTACACCGCGCGGCTTTGGCTGTGGCGTCGCTGGGTGCTCGCGGCTATAACACGCCCGTACGGGAGGCAATGCGTCGGGCCGGCGATGACGCGGTACAGACTCTGCGAGACCTTGTGGAAAGACGTATTTTGGAGGATGACAAAGATCCCAACGCCGGCTGGTTGGATGCTACTTGTACCGTCTCAACCGGCGATGCCGCTGAGTTCCTGTTACTTGATTCAGTAGCAAGGAGTCGCTTCAATGCGTTGTTACGAGCCTACGGTCTGATACGCTTGCGTTCTGTAGCCTGTAGTCCGCAGCATGAGGACGGCGACGAGCTCATTCCCGCCGCGTACGCGTTACTGAAGATCGTTTTTGACAACCGCCGAGCCCGTGATGAACGGATTATACGCCGTCTTTTCAGCGGACAATCCGCAAGTGCCCTGCAGCTTGCTGTTCGGCGTGCGCGGTCGCTGCCCAATCTCCCGTATCCCCCACGTGATGTTTCGCGCGTCACTATCACTGATCCAGTTTGGACGGCGGCCGCAATAGTATTACCTCTGGCAAAATCCGATCCGACGTATGGGCGGCTACTTAGAGCAGCGCTGCAACACGGCGGCGACGACCGCGATGCGCGGGCCAATTATTTACACTCGATCAATGGAAACACAGAAAGGCAGGTCAGGTAGCGTGAGCACAGACATGGCGGGGGCGATCGACGCTCCGCGGATTCTTATTGAGGCCCACATGAAACCGTTGCAGGGATCAAGATTTCAGCCGACTGGCTTTCCGAGTTTGGGCGCCGCCGAGTTTCGCGGCCCCGATGGAAGGAACAACATCGTTGTTGAATCCGCGCAATCCGTGGCAAATCGACTTGAGGCCGCCGCGTGGGATGACGCGGCGAACGACCTCGTGGAGGTCCTGCGCGGTCTACCGTACGTCGCTACCGTCGTCGGCGAACGCCCGACGGACTCGATTCGCGAGGCGCATCGAATCAATTCGCCGTATCTTTTCGGCGGAATTGAGGAAACGCTTCGCGAGCGGGCCGGTGTTGCCGGAAAAAAGAAGAAAGGGACCGACGGAGAGGCGGAGAGCTCGGGGGTCGACATTCCGAAGTTGGCTGCGGCGGTGTTCTTCTTGGATCCGAACTCCGTTTTGCACGGTGTCTTTTTGGAGAAATTGGTCGGGTCGGCACGGCTTACCCGTATCGTTTCAGGGTTCATCGAGGCGAAAGATACCAACCCCGCAGAGAGCGGGGGCGTAAAAAACGACCGAGTTGACCCCGTGGGGCAGAAGTACGGCGGCGCGGTGAAGGGGTTTGGAAACGTTCCATTCGCGCGCACTGAATATACTGCCGACAGTATCACCGCATATTTCAATATCGATACCTCACTGCTTCGGTCGTATCGCCTCGGCCGAGATGCTGAGCAACTTCTAGTATCGTTGGCGCTCTGGAAAATTCAAAATTTTCTTCAGTTCGGTGGACGTCTTCGCACCGCTTGTGACCTTGAAGCTACGGAAGTGTTGGTGAAGCGCCCATCTTCATTAGGTGCGTTGCCCAGCATCGCTGAGCTGGAGGATTATATTCGCGGAGCGATTGCACGCTGTGCCGCGGCTGGGCTTTTTGCGAATCCGCCCAAAACCGAAGTCATGTTTGCACAAAAATGATCGCGGTACGCGTCGAATTTCTGGCGGGCCGATTTCATGCAAACCCGTGGGATCGCGGCACGAACGATGGAGACGTCGACTGGCCACCGGCCCCGTGGCGAATGTTACGCGCTATTACGGCCGGCTGGTATCGTGCGGGGAAGCCGAGTCGGCCTGAATTCCTTGATGCCCTCGATCGACTAGCGGAGGCACCACAGTTCCTGTTGCCACAAGCGACTGGTGGACACTCGCGGCACTACATGCCGCTGGGTACGTCGAAGAACGGCAAACCGGATACAACGTTGGTGCTAGATTCGTTTATTGCGCTCGACCGAGAACGCGGTGCAGCGGCCTACGTGATCTGGCCGCGAGTCGATCTGACGCCTACGCAGCGAGATGTGCTTGCGAGTTGTTGCTCCTTTATCGGGTATCTCGGCCGCTCGGAGTCGTGGTGTTCTATGGAACTGGTGGACGAAGTGCCAAGCGCCATCGGCCTGCAGAGCATAGATCTCGCGTCGCGGATCACCGGTGACGGCCCCACGGTGCGGCGCCTCGGGGCAGGGGCTTCGCTGCGTGGTGAGGGCTTGCTCTCGGCACTCTCGGAGACGACCGGCGAGATGCGCAAGGCGCGCAGGCTTATGCCGATTGGTACCACGTGGGTGGAATATCGATTGCCGGTGGATTTTCTGCTCGTGCGGGAGCAGTTCGAGCGTCGTGAGACGGAGCGGCCTGTATTTGGGCCGACGCTTTTGCGGTTCGCACTCGAACGCGGGAAGCATACGCCGAAGCCGTCGATCAAAGACGCGATCGTCTTTGCGGAGCGATTGCGTGCTGCAAGTATCGAGTTTTATTCGAAACTCCAGGGTGGCCCGACGTCGCTGCGACTCGCCGGCAAGGCGGAGGATGGATCAGCGCGTCAAGGGCACGATCATCCGTATTTTCTTCCCTTCGACAACGAAGGCCGCGGCGAGATCGACGGGATCGACGTTTGGTTTCCAGCGGGTTGCACACATGCCGAATACCGAGCTGTAACTTCGGTTCCAAAATTGTACGAACGCGTCTTTTACGACGATGACTTTCCACTCACGTTTGTCGGTAGCGTCGAACGTCGGCGTGCGCAGGCGTGGCAGTCGGCTACTCCGCTCGTGCTCGATCGATTTCCAAAAATGCGTGGTTCGAACGACGAGCGGCGTATGGTCGACTCGCCGGAGGAGCAGGTCGTGGCCATGATGATGCGGGCGGGTGTGCGTCCTGCGACTGTCGAGGTTTGGCCACCTGGGCGTGGCATCGAGCGCGGGCATGGTGGTCATCTCCGCGTCGACGCGTTCCGGCGCACGCGCATGCGCAAAGCGGCACCGCCACTGCCGGTTATCGGCGCTACGCTACATTTTGACGAATTCGTGGACGGCCCAATCGCCCTGGGAAGGCTTGCCCACTTCGGCCTCGGCCAGTTCGTGCCGGTATCCGAGGAAACGGAGCGCCCCATATGAGGAGTCACGATGGATGAATCAAGAGGGGCAAAATCTAGCAACGCTGTGACGCGGGAGGAGGCTCTCGCCGTTTTGCTCTCCCATGCCACAGAGCTTCGTTGTCGCGGCGTGTGTCATGCGGCGCTGTTTGGC
>DATJTD010000063.1:0-13730 GCA_035503775.1 Candidatus Acidiferrales bacterium
TTCATCGAAGCGTCTCTCGCCGGAGCCGCCGCCATAGTGGTGGCCGCCGCCAAACCCGCCGCCGGGGTAGCCGCCACCTCCGCCCGAGTAGCCCCCACCACTCGGAGATCCGCCGCTGTCGGCGCTCGCTTCATCGCTCCCCGCTTCCGGCGGTCGCGTGTTGGGAACGGCGACTTGCACCTCTCCGGTGATGTCGTAGTCGGCAGTCGTCCCGGAGGTCTGCATGGGGACGACGACCGGGGGTGGAGGCGTTGCATCGGTCGTCGTCGCCGTGAGCAGCGGCAACGAGGCGTTCCAACTCGCGCCGGCTGCCGGCTCGCCGTGCGCGATATCCTCCGCCTGGTCGATGGTCGCGATCGTGGCGATGAGGGCCGTGTCGCTCGCGGCCGCCAGCGGGCCTTCGTTCAACTGGATCGTCCCGTCGGGGAAGACGCGGGCGATCCAGACGTCCGTGGCCTCCTCGATGAGGGCCGTCCCCTCGCTTTGCCGCCGCACACTGAGTTCGGTCGTCGTGCTCTGCGGTCCATCGACTGTCTGTTTGGTTTCGGTGACGCGGAGGTAGACGGCGGAGCCTGCCGGCGGGAGGACGTGGAGGCCGGCTTCTGCCGGAAGGGCGCAACGCAAGGCGAGGAAGCTAAAGAGGATCGCTGCGGCAAGCTGTGGGGAGATCGGGCGAGTTAGGCGTCGGAAGCGCATGCAAGGAGGGTGACCGACGTTGATTGGACCAGCCTGGGAGCCGAGCAGGCTCCGACGTCCGCAAGAAGGCCGTTGACGACCCTCGATCTCCGTGCTACGATGGCCGTCTGTGCCCGGGGACAGGCACGCACGAAAGCTCAGGCGGGCGAGAACTCTCGTCGGCCTTGCTGCGTTGCCTGGTCGCCGTGGCTGTGTCCCGCCCCGCGCCCCGATCGAGAGACAGATTTAGCAGATGCCGAAATCGTTGGTTCCCAAGACCCCCGCTCCTACCGCCGCTCCTGCTGCTGCCAAGGCTCCGGCCTCGAAGGGGAACCGCTCGAAGCGAACCGCCAAAGCTGATGGTGGCGCTACGGTCCCGGAACGGTCGCAGACGACCGTCTTTGCGCCGCCGACTGAAGCCTTCACCGTCCCGACGTACGAAGATCCGGGACCGAAGCGCGGCCGCTACTCGTTCGCGAAGATCCCCAACGTCCTGGGCATCCCCGACCTCATCGAACTGCAGAAGGCGAGCTTCCGCTGGTTCATCACCGACGGTCTCAAGGAAGCCTTCGAGTCGATCTCGCCTATCAAAGATTTCACCGGTAACTTGGTCCTCGAGTTCGGCGAGCATAGCCTCGGCGAGCCGAAGTTCACCGTGGAAGACTGCCGCGAACGCGACATGACCTACAGCGCGCCGCTGCGCGTGCGCGTGCGCCTCATCACCGCCGAGTCCGGCGAGATCAAAGGTATCCCCGACCAAGAGATCTTCATGGGCGATTTCCCGCTCATGACCGACAAGGGCACCTTCATGATCAATGGGGCCGAGCGCGTCATCGTCTCGCAGCTCGTGCGCTCCCCCGGCGTCTACTTCATGCAGGACGTCGACACCAACAACCGTCCGACGTACAACGCGACGATCATCCCCAACCGCGGTGCCTGGATCGAGTTCGAAACCGACAACGGAACCAAGAACGACGAGACCGAGGGGACGATCGGCGTTCGCATCGACAAGAACCGCAAGCTCTACGTCACGACGTTCGTCCGCGCCCTCTCGCGCCCCGATCTCGGCTTCGACTGGGAGAGCGACGAAGCGATCGTCGAGCTCTTCGACCGCAGCCCGCTCATTCTCAACTGCCTCGAAAAAGACAAGGACATCAAGACGCGTGAGGACGCCCTCAAGGAGATCTACAAGAAGCTCCGCCCGGGCGAACCCGAGAACGCCGACAACGCCGAGAAGCTGATCGAATCGCTCTTCTTCGACGAGAAGCGCTACGATCTCGCGGGCGTCGGCCGCTACAAGCTCTCCGGGAAACTGGAGCGCGAGTACATCGCCGCCGGCGTCGAGATTCCGCCGATCGACAAGAAGTCGCTCGTCCGCGAGGATATGATCGCGGTCATCCGCCGCCTCATCAAGGTCGCGACCAAGCAAGTCCACATCGACGACATCGACCACCTCGGGAACCGCCGCATCCGCTCGGTCGGCGAGCTGTTGCAAAATCAGTTCCGGGTCGGCTTGTTGCGCCTCGAGCGCGTCGTGCGCGAGCGCATGACCGTTCAAGACATCGAGACGGTCACGCCGCAGGCGCTGATCAACATCCGCCCCGTCGTGGCGGCGATCAAGGAGTTCTTCGGCTCCTCACAGCTCTCGCAATTCATGGACCAGACGAACTCGCTCGCCGAGCTGACGCACAAGCGCCGCCTCTCGGCACTCGGGCCGGGTGGTCTCTCGCGTGAGCGCGCCGGCTTCGAAGTCCGTGACGTCCACCACTCGCACTACGGCCGTATCTGCCCGATCGAGACGCCGGAAGGCCCGAACATCGGACTGATCGGGTCGCTGGCGACCTATGCGCGCGTCAACCGCTTCGGCTTCATCGAGACGCCGTACCGCGTCGTGCGCAACAGCGTCGTCACCGACGAGATCGTCTACCTCACGGCCGATCGCGAAGACGAGTACATCATCGCTCAGGCCAATACACCGGTCAACGAGAGCGGCGCGATCACGGCGGAGTACGTCGTCTGCCGCTATGCCGAGGAGTACGTCAACGAGCCGCCCGACAAGGTGCAGCTCATGGACGTCTCGCCGAAGCAGATCGTCTCGGTGGCTACGGCGCTGATCCCGTTCCTCGAGCACGACGACGCGAATCGCGCGCTCATGGGCGCGAACATGCAACGCCAGGCCGTGCCGCTGGTACGCCCGCAGGCGCCGATCATCGGCACCGGGATGGAATACCGTGCGGCCAAAGACTCCGGCGGCTGCGTCGTGGCCGAAGTCAGCGGTGAAGTCACGCACGTCGACGCGCGTCAAATCGTGGTGCGCGGCACCGAAGACGGCTTGGAGAAGACCCACGAACTCCTGAAGTTCACGCGTTCCAACGCGGGAACGTGCATCAATCAGACCCCGATCGTCGTCCCCGGCGAACAGGTCGTGCGCGGCCAAATTCTCGCCGACGGTCCGTCGTCGGATCAGGGCGAGATGGCGCTCGGCCAAAACGTGCTCGTCGCCTTCATGCCGTGGGAAGGCTACAACTACGAAGACGCGATCTTGATCTCCGAGCGGATGGTCAAGGACGATCGCTTCACCTCGATCCACATCGAGGAGTACGAGTGCGAAGCCCGCGACACCAAACTCGGGCCCGAAGAGATCACGCGCGACATCCCCAACGTCGGCGAAGATTCGCTCAAAGACCTCGACGAGAACGGCATCGTGCGCATCGGCGCGGAGGTTCGTCCCGAAGACATCCTCGTCGGCAAAGTCACGCCCAAGGGCGAGACGGAGCTGACGGCCGAGGAGCGGCTGCTGCGCGCGATCTTCGGTGAGAAGTCACGTGAAGTGCGCGACACCTCGCTCAAAGTTCCACACGGCGAGAAGGGGAAGATCATCGACGTCAAGCGCTTCTCGCGCGAAAGCGGCGACGAACTCTCGCCGGGCGTCAACCATCTCGTGCGCGTCTACGTCGCGCAGAAGCGCAAGATTCTGCAAGGCGACAAGATGGCCGGCCGTCACGGCAACAAGGGCGTCATCGCCAAGGTGCTGCCCGAAGAGGACATGCCATACTTGGAAGACGGGACGCCGGTCGACATCGTTCTGAACCCGCTGGGCGTGCCCTCACGCATGAACCTCGGACAGATCATGGAGACGCACCTCGGGTGGGCGGCGCGCATGCTCGGCATGCAGATCGCGACACCCGTCTTCGACGGCGCGCACGCGGAAGACATCGCCGAGTGGCTGCAAGACGCTGGTCTTCCCGCCGACGGCAAGACCTGGCTGCGCGACGGTCGCAGTGGCGAGCGCTTTGCTCGGCCGATCACCGTCGGCTACATCTACATGCTCAAGCTCGCGCATCTCGTCGACGACAAGATCCACGCGCGCTCCACCGGCCCCTACTCGATGATCACGCAGCAACCGCTGGGCGGCAAGGCCCAATTCGGCGGTCAGCGTTTCGGCGAGATGGAAGTCTGGGCGCTGGAAGCCTACGGCGCGGCGTACACGCTGCAAGAACTTCTCACCGTCAAATCCGACGACGTCGTCGGACGGGTGAAGACGTACGAAGCGATTGTCAAGGGCGAGAACGTCCTCGAACCGGGCGTGCCCGAGTCGTTCAAGGTGCTCATCAAAGAGCTGCAGTCGCTGGCGCTCGACGTCAAAGTCCTCACCGAGAACCGTGAGGAGGTCGAGATCAAGATCGCCGACGACGACATGGCCGAACGCGCGCAAGAGATCGGCCTGCTCATGGGCGACGAAGACCCGCGCCTCTCGCAGACGGCCGCGGTGGTGCGTGAAGTCGAACAGGAACGTGTCGACGTGCCGGCCGGTGCCGGTGCGCTCGGCGTCCCCAGCGCCGACGGCGAAGTCGTCGACGAAGAGGCTGAAGAGGAAGAAGAAGTCGAGCCCAGTGACGAGGAGGTCGCGGCGGCGGCGAGCTCGACCCGTGCGGTCGTTCCAAGTGGCCTCGACGAAGGCGGGATCGGCGGCCTCCCGGGCCTGGCGGACGACGTCTTGGACAGTGACGTCCTCGAGGAAGAGCCGGTCGTCGCCGAAGAGGACGACGTCGACGAAGGGTACGTTCTCGAGGAAGAAGACGAAGAGTACACCGAGGACGAGGACGAGGAAGAGCCTCCACTCGGTCCCGAGGAGGACTATTAGTCACCCTGTACGGGGGCGGTTCGTACGGTTGGCAAATCGTTGCGCGCCGCGTAAGATAAGAGAGTCTCGGTTTCTCCGAATGAGCACGGGGCCGAAACAGAGATCAGTGGGGGTGCTGCAGAGGAAGGCGCACCCCGCTGTCATTCTTGGGGGTGGCGCAACCGAGCCGCGCGAGCGCTCGTTGTGAAGCGTATGACCCAGTTACTTCCAGAGCTCGCGAAGGCGCAACGGTATCCGGCGCTCTCGCTCGTGATCGACGGCCGGCACATCGGTGCAGGCGAGCGCCAAACGCTCGACGTCATCGATCCGGCGACGCGCGAGGTGCTCGCGAAGCTCCCCGTGGCGACGCGCGAAGACCTCGATGCTGCCTTGGAGGCGGCGGAGCGCGGCTTCCGGATCTGGCGCGGCGTGAGCGCCTTCGATCGCGCCCGCATCCTGCGACGCGCCGCCGACCTCATTCGCGAGCGTGCCGAGACGATCGCGCGCTGGCTGACCCTCGAAGAGGGAAAGCCCTTTTCCGAATCGCTGCAAGAGGTCGTGCACGGCGCTGAGATCATCGAGTGGTCCGGTGAGGAAGCGCGGCGCAATTACGGGCGCGCCGTTCCGGCGCGGCGTCCGGATCTCACACAGGTGGTGGTGCACGAGCCCATCGGGCCGGTGGCCGCCTTTGCGCCTTGGAATTTTCCGGCCGTAACTCCGGCGCGCAAGCTCGGCGGGGCGCTGGCGGCCGGATGCTCGATCATCTTGAAGCCGGCAGAGGAGACTCCAGGCACGGCGCTCGCCTTTGTGCAGGCACTGCTCGATGCGGGCGTCCCGCCGTCGGCCGTCGCCATGGTTACCGGCGATCCGGCGATGATCTCGTCGCACTTGATCGCCTCGCCCGTCATTCGCAAGATCTCGTTTACCGGTTCGACGGCGGTCGGTAAGCATCTCGCTGCGCTGGCGGCGCAGGGCGTCAAGCGCGCGACGCTCGAGCTGGGCGGCCATGCGCCCGTCGTGATCTGCGACGATATCGACGACGTGAAATCGGTTGCGCAGGTATCGTTGATCGCGAAGATTCGTAACGCCGGTCAAGTCTGTGCCTCGCCTACGCGCTTCTTCGTACAGCAGGGCATCTACGACGACTTTCTCCAGCACTTTACGGATGCGGCGCGGGCGTTGCGCATCGGTCATGGGTTAGACGAGGCGACGCAGATGGGGCCGCTCGCGAACGAGCGCCGGCTGACGGCGATGAGCGAATTCGTCGCCGATGCCGTCGGCCGCGGCGCGACCGTCGCCGCCGGCGGCGATTACTCCGGCGCGCACGACGGATTCTTCTTCGTTCCGGCGATCCTCACCGACGTTCCGGCCGGCGCGCGCGTGCTCTGCGAAGAGCCGTTCGGACCCGTCGTTCCGGTGGTCCGGTTCACCGACCTCGACGAGGTGATCGAGCGTGCCAATGCGGTGCCGTGGGGCTTGACGGCGTACGCCTTCACGTCGCGCGTCGATCGCGCGCGCGAACTCGGAGCGCGCCTGGAGGCGGGTGTGGTCGGCATCAACCATTTCGCGATCGCGAGTCCGGAGGTGCCGTTCGGCGGCATCAAGGAATCTGGGTATGGATCGGAGAGCGGCCCCGAGGGTGTGGAAGCATATCTCACGACCAAACTCATCAGCACGTTGGGCTGAAGCGGGCGTCTAGTGCCGGTCGAGCGGCTGCTCGACGCGTTTTATACGAAGCAAATGAGGGCAACGATCCCGCCATGAAGAGATATCTTGCGGGATCGTTGCTTTTCATTTCGATGATTGCGTCACCCGCCGCGATCGATGCTCAAACTGGGTCGCCGATACGGATCATCAATTGTGAGGTTGATCAGGCGCTCAATCCCCATCCCGGATTCATCTATCATGATTTCAGCATCTTCACCGGTGGACTCGAGATCACGTTCGTAAACGAGGCGCCGAAGGTCGCGGACTTGGTCGTCTTCGGCGTCAACTATCGCGGTGAACGTGAACGAGTGCGCGACAAAGGGACGTTCTCGCCCGGCGTCACCATCAAACATGAGTACGGGAACTTCGACGATCAGGTGTACGAGGGGCCCAATCCGAACCACTGCGGTGTATTGGGCGTGCATTTCGTCGATGGGACGTTCTGGCGAGCCCCAATGGTACACCACGCGATGTAGCCGGCTTGCGTGCGAACGGTATGGAGCGATCTCACAGCGGTGCGTCGTCTTGGTGCGCCGCGTACGTGTGCGGATCGAAATACCAGGCCGGGAGCGAGGCGGGAAAGGTGATGTCGCTAAAGACATAGTCGACCTTCTGCCCGTCGCCGAAATACCCGTCACCAACGTCGCCGTGAATGGCGGTGATGACGGGTGTGCCGTCCAGCATCGCAAACGTGACCGTAAATGCGACGCTGTACGTCGGCCCGCGGTCGACGAATAGCTTGTCGGTTGCTGCGATCTTGCGCAGTTCGTAGGTCGTTTTGTCGGCCCAGATCTCGCGCAGGCGGTTGCGCTCGGGATCACGGATCGGCTCGATGCGCAGGTGAATCTCGTCGCCTTCGACGTCCACCGACTCGACCTCGTAGTCGAACTCACCGAGGGTGGTTACCGAGCCGATGAGCGGGAGCGCCGTCGCAACCGGCTCCGGTGTCGGCACGAACTCGATTGGATGCGGATGAAGCGGCGCGGGTTCAAAGACGTCTGCCGTCGGCGGCCCGGGGTCGCGCGGTTCGTTGAACGCGGGTCGTTGAAATTCCAGCGGTCCGCGCGCGTCGGCGCGGAAGACCTTGCGCCCGAGTGCCGCGCGATCTAACGTCCGGCACCAGATGTGATAGGTGTAGCTGTTCACATAATCCGGATACCCTTGATCGGTCAACTGAGAGCGCACCAGGGTGTAGGTGACATATGGCGGCGGCGGCCGGTGCGAACGAAACTTCGCTCGGATCAGCGCGAGCAGACGCTCGGGTGACGGGGACGATGCTGGTGCCGGGGAGACCGAAAGCGCAGCGGAGATGAGCAAGGCAAGGAGCACGGAGGTGCATTCTCCGCTCCGCAGGCGGCTGCTTTCTCGAGAGGCTCTGGGCAAGCGTTGCTCCGACGCTTCGTCGGATGGGCTGGTCGCCTCGATGACCAGTCGCACCGTCGCCGAAAGATTTCCGAGTCTTTACATTTGCACGATTTGCGTCGGCTGAGCGCGCCGTAACGCAATTCCGGCTTCTTTTCTGCCGAAACACCGTTGGTGTCGATTATCAAGTCGCCCACCGGCTTGAGTAGCGAAATGCTGCCATGCTGAGAGACCGGCTTCGTTTCAGCATGCGGTCGTTACGCATGGTCGTCTTTACGTGCGTTCTCGCGCTTTGCATTGCCGTCTGCGGTACGCACCGGGCTGATGCTGCGCCATGCACCTTCACGCTCGCGCAGAATCCGGAGTTCGCCTCGACGCTCTCGCCGTGGCAGTCGAATTCGGGATGGTTCTGGTTCCAAGGCGATAGCCAGGGCGAGGCGCGTGACGAAAACGACAGCGCGAACGGCGATACGCTCAACCAGATGATTTACGGCGTGGTTCCCGGGACGGTGATAACCGTTCAGCCGCGCTGGGCGTACAACAGTATCTATCATCCCGGCGACTCCGACGGCCAGCGCCTCGATCTCAGCTATGCCGGCGTCGTCTACGCGAGCTTTTCCACGGCCCTGCACGGTGATACCAGCGGGATCGGGACGATGACGGCGATGAACGGCGCGACGATCTCGCCTTCAACCCCTCCGAATATCACCAAGACCGTCGTCTATTCGGTGACGCTGCCTGCCGGCGTTCCCGAACAAGGCCTGCTCCAGCTCTCGATGACGACGCTCCAACACGTCGCCGGCTCGGGGAGCGAGTGGATCGTGCTGGATTTCGATGCAACGCCCTCGTCGATCTGTCTGCAAGAGACGACGCAAGGCGGAACGCAGGGGTACAACTTTACCACTACCAACCTCGACACCAACACCGCCACGACCGCCGTCAATTCTACGGCTTCGATTACCACCACGACCGCCGGGACGGCGGCGACGTTCGATGCGAACGCAACCGAACCCGGGGATCAAGCGCTCTTGGACCTCACCCTTGGAAGCGCAGCGACGATCGCGCAGACCGCGGTGACCAACTGGGTGCTCTTGTCCGCGGGCTGTACGGACAGCAACGATAATTCCGTCAGCGGCGACTCGCTCTCCGGCACGACTTTGACGGTTCCCGGATCTCTGACGGGGACGACCTCTCTTCTTATATGTACCTTCGTGAACACACCCAACGTGCCGGTGAGCGAGTCGTTCACCCCGGCGTCGATCGTCTCACCGGCCACCAGCACGCTGACGATCACGATTGCCGATTCGACCGCCGGGGCCGCAGCTATGTCGGGAATGGCTTTGAGCGACACGCTCCCCGGTGGCGTCGTCGTCGCGCCCGTTCCGGCTGCCTCCACCACGTGCGGTGCCGGGACGGTCTCCGCGACGGCGGGCGCGACGCAGATCGCGCTCTCGAAAGGTTCGGTCGCGGCGGGGGCGAGTTGCACGGTGAGCGTGAACGTCACCAGTTCGACGGCCGGCAGCTATACGAATACGATTCCCGCGGGGGCGCTGACGACGAACGCAGGCGCGACCAACAGCGCGAGTGCCGGCGCCACGCTCAACGTCACCGTCCTCGAGCCAACCGTCGCCGTGAGCAAGACGGACAATGGTCCGTGGACGATCGGTCAAAGCGGAGCGCAATATACGATCACGCCGAAGAACACCGGCGGTGCTGCGACCAACGGGACGATCACCGTCACCGATACGCTCCCTGCAGCGCTGACCGCGACGGGCACACCGACGGGAAGCGGCTGGTCGTGCTCGGTCAGCGGTGGAGATAGTATCACCTGCACGACGGCGTCGGTCATAGCGGCGGGTGCAAATGGAAACGTGATCACCCTCCCCGTGAGCGTCGGGAATGGAACACCAACCGGCGCAGACGCAATTGCAAATACGGCGTACGTCTTCGGCGGTGGTGATCCGGTACACACCAGTGCGGGTACGGCAGCGGCATCGGCTGCCGATCAAACGACCATCTACGCGACGCCGAGCTTGAACAACGCCGCCGCCAACGGGAATGTAGCGATCGGAACGACGGCGACCGATACGTTTACGCTCACCAATACCTCGGGGCAGCCCGGCAAATTCAATGTTCCCGCCTCGCCCACGATCACCGGCTCGGGTGGCGCGATCTCGCCCAGCGGATACGTCGTCAACGGCGGCGGCACGGTTTACGGTTCGCTGGCGGCGCTCCAGGCCGCGCTCGCGGCGTTGCCGGCAACGGCGAGTGGCGCGAGCATCACCGTTGGGGTGCAGTATACGGTACCGGCGAGTGAGGCGCCGACGCAGACGGTAACGGATCAGCTTTCCGCGACGGTCGCCGCGAGCGGTGTCACGTCGCCGGCGGTTGCGGCGACGGCGACGGACACGGTGGTCGGCGCGACCCTCGCCCTGAGCAAGACGGACAACGGCCCGTGGACGATCGGTCAGTCGGGTGCAAATTACACGATTACGCCGCGCAATACCGGCAACGCCGCAACGGCCGGAACGATCACGGTGACCGATACGGTGCCCGGCAATCTCGCCATCAGCGCGACGCCGACCGGGACGGGTTGGGCGTGTTCGGTGACCGGCGGCAATGCCATGACATGCACCTCATCGACGGTGATCGCCGCCGGCGCAAACGCCACGGTGATAACGGTACCGGTCACGATTGGTGCAGGGACGGCGACTGGTCCCGACGCCATCTCGAACGTCGCGCAAGCCTACGGCGGTGGAGATGCCGCACATTCGAGCGGCGCCACCGCGGTCTCGAGCCCGGCCGATCAGACCACCGTCAACGGACCGGCCGAACTGACCAATGCGGCGTCCAATGAAAATCTGACCCCGGGGACGACGCAGACCGATACGTTCACCCTCACGAACACCTCGGGTCAAACCGGTACCTTCAACATTCCAGCGATTCCGACGATTACCGCTGCGGGCAGCACGATCACGCCGTCGGGCTACGTCGTCAACGGTGGAGCGACGGTGTACACGACGCTGAGCGCCTTACAGGCGGAACTCGCGCAACTCTCCACGGGCAACGCGCTCTCCGTTACCGTGGGCGTGCGGTATACCGTTCCCGCGACGAGCACGTCCGGCGAGACGATCACCGACGAGCTCTTTGCCACCGTGACGGCCGGTGGGGCGACCTCGTCTCGCGTCTCGGCGGTTGCCACCGATACCGTTCACGTCGCGACGTTGGCGGTGACCAAGACGGATAACGGGCCGTGGACGATCGGCCAAACCGGCGCACAGTATACGATCGTCCCGGCAAACACCGGCAACATCGCGACGAGCGCCACCATAAGCGTCACCGATACGCTGCCGTCGGGGCTGAGCGCAAACGGAACGCCCTCGGGTGCGGGTTGGTCGTGCTCGGTAACAGGGGGGAACGCGCTCACGTGCACGTCGACGACGGCGATCGCCGCCGGCTCGAACGGCTCGGCGATTACGGTGCCGGTCACAATCGGTACAACGACGCCGACGGGGAGTAACGCGATCTCCAACGTCGCTGACACCTTTGGTGGCGGTGATCCGGTTCACACCAGCGGCGCCACGGCGGCGACGAGCACGCCGGACCGGACGACGATCGATCCGGCACCGGGGCTCACGAATATTCCCAGCGGCGGCACGGTGACGGCGGGAACCACCGCGACCGATACGTTCACGCTGACCAACACCTCCGGCCAATCCGGCAAATTCAATGTACCCTCGGCTCCTGCGATCGCCGGCTCCGGCGGTGCGATCACGCCGAGCGGTTACCTCGTCAACGGCGGCGCAACCGTCTATCCGACCTTGGCGACGCTGCAGGCGGCGCTGGCCGCCCTCGCACCGACGGCAAACGCGGGTCACGTCACCGTCGGTGTGGAGTATGGAGTTCCAGCGAACAGTCTTCCCGGCCAGACGATCACCGACCAACTCGCCGCGACCGTCACCGCGGGCGCAGCCACCTCTGCTCCCGTCTCGGCGACGGCGACCGACAGTCTCCTTGGCCCGACCCTCGCGCTGACCACGACCGACAACGGTCCGTGGACGGTCGGGCAGCCGGCGGCGCAATATCTGGTGACCGCGAGGAATACCGGCAACGCCACGACCACCGGCACCATCACCGTGACCGATACGGTACCGGCGAATCTGGCGATCAACGGTACGCCCGGCGGAAGCGGCTGGTCGTGCTCGGTGAGCGGCTCGAACGCCATGACCTGCACCTCGACTGCGGCGATTGCGGCCCAAACGAGCGGCGTCACGATCGTCGTGCCGGTGACAATTGGCACGGGCACCCCGATCGGCACCAACGCGATTTCGAATACGGCGAAGGCGTTCGGCGGTGGTGATGCGGCGCACCCCACCGCCGGCACCGCAGTTTCGAGTGCCGTGGATCAGACGACGGTGTACGGCCCCGCTCAACTCACCAATACGACGGCGAACAGCAACGTGACGCCGGGAACGACGGCCACCGATACGTTTACGTTGACCAACGACTCGGGGCAGCCCGGGACGTTCAACATTCCGTTTGCACCGTCGATCTCGAGTTCTAGCGGCGCCGTCTCACCTTCGGGATACGTGCTCAACGGTGGCACGACGGTCTATGCGACACTCACCGCGCTTCAAGGGGCGCTCTCCACGTTGACTGTGCCGAACGGATCGACTGCAACCGTCGGCGTGCAATATGCCGTCGCTTCGGGTAGCGTTCCGGCACAGACGTTCGTCGATCAACTCTTCGCGGAGATCACGGCTGGCGGCGCCCTCTCGTCACCGGTCTCCGCGACGGCGACCGACACCGTTCGAGCCCCGGAACTCTTCATCGCCGAGACGGACAACGGTCCATGGACGATCGGTCAGTCCGGTGCGCAGTACACGATTCTGGTGACCAACACCGGCAACAACGCAACGTCGGGGACGATCACCGTCACCGATACGCTTTCGACGGGGCTGACGGTGAAGGGAACGCCGTCGGGCGGTGGCTGGTCGTGCTCGGTAACCGGGACGAATGCGCTGACCTGCACGACCACGAGCGCAATTGCGGCAGGCGCGAACGGTACCGCGATTACGGTGCCGGTCACGATCGGGAGTGCCACGCCGGTCGGTAGCAATGCAATCTCGAATATCGCAAGTACCTTCGGCGGCGGCGACCTCATTCACGCCAACGCCGGCAGTGCGGCGACGAGCGATCCCGACGTCACGAGCATCAACGCAACGGCGTCGCTGACGAATGCCGCGGTGAGCAGCACGGTTTCACCGGGGACCACCGCGACCGACACGTTCACCATCACCAACACCTCTGGACGGCCGGGTACCTTCAACGCGCCCACAGCGGCTGAAATTGCGGGGCCTGCCGGTCTGATTTCGCCGTCGGGTTACGTTCTCAACGGCGGGACGACGGTCTACTCGACGCTTGCGGCACTGCAGGCTGCACTTGCCGCCCTCGCGCCGACCCCGAGCGGTTCCTCGATCACCGTGGGTGTGCAATACGTGGTACCAACCGGTCTTGCGGGACAGTCCGTCTCGGACACGTTTGCGCCGACGTTGACCTCGGGCGGCGTCACCTCGGCAATTGCGCCCTCCACGGCGACCGACACGATCGCGCAAGCACCGGCGCTTTCGGTGACGCCGAACCTTCCGGCGGGCCAGAGCGTCGGGACCGGCGCAAATGTCGACGACGCGTTCACCGTGACCAATCTTGGTTCGGCCTCGGGGACCTTCAACGTCACCGCTACCGTCGTTGCCGCCGGGGGCGCGACGGTGCCGGCGCACTATACGCTGACCGTCAACGGTAAGACCACGACGTACACGGTCGTCGGGGCACTCAATGCGGCCCTTGCGGCAGCGCCGATTCC
>DATJTD010000064.1:0-7291 GCA_035503775.1 Candidatus Acidiferrales bacterium
CGCGCTCCCCGGGATCGGCAAGCAGAAGGCGCGCGACATCGTCGCGAAGCTCCAGGGTAAAGTGACGAAGTTCTTGCTGATCCAAGATGCGCAGCCCGAGCCGGCACCCGCGATTCCGGATTTCGCCGAGGAGGCACTCGCCGTGCTCCTACAGCTGGAATACAAGCGTGCCGAGGCCGAAGCGATGATCAAGACGACCTTGCAAGCCGCGCCGCAGATCGCCGACGCGGAGTCCCTCCTTGCGCAAGTGTACCGCCAGAAGAACGGACATGGCTGAGCGCCCAAGCCGCCGCATCGTCGTCCCGGGCGATGCGGCGACTCCCGCCGCTTGCGAGCCGGCGCGGGTCGTCGCGCCGGAGGCGGCGATGGAAGAAGAAGTCTTCGGCGCGACCTTGCGCCCGCACTCATTCGACGAGTACGTCGGCCAGCGCAACGTCGTCGACAATCTCAAGATCGCCATCGATGCCGCCAAACGCCGCGGGGAGCCTCTCGAGCACGTCCTCTTCTACGGGCCGCCGGGCCTCGGAAAGACAACGCTCGCCGCCCTCATTGCAAAAGAACTCGGCCATGCGCTGCGCCCGACTTCGGGACCAACGTTGGAGAAACCGAAGGATCTCGTCGGCATCCTCACCGCTCTCGAGCCCGGCGATGTCCTCTTCATCGACGAGATTCACCGCTTGGGGAGCGTCGTCGAAGAGTATCTCTATCCGGCGATGGAAGATTTTCGTATCGATATCGTGATGGATCGCGGCGCGTACGCGAAGACGTTCCGGCTGCCGTTGGCGCGCTTCACGCTCGTTGGGGCGACGACGCGCGCGGGGATGCTCTCGGCGCCGCTGCGCGAGCGCTTCGGCATCATGCACCACCTCGATTATTACCGTGACGAAGAACTCGAGCGCATCGTGACGCGCAGTGCGAGCGTCCTAGGAATTCCAATCGATCCGGGCGGAGCTGCCACCATCGCCACGCGCAGCCGTGGTACGCCGCGCGTCGCGAACCGGCTGTTGCGCCGCGTGCGCGACTATGCCGAGGTGCGTGCGCAGGGTCACATCACCAAAGAAGTCGCTGACGAAGCGCTTCGCCGTGAGGGCGTTGACGAACGTGGGCTCGACCGCCTCGACCGTGCTTTTCTCACGACGATCGCCGACCAGTACAAGGGCGGCCCCGTGGGCATCGGCGCTATCGCCGCCACCCTCACCGAAGACGCCGAGACGCTCGAAGACGTCGTCGAGCCGTACCTGCTCAAGATCGGTTTTGTCGTCCGAACCGCTGGCGGCCGCAAGGTCACGCCGCGCGCGCTTGCACATCTCGGCGTCGAAGGCCCGAATACCATCGTACAAGAGCGTCTTCTGTAAGTTGGCAGAGCTCTACGCCGCAACGTCTCGATGCGTCGTCACGCGTTTCTGACGGCACTTGCTGCCGCCGCCATCGCCCCGAGCGGCGCGCATGCGACCGGTGGGCTCGACGTCGAAGCATCGCCCGCACCGCAGACGATGCGCATCCTCCTGGCAAACGATGTGCAGGCAGAGGCGGTGCAGCTCGACAGCTGGCACTTCGCTTGGAACGGCCGAACCTATCGCGGAACGTTCGCGGTCGTCGCACTCGACGGTGGGCAGATGGGTCTCGTGAACACGCTGCCGTTGGAGGCGTATCTGTACGGCGTAGTGAGCGAGGAAGTCTCGGCGGCGTGGCCGTCTGCAGCACAAGAAGTGCAAGCGATCCTCAGCCGCACCTATGCACTCGGGCGGCAACGGCCCGATCGCGCCTTCGACATCACTGCGAGCGAAAGCTCGCAGCTCTACGACGGTATCGAAGGCGAGACGGTGGAGGGGCGCGCCGCGGTCGACGCCACCGCCGGATTGATCGTGAGCTTCGCGGGTGCACCGGCGGAAGTTGCCTACAGCGCCTGCTGTGGAGGCCACACGGCCAATGCAGCCGACGTGTGGGGGAACAGCGTGCCGTACTTGCAAGGCGTCGTCGATCCGAACTGCGCCGGTACGCCCGACTACACGTGGACCATCACGATTCCCTTCGCCACCGTAACGCAGGCACTTGCGGGACGCGCCGGGCTTCCAGATCCGATCCAGCGTTTGGAACTCCGCGATCCCGACACGAGCGGACGACCGCGGACAATCGCGCTCATCGGCGACGGCATCACGTTCGTATTGCCGGCGGGTGACTTTCGTTCCGCGCTCGGGGATGCCGTACTCCCCAGTACGCTCATTCGTTCGGCAAGCGTGCAAGACACGACGATCGTCCTGAACGGAAATGGTCATGGGCACGGGGTCGGCGTCTGTCAATGGGGTGCACGGATGCTCGCCCAGAGCGTCTCGGCGCCGGGGGACATCCTTCAATTTTACCTCCCCGGTACGTCGCTGACGCAGACATAGGAGACGGTTCTGACCCCCGAAGAGCTGCGCGCGACGGCGGCGTACCTCTACGACCTGCCCGAAGAGCGAATTGCCAAGAGACCGGCGGAACCGCGCGAGGCGGCGCGACTGCTCGTTGCTGTGCCGGGCGGTCAGGTCGAAGATCGCACGTTCGCCGATTTTCCGGCGCTTCTGCGCGAGGACGATCTTCTGGTGATCAACGAGACACGCGTGATTCGCGCACGTCTCCACGCGACGCGTGAGCCGGGCGGTGGCGCCGCCGAGATCCTGTTGGTACGCCCGGCAACCGGCGATCACTTCGATTTCTCCGCGCGGCGTTGGCAGGCACTGGTCCGGCCCGGCCGGAGGCTCGCAATCGGCGCGCATCTGCGTCTGGCTGCCGGCGGCGCCGCGCAGGTCGTCGCCGTTCACGACGATGGTCTGCGCGAGCTCGAACTGAAGTTGCCGCTGCCGCTCGAGTCATTCTTGGAGCGGTACGGTGAGATGCCGCTGCCGCCGTACGTTGGCGGTGGCGACGAGGCGCGTGCGCAGCGATACCAGACGATCTTTGCCCGCGTCGCCGGAAGTGTTGCGGCCCCGACGGCCTCCTTGCATTTCTCGGCCGCCTCACTCGAGGCGATTCGCGCGCGGGGTATCACGGTCGCTCCCATCGTTCTCGACGTCGGGCTGGGAACGTTCAAGCCGATCGCCGCTTCCTCGATCGACGCGCACGTGATGCACGCCGAGCACTATGCCATCTCCCAGGAGACGGCAGACGCGATCAACGAGGGGAAGCGCCACGGTCGCCGCATCGTCGCCGCCGGTACGACGGTCGTTCGCGCACTCGAGGCGAGCGCACGAGAAGATGGGCTCGTCCATCCCGGGCGCGCGCAGACGGCGATCTTTATCACGCCCGGCTTCCCCTTTCGCGTCGTCGACGCACTGCTCACGAATTTTCATCTTCCCGGCTCGACGCTGCTCGTGCTCGTGAGCGCCTTCGCGGGCTACGAGCGAACGCGCGCGCTCTACCGCCATGCGATCGAGCATGGCTACCGTTTCTATTCGTTCGGCGACGCCATGTTCGTGGGGCGAGGGTAGGCGCTTCTTTTGCGCAACGGGAACCACAGGCGACGACGTGGGTAAAAGGGGAGCATCATGAACCGAACGTCTTTGAAGGTGGCTCTGCTTGCAGCCGCCGCTGTCCTCGCCTGCGCCTCGAGCGGTATACGCGCCGCCGCGCAAGCAGCGACCTCGCCACCGACGGCCGTGTACAACGTCGAACTCGAGCCCGAACATGCGGCGGGGGCATACGACGGGCTGCTGACGTTACATTATGAGACGGGCGGCATCATCTCCGGCACCTTTCGGCCGGCCGACGGAAGCCCGCGGCGCATCACGGGAGGAACCAGTGCAGACGGCATCTGGCTCGACCTTGGCCTCCCCGATCACACGATCATCGAAGGGATCAGCAACGTCAAAGGCACCCTGAAAGGCGAGACGTGGATAGACGACCAGCCGTACTCGTTCGAGGCTCGCCCGGTCAAAGGTCCGGGTGGTTGACAGCGGCATGCCGGACTACCTGCAATAGCAAAAATAGTCAGCTTTTATAGCCTTTTTTAGCCAGGACGCTGGGAGAGGCGTGAGAATGAAGGGTCATCGGAGGTATACGATGACCAAATTTGGTTGGCGCGCACTCGCGTGCGCCGTTCTGCTTACGTCAGCTGCTTGTTCCGGTGGAGATGCACTCCACGCGACGCCGCAGCTTTTGACGCAAGCGCATCTCGGCTCGTCCATCGCTCCGGCGGCGATGGACTCTCCCGTCTGCTATCCGACGCTTGGGCCTTCGCCGCCTGATTGGCCGTCGCCACCTGATTGGCCGAGCTCCCCGCCAACGGCCAGTCCGGCACCGGTTCCGTGCACGCCGGGGCCGGTTACACCGCCGACGCCGATCTTTACCCCGCCCCAGTGCATGGAGACGGGACCGTATTGCACGGCACCGTGTGCGACGCCGTCCGCCTCTGCGCCGGCGCCGACGCTGCCCACGCCGTACCCGCAACTCGTCTCTCCCGAAGATGGCGCAACTGTTCGGGCGCGCGACGGGCGGCTACACCTGGAATTCCGGTTCTTCCAAAATCCGGCGCTGACGTGGAACGGACCGTACGTGTTCGCGCAGCACGGCTATGGAGAACTCGTGTGGGGAGGGATCCTGGACGACAGGCACTATCGCAGCGGAGAGATCGTCCACGTGGAAGCTTCAAATCTCGAACCGGGAACGACCTACGAGGTCGTCGTGTACGTGAACGCGCCGTGCGGTCCGCTCTTCGGCACCGAACCTGCCCTCGTGCTCGGTTCGTTCACGACCAGTGGTCAGGCGCCACCGACGCCGACGTTCCCCACGGCGCTTCCGAGCGAATCGCCGCCGGCGGAACTCTCGCCTTCGCCGACGCCGAGCTAAGAACCGTCGACTTCGCCCGGGACGGGTGTTGCACCGGCGCGCGGATGCACCAGCAGCGTCTGCGCGTCGGTGTACCATACCAAACCCGGGGGTGCGCTCGGGCGCCGGCGCACGTGCTTGCGCTGCGTGTAGTCGACGGCGACCGTCTCACTGTTGCGGCCCCGGCTGTGGTAGGCCGCCAGCTCGGCTGCGGCGCGCACCTCATCGGCATGGGGGGCGCGACGCGAGTCGATGTGCAGCACCACGTGGGCGCCCGGCGTCGCTCGTGCGTGAAACCAGAGATCGTCGGGGCGCGCGGTTCGAAAGGTCAGCTCTGCATTGCCGCGGGGGGAGCGGCCGACGAGCACCCGCGCGTCTTCACGCAGGCGTACCTCGATTGCGGAGCGGCGGCGTGGAGGCGCGGCTTTGGAGACCTTGCGCACGCGATGCTCCAGGCGCTCGACGTCATCGGCGAGTTCGTCCAACACCGCCGGCTCCGCGCGTTCGAGTTCCCAGGCGAGTTCTTGCGCGAAGGCCTCCTCGCTTTCAAGCTCGCGCAGCCGCCGCTGAGCATGTTCGCGCTTGGCTCGGGCCTTGCGATAGCGTTTGAAGAGCGCCGCCGCATTGCTCTTGGCATCGAGCATAGGATCCAAGGTGATCACCAGCGCCGGATCGCTCGGTGGGACGAACTGCGACGCTCCAAGTGGAATCTCACCGAGGTGCGCATACACCGCGTTTCCACTTCGTAGCAACACCTCCGCGCTCTCGGTGTCGTCGCGCGCTCCTTCTAAGCGGAGGCGCTCTGCGCCGAGCGCCTCACGGCGTCTGGTCACGCGCGCTGCTAAACTCGCCACGCGCGCTCCGAAGGCCGCCCCGGTGCGCTGCTCGCCCGTGTCTTGCATGAGCTCGACGAGGAGGGGGAGGATCGCCGGCTCGCGCGAGCATCGCAAGGCGGCATACTGATGCAGCGGAACCGTGTGCAGCGCGGTAATACGGGCGTCGTCACGGTACACGAAGATTGCACCGGCGTCTGCCTCGTCGCTGCCGGCCGCCACCAACTCGTGCGCGCGTCGGAGGAGGTTCTCGGCATCGGGCGTCTCGCCGTCGTGGTGGCGCTGCAGCGTCTGCGCGACCAGCGATCGCGCCGGCAGGAGCGGCAGCAGGGGGACGGCGCTGCGCAACGCGCCGATGAGGGCGTCAGGCGCTCGCGCACCGGAAGCCGGATCGGCCAGCGCTGCGAGTGCCTCGTCAAGCGTGAGCGTACTCGCCGGCGGTTCGGGTAGCGGCGGCGGCTCGTAGTCTTCACCAACCGCGATAGCGCGCACGGCGTTCTGTGCGCGCGTGAAGTCCTTGGCGGCGCTCACGACGACGTCGTTTTTGAGCAGCAAGATATTCCCGAACTTCGGGACGAGTTCGACGACCAAGCGCAGACGGCTGGCGACACCGAAGCGCGACTGCGCGGCGAAATCCATCGCCAGCAGACGGTCGCCGCGCCGGCTCGCGATGCGTTCGATGCGCATCCCTTCGAGCGCATCGGCGATCGCTCGTGGCCATCCGGGCTGCGCAAGGAGCGTCTGAGCCGGGGTGAGGAGCGCCAGCGGCGTCGGTGCAAAAGGCTCTAGGAGCAGCACCTTGCCGCGCCGGCCTCGCCCGGCGACCGCGAGTCCAAAGCCGCCGTCGGCGCTCATTCCGGCACCCTCGATGCGAGCGCCGCGGAGTTCCCGGTCGAGTTCGGCGCCGATACGCCGGACGATGAGCCAGTCGGTGAGCACGGCAGGTGCGCTTCTGCCTCGCTGTGAACCTACCATGTTTGTCAGAGAGAAGGAGAGCGACCTCGTGACCCGCGTCATGGGGCCCGGATTGTTGTTTGTGGTCTCGGGGCCATCCGGGGCCGGGAAGGACACCATCGTCGACGGTCTGCGCCACCGCATGCCGCGCCTACGGTACTCCGTCTCGTCGACCACCCGTCCGCCGCGGCCCGGAGAACGCGCCGGGGAAGCGTATTTCTTCCTCGACCGTGAGCTCTTCGAACAGAAGGCCACTGCGGGCGAATTCTTGGAGACGCGCGAGTACAACGGACACCTCTACGGTACGCCGCGTACCTTCATCGAGCAGACGCTCAACGACGGCTACGACCTCATCATGAAGCCCGAAGTCAACGGCGCACTCGCCGTCAAGGAAGCCTTCCCCAAAGCCGTCTTGATTTTTCTCCTCCCGGACAAGTTTTCACATCTCAAGCTTCGGCTCACCAATCGGCGCACCGAAACCAATGAACAGATCGCCTCTCGTCTGGCTATCGCGCACGAAGAACTCCGCTCGATCCGCAAATTCGACTACGTGGTGATCAACGAACAGACGCTCGTAGCCGACGAATCCCTACCGGCGATCGACGATCTCGAAGCAATCGTCCACGCCGAACGCCACCGCATCCACCATTATGACGATCAAACGATCAGGAATGTAGCAACTTCATGAGCAAAGAAACCGT
>DATJTD010000065.1:0-4602 GCA_035503775.1 Candidatus Acidiferrales bacterium
ACATCTCGCCAAGCACGCAGTCGGTGACCTACACCGTCAACGGCGGCACGCCGGTCGAACAGGACCTCACGCCCAGCTCGCCGGGCTGCGGCGTCACCTCGCAACAGATCACGTGTACGACGTCCGTGACCGCGCCAATCGGCACCGATGCGTTCACCGTCGTCACCTACGACAAGACCGGTGGAACGGGCTCTGTGCTCTCACAAGCGAGCGTCCAGGGAACGATCGTGGCTGACGAAGCGAACGTCATTCCTGTCGTCTTAAATGGAGTCGTCGCTTCGGCCGTCGTGCAGATCGCCCAACCGAACCCGCCGGCGGGGACGCCGTTACAGACGAACGTCACGTTGGCCGTCAAGGACGCGGACGGCAACACCATCGTCGGCGAGGGCTCCTACATCGATGCAACCGGCACTGCGGTGACCTTCACGCTGCAAGACGGTGACACGACCGGAGCGACCTCGATCGAAGACGAAACGATTCAAGGCCCGGGCGACAGTGTCAGCCTCGCATACACCGGTATGTCGCTGACCTCCGCCTCGATTACGGCCGTCGTCCAGACCGGGAAGGTTGCTGCCTCCGCCGTTACCGGCGCGGTATTTGCGCCCGCGCCGACGGTGACGCACGAATACCCGATCGGTGCTTCGGCGAGCCAGCCAATCGGCATCATGCAAGACCCGTATAGCGGAGATATCGACTTCGCCGAAAGCAACGCCAGCGCGATCGGTATCGAGGAGGACGGGGAGATCAACGCCATATCGACCATCTCCGCTGGAAGCGGCGTGCACGACTTCGCCGTCGTGCGCACCGGCAGCGGCTCGGCGACGCTCTGGTACAGTGAAACGGCCGTCGGAAAGGTCGGCAGCTTCACTTCGAGCACCGACGCGGCGCTTCCGACGGCGAATGGGGCGCCGATCGGCCTGACGCAAGGCCCCGACGGTAACGTCTGGGTATGTGAGACGGCCGCGAGCAAGCTTGCCCGAATCGTGCCGAACGACGGCGGAACGGCTCAAGCGACATCCACCGAGTTTGCCTTGACCGCAGGGAGCCAACCGCAAGAGATCGTCTCCGGGCCAAACGGCACGCTCTGGATAACCGAGCCTGGAACGAACAAGATCGGCGTCTTCTCGACGACGTCCGATACACTCGCCGCCGAATACGCGATTCCCACGGCGGCCAGCAACCCACAAGGCATCACCACCGGCGCCGACGGCGCCCTGTGGTTCACGGAGTCTGCCGGAGATAAGATCGGGCGCATCACCTCGGCCGGCACGATTACCGAATACACGCTGCCGACGGCCAATGCGGCCCCATTCGACATCGTCAGCGCGCCCGACGGCAATCTCTGGTTCACCGAACAAAACGCAGATCAGATCGGTCGTATCACGACCGCCGGCGTCATCACGGAGTTCCCCGTGCCGAGTGCTTCAGCCGCTCCTACCGGGATAACCGTCGACAGCGAAGCCAACGTTTGGTTCACCGAAGAAACCGCGAACAAGATTGGAGAGCTGGCGTATTGATCGAGAGCCGGGTCACCGGTCACCGTACCGACGCCAGCAACTCACGGACGGGTCGGGACTGCCAGCTCGTCGCGGGTGCCACCGCCAAAAGCAGCGTCTGTGGCGCGACACCTTCGAATTCGCCGTATTCGAGATGCAGTTGCTCCCCTTTGGGCACCGCGCAGACGACTTGATGAAAGCTCACGGACTTCCCGCGGACCGAGAACTGCTCATCGCGCAGACGTCTCATGTTCGAACACGTCCAGTTCACCGCGAGATCGATGAGCCACGTGTTCGACATGTACACCGACGTCGGCGACAACGCGTTCTCGCGCGAAAGCGTGATCCGCATCCAATGCACTTGGTCGTTCGAAACGAGATTCGCTTGTAACGAGGGAAAGAAATCGGTGACATGTCCGATGCGAAATCCCTCCGGGACGCGAACGTCCGCAATCTTGGCCAGAACCTCGCGCCGCGTCACCGGATCGTCGGGGCGGTTCGTTGTCAGGCCCCGCGCGATTCGTGGCCCCAGCAGAAGCGCGACGGCAACTGCCAACCCAAGCAGCGTAGCGGTGATCACACCGCTGAGGACCATGACCCATGCATCCCGGCCCATGCCCTCTGACCTTAGCTGGCCGGCCGGATGCGCCCGCCAGCCTCGCCGCTGCTAGATCATGAAACAATGATTATGTGATTTAGTGCCTGCCATGGCGCGGTAACCTCGAATTTGGATGGTTCAGCGAACATGCTCATTCGAATACCGGTAGGAGCAACGCCAAGGCTTTTGCCGCTATCTTTGGGTGGCGAAGCGGCTCGACGATGTCGTGCGACGGCGGCAGACCTCGAAGCCGTCGGCGCTCGACTGAGACGCCGTGAGCTTCCCAAAGGTCCGCTAGCCGCCGCGCAGCATTGTTGTTGACGGCGGCTTCGCGAGCGTTGAGCGCGAGGGTGATGCGCGGGGTGCGCGGGGCAGTTTGCGCGGCATCGAGCAAGAGCTGTTGCGCGAGCTCGAGCGACGCGGCGACCGCGCGCGTCGCGATCCTCGGGTACCCATGAACGGGCAGCAGTCTTTCGCGTTTGATGGGGTGCCAGTAGACGAACCGGTTCGGCAGCCGACGCAAAGTCCGTGCGACGAGCGGCGTGACCTCGTGCGGAATTCCCATGATTCCAAGAAAAGGCGAGATGGCAACGGCGTGCTCGAAGCGGTGGTGTTGCGCAAGCCACGCCGTCAGCAGACCGCCTACCGAGAAGCCGGCGACGGTCACCCTGCGGCCCAACGCACGGGCTATCTCCAGGCTCGATTCGGCGACGCTGAGGACCTCGTCCATCGAAAAATCCCGCAGGGCGTTGCTGAGGCGATCCCGATCTCCGTGACGCGGTAGTCGCGGGACGATCACGTTTTCGCCTCGTGCATGCAGCGCACGCGCAAAGGCATCGAACTGCGGCGGGCTCGACGTGAGGCCGTGAAAGAGGACAACGGCGCGCTCGCGCGGCTCCCCGTGGCTGAGCAACAGGCTTCGGCTCGCCGGAGCCACCGTGTCGTCGCGGTGATCTTCGAGCCGTTCGAATGCCGACAGCGCCTCTGAATAGGTCATTCCATCTTCGCCCGCCTTTCGCTCGTCGGGTATTTTGCCACGTAAACCCGTCGCTACTCGTCGGGGCGACACCTGGAAAATGACAATGGGAACTCCTCACGCCGGGCAGCCTTGCGCGAGAGCTGAAGAATCTCGCCCTGCCGCGCGAGCGCAAGGTGGTGGTTCCGATCGATCATCGCTTTACGCTCGGGCCGCCGACGCGCCCGAGCGCTTTTTCTAAAAAATCGTTCTCCAACGTCAGTGACCATCTCGCACCAGATCGTATCCGATCGCGGTCGTCGTACCGTTCTGTGTGGCATACAGCACTAGCGGGATCGTGCTGTTGGGATTGCCGCCTGCACCGTTGCCGGGGTAGTAGCTGAACGAACGCGTCGTGCTGCCCAGCGTCATGTTCAAGATATTGCCCATCGCATCGTACGTGTAGCCGCCCGTACCCCACAGACTTGCACCGGTGTTCGCCGTCGTCAGGCGATTGAGGTCGTCGTACCCGTAGGTGCGATCATAGCCGGCGTTGAGGTTGTCGGTGATCGACGTGATATTGCCGAAGAGCATTGGCCGTCGGCAGATAGCTGGTTATACGTGAGATTCTGAACGGTGCCGTTCCCGTAGGCAATCGACGTCAGCGGACCAAACGGTAGGTACGTGGCCGAGGCGACGTACACCGATGTTGTCGCCCCAGCCAAGGCCGACGCTCGCCGGCGCTCCTCCGTGCCGATTGGCGCATGGGCGCTGATGCTCGGCTCCACGAACGGCGCGATCCGATCTCCGAGCGCAGGATCGGCATGCCGCCGGGAAGGGTGTTTGTGCCGGGCGCTGGCGCTACGGTCGGGACCGGCGTCGGTGCGATCATCGCCCCGCTCGTCTGCATCGTTCCGATTCACGCCGCACCATTCAAGGAGCATCGCCACAAGATGCCGAGGATTTACGTGGTCCGTTGTTCTTAAGCGTGGGAGCTATCCCGACAACAAAATCGCGTCATAGGCGATGCCCGCGCCGAGTCCGCATTTTCATCGCATAGCGCATACCCGGCGATGTAGTTGCACGCCACCGGACGATACTCTCAAAGTGTGCAATTAGCCCAAGATCCGATGGGGGTCTTTGCAAGCGCCAGCTCCCCTATTGTAAAGCCCATAAGCGCGGCGCCTGCGAGTACGCAAATAACGACCATAGGGGTCAATCTGATCGGAACCAGAGCACCAAAAGAAGAGGCACCGAGCAAGACTGCGGCCAAGCCCACGGCCGTAAGCGGCGCACCAAATGGAAGCATGAGCAAGAACGGGAGAGCGCGCAAAGCCCAGCCCAATCCGCCAAACAAATCGGACCAGTGCGACCCAACTCCACACTCTTTGGCATCAACGCCGGCTTGATTCAACTGGAGTTGACCCGGTTCCGTGGATACTTTCCTTCTTACGGAGAAAGAATCCACCATGGCAAAGCGCCGTACATACCCGCCGGAGTTCCGGCGTAAGATCCTCGACCTGGTCCGCTCCGGCCGCAGCGTAAACGAGGTC
>DATJTD010000066.1:0-5821 GCA_035503775.1 Candidatus Acidiferrales bacterium
GACCTCGTTTACGCTGCGGCCGGAGCGGACCAGGTCGAGGATCTTACGCCGGAACTCCGGCGGGTATGTACGGCGCTTTGCCATGGTGGATTCTTTCTCCGTAAGAAGGAAAGTATCCACGGAACCGGGTCAACTCCAAACGGACCCCGCGTGGCGTCACCTCGAAGTAGTACACTTGAGTACCGTTCCCGCTCGGGTCTAGGCCTATGCCGACGAAGTCGTCTATGCCGAAGCCGACATCGTCCGTAACCTGCGTAGCCGTGACGTGCGTGCCGGATTGCGAGCAGTGGAACGACACATAGATGTTCGTGCCGTCGTACAGCAGCCAGACACTCGTGCTTTGGTCCGCGTTCTGACGACGGGTAATATTTGTCATTTGAGCAGTGTTGAGCCGGCCGAGGTTCCACGCATCGTCGGCCCGCAGAGGATCTAGCGCAAGAGGATGTGGCGCGGCCGC
Source organism: Candidatus Acidiferrales bacterium (assembly GCA_035503775.1). Classification (GTDB taxonomy): domain Bacteria; phylum Vulcanimicrobiota; class Vulcanimicrobiia; order Vulcanimicrobiales; family Vulcanimicrobiaceae; genus DATJTD01. The sequence continues at coordinate 458 of DATJTD010000066.1, forward strand.
CGCGATCGTAGGGGAATCGACATCGGCAGCGGCCGGACGAGGAATCCAAAGCGTAAACAACAGGAGAAGCATCGTCGTTACGCGTTCGCGTGGTAGTAAGATTCGGCCGTCCTTCCCGCTCTACGCCGCTATCGACCGTCGTTCTCATGCAAGGCCCGTGTGGCTTCAATTGCTCTGCGTCACACGACGGTCATAGGGCGTTGGAGAAAAGATCGCGATACGCCTCCGCCTTGAGTGTACCGCCTAACGTTCGACCGCGTCCCGTATGTCAGGACGCTAATCCATCGCTCTTGCGGTGAACGCTCGAATCAAGTGCGTAGCACTAATATGCTTGCTGTCCATGGCCAGCCTTGCGGCGTATGCGATTTACCGAGGGCAACTGCGCCTGAATTTCACGCCGAGCATGCCCGTTGGGATATATCGCATCATCGATGCCGCGCCCGTTGCGATTCAGAAAGGAGAAATCGTCGCGGTCTGCCCTCCGCCGGCTGCGGCCGAGTTGGGACGACGCCGCGGCTATCTGTTGCACGGCCGCTGTCCCGGCGATGTCGAGATGCTTCTTAAAACAGTCGCAGCGACCGCGGGCGACGTCGTCGATGTTCAACCGAACGGCATGAGCGTCAACGGCCGCCGACTGCCGCACAGCAGGCAACTTACGCGCGACCAGGGTTGCCGGCGGATGATGGGCTGGCCAGCGGGGCATCACTCGGTGGAGCGGTCCACGATTTGGCTCTACGGGGCCAACGACCGAAGCTGGGATTCGCGGTATTGGGGACAGGTATCGCTGCGGAACGTTTCGGCGATCCTGCTGCCTCTGTTCGTCATAACGATACACTGCGGTACGGGTCCGGTGTGTTCCGCCCTGCGGGCGGGGCAGCCGGCTTGCGGTGCGGTGCGCTACGCTAGCCCCGCATCCTCGCCGGCTAAAGCACTGCAGTTCGTGGTGCATTCGGAGCGATTCCGGCGGACGGGCGAGACATGAGAAAGAGCAAGGAATTGGCAGCGCTAACATGGGCGAGCGCGCCAGAAATTTTAACAGTAGGCGAGGCGGCTGCTCTTGCGCGCATCCCACGGAATGCCGCCTACGAGGCGGTGCGCCTGGGCATCATTCCGTCGGTAAACTTTGGTGCCCGCCGCATCCGTGTCGCCAAAGTCGCCTTGGCGAAGATGTTTGCACCGGACGTCGAAATACCGGCATTGACCGCCGTCTTCAGCCCTTCGGAGACGTAAAGCAATTATGAAGGGATACCTACGAAAACGAGGTCGTGTTTGGTACTCGACCGTGGACCTGCCGCGCCTCCCTGACCAAGCCCGTAGACAGAAATGTTTTCGCCTTGGCGAGATGACGAAGACTGAAGCCCAGGAATGCGAGCGAGAGCTGCTCCGCAAGCTCGATGCAAGCCTCGGCGTCGATGACGGTAGCATGACCGTCGCGAGACTCTTAGTGACCTGGCTGACCGACAACGAGCACCGCCTTGCGGCCACGACATGGGAAAGTTACGAAAGTAAGGCTCGTATTCACGTCTTGCCATTGCTCGGAATGGTCAAGTTGAAAAATCTAAAGCCCAAACACATTGTGGACGCGTACGCAAAAATTCGGAAGAAGAAGTTGTCGTCGCAGACGCTCACGCACATCCATCGGATGCTCCACACGGCGTTCGTTTACGGAAAAAAGACTCTCCGGGTTGTAGATGAAAATATCTTGGACGATGTTCCGGCACCGCAAATCTGCACACGCGAACTACCTCCCCTGTGCGAAGCACAGGTACGGAGCATCATTGAGGCAGCAAAGGGTACGCGCCTGGAAGTTCCGGTGCTCGTAGCGGCACTAACAGGTCTTCGACGATCTGAGATCCTTGGACTTCGTTGGTGCGACGTTCATTTCGAACGCGGAGTGCTAACTGTTATGCAGGTTGTGGAGCAATCGCGCCGTTTCGGCGTGCGCGTTAAAGAAAAAACAAAAAATCGATCGTCACGCCGGGTGATCCCCATAGCTGCGGAGCTACTAGAAGTCCTGCGCCGCTACCAGGCTCAAAGAGAGGCGGCTCGCCCCGCGTATTTTGCCGATCACGATCTCGTCTTCTGTAACGACGATGGTTCGCCGTGGCCGCCAGACACGTTTACGAGACAGTTTGCCGAGATCGCGGCGCTCGTGGGGCTGCGCGGCACCTTTCGCTTTCACGATCAACGCCATGCGTTCGCCACAATTGCGTTGCGCAACGGCGTCTCGGTTAAAGAGGTGTCCACCTTACTTGGCCACTCCTCGCCCATCGTAACGATGTCGACGTACGCACGGCAAATGGAGGGTCTTGGCCGAGCCGCGGTCGACGGTCTAGCCAAGTCTTTGCTAGAACCGGGAGAGGTCGGCGACAGTACGTGAGCAAATGTGAGCAAATGGCTCCGGCGGGCAAAAACCGGCCCGGGCCCATGCGGCGGAAACCCGCATGAAATAAGGGTTTCGGTATCCGGAGAGATGGCCGAGTGGCTGAAGGCGGCGGTCTTGAAAACCGCTGAACGTGACGAACGTTCCGTGGGTTCGAATCCCACTCTCTCCTCCAGTTGCGACGGCGTGATGAAATGAGTCCGCAGGACGTGAGCGCGACGCAATGTATCCCTCGCCGCTGGACGGTCGAGGTTGACGGCATTCGATGGCTCCCCCGCATGATCGATAAGGCGCGTATGTCGGCAAGCGGAGGACTCGGAGCGTACCTCATCGGCAATTCCCCGGTAGACCGGGCCTTGCTGCGTCATCTCAAGCTTACCACGCCCGAATTCGTCGAGATCGCAACCGCGTACCGCGAGGACGCAGCCGTGCTGGATGCGCTTCGGCAACGAGGGTTCGATGAGCCGCGCGTCCGGAGCTGGTCGGACCGGTTCCCACAGACCTATCGCTGGCTCATCCCGTTATGGGACCTCGACGAAGGTTACATTAAACCGAACGCCGTGACACGCGTCGCGCTCGCCGTCTTCCGCAAAACCGAAGGCCCGCTCATGGCCGCCTTCCGCAAAATCTCACCTGCCCCGTAGGAGCCTAGCGAAAGACCACCGTGCGGGGGCCATTGGGAAGGACGCGCTGCGCGACGTGCAACTTGACCGCCCGGGCCAACACCATACACTCGACATCGCGCCCAATTGCCACGAGATCCGAAATTCCGGCAGCATGATCGACGCGGGCGACGTCCTGCTCGATGATCGGCCCCTCGTCCAGCGTGCTCGTCACATAGTGCGCCGTCGCCCCGATGAGCTTGACGCCCCGCGCATACGCCTGCGCATACGGCTTCGCGCCCTTGAAGCTCGGCAAAAACGAATGATGAATATTGATTGCGCGCCCGGCTAAGGCCGCACACGCCTCCTCCGAGAGCACCTGCATGTAGCGCGCCAGCACCACGAGATCGACGCGTTCCTGCCGCACGAGGTCGAGCATGCGCGCCTCCTGCTCCGCGGCGGTCTCCCGCGACACCGGAAGGTGATAGAACGGCACACCGTACGACTCGGTCAGCTGCGCAAAGTCCGGATGGTTGGAGATCACGGCCGGAATGTCGACCGGAAGCTCACCCGACCCAAAACGAAAGAGCAGATCGTTCAGACAGTGTCCGTGGCGCGAGACCATGATCAGCACACGCGGCTTCACCGAAGAATCGCGAAACTCGAACGTCATCGCAAAGCGCCCCGCAATGGGCGCAAACGCCGCCCGTAATTCCCCAACCGAAAGCGGTGTCGCTCGCAAAGCCGTCGTGGTACAAACGAACGCCACGCGCATGAAAAACCGGTTCGTGTCCGGATCACCGAACTGGGCGCTATCCAAAATGTTGCAGGCGTGGTTCACCAGGAACCCCGAGACCGCGTGTACGATGCCAATCTGATCGTCGCAGGAGAGCGTGAGGACGAACTCACTTCCGTGCGGGAGGAGCGGATCGGGGCGGCTGAGCTTGCCGTCGCGTGCAAGGTCGTGCTGGGTGGTCATCGCAGGGTCGCCATGCGACGACGCTTTTTACAGAGCGGGGTGAGTTACCGTCTCGGTCCGCGGGGAAAAGTATTGCGGGAGCCAGTTTGCCAGCGTCTTGCGCAGCGTCTCGAGGGTCACGGGCTTGGCCAAGTAGTCGTCCATCCCGGCCTCGATACAGGCTTCGCGATCGCCGGCCAACGCGTTGGCGGTCATCGCCACCACGATCACGTGCTTCGCGCCGAGCTTCTCGAGCGTGCGGATGCGGCGGGTTGCCTCGTAGCCGTCGACGTCGGGCATCTGGCAGTCCATGAGCACCAGGGCATAGTCGCCGGTGGCGACGGCGTCGACGGCGGCCTCGCCGCTGCCGACCGATTCCGAACTGAGGCCGAGTTTGGTGAGCTGCTTCACGGCGAGTGATCGATTGATGGCGTTGTCGTCTACCACCAAAATTGTGCCGATGTGACCATTCGTCGACATGGTAACCTCTGGCGTCAAGGGCGCCGGGATGGTAAAACTCTGACTTGCCAGCTCGTTGCGAACGATGGAGAAGAGATCATTGCGATGGACGGGCTTGCGCAGAACGCGCGGGCAGACGCTGGGATCTACGCGCTCTTCAAAACCGATGAGGGAGATGCAGTGGGTGGTCGAGAGCAGGGAGCCTTCACGGAATGCCCTGCAGCCCGCAGCCACCTCGCTGATCTTGTGTTCGAAATCCACGATAACGATATCGAAAGGCTCGGTGCTCACGCGTCCGAGTGCAACCTTCACGTCGTCGACTACGTCGCACGTCGCACCCCAGGTACGCAAGTACGCGCTGATCGATTCCGCCGTCTTCTGATCGGAGCCGGCGACCAGGACGCGAATATCCGGAAGTTGCAAGCGCGTCGGCGGCTCGTCGGTCTTGGGTGCCGCAGCGAAGCGGGCCGTAAAGAAGAAGCGCGATCCAGCGCCCTCTTTGCTCTCGATGTCGATCTCGCCGCCCATCGTCTCCACCAGGCGCTTGGAGATCGAGAGCCCGAGGCCCGTACCGCCGTACCGGCGGCTCGTGGAGCCGCCTTCAGCCTGCGAGTAGGGCGCAAAGAGGCGTTCTTGCGCTCGCGGAGAGAGCCCGATCCCCGTGTCGGTGACGGTAAAGCGCAGCGTGATCGCGTCGTCGGTCGAGACCGAGCGGTCGCAGCGAACGTCGACGCTCCCCTTCTCGGTGAACTTTACCGCGTTGGAGATCAAATTGATGAGGATCTGGCGCAGCCGGTTTTGATCGCCGCAGACCAGCGGTGGAACCTGCGGCGAGACGTAGGTAACCAGCGCCAGGCCCTTGGCTTGCGCCTGCATCGCGACCAAATCCGCTGCGCTCTCGACGACGCTGACCGGCTCGAAAGCAATCGATTCGAGCTCCATCTTCCCCGCTTCGATCTTCG
>DATJTD010000067.1:0-8552 GCA_035503775.1 Candidatus Acidiferrales bacterium
GACCTCGTTTACGCTGCGGCCGGAGCGGACCAGGTCGAGGATCTTACGCCGGAACTCCGGCGGGTATGTACGGCGCTTTGCCATGGTGGATTCTTTCTCCGTAAGAAGGAAAGTATCCACGGAACCGGGTCAACTCCAAACCTGCCAGCGCCGCCTGCAGCCCAGAAGACCGAACGAACCAGCGGCTCGGCGCGTACAATCATTCCCTAGTAACCGGCGAGGTTCGCGAGGGGCTCTGGAGCAACGATTACTTAACGTGCCAATATACGCTTATAGCGGGCGAGACGTACACAGTCAGAGGAATTTCCAACGTTTACGACTTCAATCACATGCGTGACAGGCCCATTCCACTTCTTGCAAAGCTTATCTCAAACCCGATCGAAATTGAGATAACCCCTTGAGAGCGCGCAGTGAGGATAGCACCGTCAGTGCACCGCGTCGCGGCGGGATTACAGATGAAGGTTCGTTTCGACGTACGGTTGGCGGAGACAGCCGTCGGATGCGAAAGATCCCCGTGCCGACGATGTCTCGGGCAGCACTCGAAAAAGTCCACTCGTACCGCCGCCATGGACACCTCACACGCCCGTGGCGATATTTGCTTTCCAGGGTTGCCCATGAGAACATCCAAAGAGCGTGCCAGGGGAACACTGGCCGTACGTATTGTGACGATCTTATAGCCGAGGCGACGGTTATAGCTGACGCCCCAGAAGCTCGATCAGTTGCGCCTCATCGAGGATCGCGATGCCCAGATCTTGCGCCTTGACGAGTTTCGATCCGGCTTCCGCGCCGGCAACTACGTAATCCGTCTTTTTGGAGACCGAGGAACTCACTTTGCCTCCCGCAGCCGTGATGAGTTCGGTCGCCTCTTCGCGCGTCATCGTCGGAAGCGTGCCGGTCAACACGAGCGTCTTCCCCGCCAACACACCGACAGGGGCGCGTGCTCGTTTCGGCGCGGTCATCTCGACGCCATCGGCATGCAGCCGGTCGATCACCGCACGATTTTGCGGTTGCGCAAAAAAGAAGGCGACGCTGCGCGCGATCTGTGGGCCTATCCCTTCGACTTGGGCGAACTCCTCCTCCGAAGCCTGCTCGATCGCATCCATCGTACCGAACGCGCCCGCCAGTAGCGCCGCGTTCTGAGCCCCGACGTACCGAATGTTAAGGGCCGCAAGCAGGCGCGCCAAGCCTCGCCGCTTCGAGGCCTCGATGTTTGCCATCACGTTTGCGGCACTCTTTTCACCCATGCGCGGAAGCGCCGCCAGTTGCTCGGCTTTCAGTTCGTACAGATCGGCGATATCGCGGACCAATGCGTGCTCGACCAGCAGGCTCGCGAGCGCATCGCCGACACCTTCGATGTCCATCGCGCCGCGCGAGGCGAAGTGCCGAATGCGCTCGCGCAACTGCGCCGGACACGAGACGTTGGTGCAATACGAAAAGACGTCGTCGGCCGGATGTTCCACCGCAGACCCGCAGACGGGGCAGACCTCCGGCAACACGTACTCGCGAGCCCCCGGCGGACGCAACTCGAGCACCGGGCCGACGATGTAGGGAATCACGTCACCCGCGCGATGCACCACGACCGTATCCCCGATACGGATGTCTTTGCGCCGGATGTCGTCTTGATTGTGCAGGGTGGCCCGCTCGACGGTCACGCCGCCGATGAAGACCGACTCCAGAATCGCGTAGGGGTTCAGCTTTCCCGAGCGGCTGACGTTGATGCCGACATCCAAGAGCTTCGTCCGCGCTTCCTGCGCCCGAAATTTGTAAGCGATCGCCCAGCGCGGGTCTTTTCCGGCGTAGCCGAGGCGCTCTTGCAGCGCGAGATCGTCGACCTTGATCACGACACCGTCGATCTCGTAATCCAGCTCGTCGCGCGCTGCCTCCCAACGCGCCACAAAGGCGAGCACCGCGCCGATCGCGGGCACCTGTTCGATATGCGGGTTCGTCGGAAACCCGAGCGCACGCAGCAGTCGCAGCAGTTCGAACTGCGTCGCCGGAGGTGCGGACGTCTGTAACTCGCCAACGGCATAGGCGAAAAACGAAAGCGCGCGCTGGGCGGTCATCCGTGGATCGAGCTGACGGATTCCGCCCGAAGCCGCATTGCGTGGGTTGACGAAGATCGGTAAGCCGTCGGCGTCGCGTTTGGCGTTGATCTTTGCAAAGTCACTCTTGCGGATGTACGCCTCGCCGCGCACGTCGGCGACGCGTGGGACCGCCGCCTCCCCCGAACGCAAACGCATCGGAATCCCCTTGATCGTGCGCAGGTTCGCCGTGACCTCTTCGCCGACGCTCCCATCGCCCCGCGTCCCGCCCGCCACGAACCGTCCTTCCTCATATCGCAGCGAGATCGCCAGCCCGTCGATCTTTAGCTCGCAGACGTACGCGACGTCCTCGCGGCCGCTGAGTTTGCGGACGCGCGCATCGAACGCCACGAGCTCCTCCTCGTCGAAGGCGTTGGCGAGGCTGAGCATCGGCCGCGAGTGCGGATACGGCGGAAAGCCCGCCACGGCGACCGATCCCACGCGCTGTGTCGGCGAATCGGGTGAGACGAGCTCGGGGTATTCGACTTCGAGATCGATGAGTTCGCGCAACAACCGGTCGTACTCGGCATCGCTGATCGTCGGCTCGTCGAGGACGTGGTAGCGGTAGTTCGCTTCTTCGATGCGTTCGCGCAGCGCCGCCGCACGCGCGGCCGGCGAGGTTTCCTGGGTCTTCGGCACGCGTGGTCAACTACGACACCAACCGGCGGCACGCCCCGTGGGGCTGGCCCGACATTTGCCGAAGACAAAAGAGATGCCCGATCCCGCGCTCGATCCGTCATTCTTGCTCTTCGTCCCCGGTGATCGTCCCAGCCGTTTCGAAGGCGCCGTCTCCAGCGGAGCCAGCGGCGCCGTCTTCGACCTCGAAGACGCAGTGAGCGCCGACCGCAAGCAGCTCGCCCGCGACGCGGTGGCGGGATATCTGGATAGTGAACCGGATCCTTCGCACGTGGCGGTGCGCATCAACGCGCTTGGAAGCCCGTGGTTCGATGAGGACCTGCGCATGCTGCGCGCCCGCCGAGTCGGCGCGATCGTCGTTCCAAAGGTGCCGGCACCGAGTGTCCTCGACACGGTCGCCGACGCCTTGCCGCCTTTTCCCCTCATCGCGCTCATCGAATCGGCGAGCGGCGTCTTGCATGCCGCTTCGATTGCGGCGCACCCGCGCTGCGCCGCGCTGGCGTTTGGCCCCTTCGATCTCGCAGCCGATATCGGCGGCAGCGGCGAGTGGGACGCGATGCTCGCGCACCGTTCACACATCTTGCTCGCGGCACGCGTCCACCGCAAACTCGCCGTCGACGGCCCTACGATCGTCTTCGCCGACCCGGCGCGCGCTGAAAGCGACGCACGCGCCTCGATGCGTCTGGGCTTTGACGGAAAGCTCCTCATTCACCCGTCGCAAGTCGGACCGGTCCGCCACGCCTTCCGCCCGAGCGAAGCGGAGATCTCGCACGCCATTCGCGTCATCGAAGCAGCGAAACGTTCGGTTCCCGCCGTCCTCGACGGCGTCATGATCGACGGCCCGTTGCTGCTCGCCGCGCAGCGCGTCATCCGTCGCGCCAAGGCGACAGCGTCCTAAGAAGACACCGGAAGCCGCTCGAAGGCGAAGTGCTCACGGATGCGGCGCATGAAATACCCGCCCGCCGACTCAGCTGCCATCAATCCAATATAGATCTCCTCGGGAACCTCGAGATAGCGGTACACCTGACCGCTGCGGAACTCGATCTCTAAGGTCTGCGTCTCGGCTTGGTACCCGGCCGACGCGATGCTCGTCGATTCGAGCGGGACCCGTTCCATCCGATCACGCTTGTGGGCCGTGCCCGCGCCGGTAGACCATGAAGGTGCGCTTGAACGAGATCACTTTCTCGCCACGCTGGTTCGTGCCGGTCGTCTGCACCTCGACGATACCGACGTCGGGGCGCGAAGCGGAGTCCCGCGTGCTCAGCACCTCACTACGCGCCCGTACGGTATCGCCCAGAAAGACCGGCGCCGGGAGGACGATCTCGTTCCATCCCAAGTTGGCGAAGACGTGACGGCTGAGATCGCCGGTCGACAGACCGACCGCCAGCGAGAACGTGAAGCAGCTGTTGACCAGTATCTGACCGAAGGCAGTCTGCTTTGCGTACTCCGCGTCGAAGTGCACGGGGTTGGTGTTCATCGTGAGCATCGTGAAGAGCGTGTTATCGCTCTCGTTGATCGTTCGCGCGAGCGCGTGCGCGATCACGTCGCCGACGGTAAAATCCTCGAAAAACCGGCCGCCCCCGGATTGCTGCATGCGCTCCCCTCCCTACGCTTCGATCGTCACGCGTTCGGTGCCGGCTAATCCTTCGAGGGCGGCGAGGTTCTCGCGCTCGAGCTGCTCCATATGCATGCGGTTGGCGGCGACGTGGCCGTGTGCGCGCTCATCGGCAAGCACCGCCTGAAGATACGCTCCGGTAAACGATGCGGGGTTTTGCGCCACCTCCTCCGGCGTCCCGGTCGCAACGATCAAGCCGCCGCGGTCGCCGCCTTCGGGGCCGAGATCGATAAGATAGTCCGCCGTCTTGATGACATCGAGATTGTGCTCGATCACGAGCACCGTATTTCCGGTCGTGACGAGACGTTGCAGAACATCCAATAGCTTGTGGATGTCGGCGAAATGAAGCCCGGTGGTCGGCTCGTCGAGCACGTAGAAGGTGCGGCCCGTCGAGCGCCGCGCGAGCTCGGTGGCGAGCTTCACGCGTTGCGCCTCACCACCGGAGAGCTGCGTCGCCGGTTGGCCCATCTTGATGTAGCCCAGCCCCACTTCCACGATCGTTTTGAGCCGGTTGTGAATGCGCGGAATCTGCGAGAAGAACTCGGCCGCTTCGTCGACTCGCATATCGAGCACGTCGGCGATCGACTTCCCCTTGTATTTGATCTCGAGCGTCTGCTGGTTGTAGCGGCGCCCTTTGCAGACCTCGCACGGCACGTAGACGTCGGGCAGAAAGTGCATCTCGATCTTGATGATGCCGTCGCCTTCGCAGGCCTCGCAGCGGCCGCCCTTGACGTTGAACGAGAACCGCCCTTGCGCGTACCCGCGCATCTTCGCATCGGGAACGAGCGCGTACAGTGCCCGGATGAGATCGAAAGCGCCCGTGTACGTCGCCGGGTTCGAACGCGGCGTGCGGCCGATCGGCGACTGGTCGATCACGACCATCTTGTCCAGGTGCTCGGCGCCGCGCACGCTTCCGTACGTTCCGCCGGGTTTGCCGCCGTGGAGAAACTGATTGAGCGCCTTGACCAAGACGCCGTTGACCAGACTCGACTTCCCGCTGCCGCTCACGCCGGTCACGCTGGCAAAAACACCGATCGGGACGTCGACGTTGAGATCGCGCAGATTGTTGAGCGAGGCCTTCTTGATGTTGAGCCACGCGCGCGGCTTGCGCCGGTGGTGCGGGATCGGGATGAACTGCCGCCCGGAAAGATAGGCACCGGTCAGCGAGATGGGATTGCGCATCACCTCCTCGAGCGTCCCGACACCGAGCACCTCGCCGCCCTCGGCCCCGGCACCCGGCCCAATGTCGACGAGCACGTCGGCTTCGCGCATCGTGTCCTCGTCGTGCTCGATCACGATGAGCGTGTTTCCCAAATCGCGCAGGGTCTTCAGCGTTGCCAAGAGCCGGTCGTTGTCGCGCTGATGCAAGCCGATCGATGGCTCATCGAGGATATACAAGACGCCGACCAGCGACGATCCGATCTGCGTTGCGAGGCGGATGCGTTGCGACTCCCCACCCGAGAGCGTCGTCGCGCTGCGCGAGAGGCTGAGGTAGCCTAAACCCACGTTCGTCAGGAAACCCAGTCGCGCACGAATCTCCTTGAGCACCTGATGCGCGATGAGCTCCTCGCGCGGGGTCGTCTTGAGTTCGCGCACGAACGCCTCGGCACGCTCTACCGACAGCGTCGTCAGCGCGTGGAGGTTGATGCCGCCGACGGTCACGGCGAGCGCTTCGGGCTTGAGGCGCGCGCCGTTGCAGGTCTGGCAAGTCGTCGCCGACATGTACTTGTCGATCTCTTCTTTGACCAGGTCGCTCGAGGTCTCGGTATAGCGCCGCTGCAAGTTGTTGACCACGCCTTCGAACTGCGTCTCGTATTCCCACGTATGGCCGGCGCGCGATTCGTAGGTGAACTTCTGTTTGCGTTCTGCCCCGTAGAGCAGCGTCTCCACGAGGTCGTCGGGCATCTTCTCGATCGGCGTCGACGTTTTGACGCGCCGCGAGCGCAGCAGTTTCTCGACCTGCTGCAGATAATACGGATTCATCGAAGGGTAGCGGCCGCTGCCCATCGCCTTGCTCCACGGAACGATGGCGCCTTCTTCGATCGACTTGCCGCGGTCGGGAATCACCTTCCATGGGTCGATCTCGATCTTCACGCCGAGCCCCGTACAGTCGGGACAGGCACCGTACGGTGAGTTGAACGAGAAGAGCCGCGGGGCGAGCTCCTCGAACGAGAGGCTGCAATCGACGCATGCGAGCTTCTCGCTGAAGGTCAGTTCGCGCGCCGCCGGCTCGGCTTTGACCGTCCCCTCGTTGACGTGGAGTTGCGCCGGCGCACCGCTGCGCATCGGCTCGACCAAGACCGTGACGATCCCGGTCGCCAGGCGCAGCGTCGTCTCGATGGAGTCGGTGAGCCGTTTGCGGATGTCGGGTTTGACGATCAGCCGGTCGACGACCACCTCGATCGTGTGCTTGCGCTTCTTGTCGAGAACGATCTTCTCGCGCAGCTCTTTGGTCTCGCCGTCGACCCGGATGCGTGAGAAGCCTTCTTTTCCGATCTCCTCGAGAAGCTTCGAATACTCGCCCTTGCGCCCACGAATGACCGGCGCGAGCAACTGGATGCGCGACCCTTCGGGAAGCTCCATCACTTGATCGACGATCTGCTCGCTCGACTGCGCGCTCACTTCGCGGCCGCAGCGGTAGCAGTGCGGCTTGCCGATGCGGGCGTACAGCAGGCGCAGGTAATCGTAGATCTCGGTGACGGTGCCGACGGTCGAGCGTGGGTTCTTCGAGCTGGACTTCTGGTCGATCGAGATCGCGGGCGAGAGGCCCTCGATGTAGTCGACGTCGGGCTTCTCCATCTGCCCCAGAAACTGCCGGGCATACGAGGAGAGCGACTCGACGTACCGGCGCTGGCCCTCGGCATAGATCGTATCGAAGGCGAGCGACGACTTCCCCGAGCCCGAGAGCCCGGTGATCACGATGAGCTGGTTCCGCGGCAGGGTCAGGTCGATGTTCTTGAGGTTGTGCTCCCGCGCGCCCTTGATGACAATCGAATCCAGGCCGCGGGACGGAGCCGGCGTCATGCGCAGATGTTGAACCCTAAAGGAGCGGCGGAGTTTGCGCCGGCGGCGGTTGCGGGAAACACTACGCGAAATCGGACTCGCACGGCCCGAACGTCTGTTCGCTCCTGGTAGACTGAAGCTGCGTGGACCAGATCGTCGTCTCAGGTGCCCGCGAGCACAATCTCAAGGACATCGACGTCACGATCCCGCGTGACTCGCTGACCGTCATCACCGGGTTGTCGGGATCGGGCAAGTCCTCCCTCGCGTTCGACACCATCTACGCGGAGGGGCAGCGCCGGTACGTCGAGTCGCTGTCGGCGTATGCGCGCCAGTTCCTCGGGCAGATGGACAAGCCCGACGTCGACTCGATCGAGGGGTTGTCCCCGGCGATCTCGATCGATCAGAAGACGACCTCGCGCAACCCGCGCTCGACGGTCGGCACGGTCACCGAGATCTACGACTACCTGCGGCTGCTGTGGGCGCGGATCGGCCACCCTCACTGTCACATCTGCGGGCGCCCGATCGCGGGCCAGTCGGCCGAGCAGATCATCGACCAGGTGATGGAGCTGGAGGAGGGCACGCGCTTCATGGTGCTGGCGCCGATCGTGCGCGGCCGCAAGGGCGAGTACGCCCGGCAGTTCGAGGAGCTGCGCGCCGAGGGGTTCGGCCGCGTCAAGGTCAACGGAGAGCTGCGCAGGCTCGACGAGGAGATCGTGCTCGACAAGAAGTTCAAGCACGACATCTCGGTGGTCGTCGACCGGCTGGTGATGAAGCACGACCTGCGCAAACGGCTGGCCGACTCGATCGAGACCGCGGTGGCGCTCGCCGACGGACTGGTTGAGATCGAGCTGGTCCCCCGTCAGGGCGAGGAGACCTCCGGGAAGCCGCGCGTCCTCACCTTCTCTGAGAAGTTCGCCTGCCCGGTCCACGGCCCCTCGCTGGTGGAGCTCGAGCCGCGGATCTTCTCCTTCAACGCGCCGCACGGCGCCTGCCCGCGCTGCACGGGGCTCGGCTCGCAACAGGAGATTGACCCCGACCTGCTCGTGCCCGATCCGTCGCTGTCGATCGACGACGGAGCGCTCGTGCCGTGGTCGGTCGGCGGTTCGTCCGGCTTCTACGAGGCCGTCATTCAGGCGATCGCCGAGCGCTACGACGTCGATCTCGATACGCCCTGGGAGGATCTGCCGCCCGACGCCCAGGAGTTCTTCCTCTACGGG
>DATJTD010000068.1:0-7988 GCA_035503775.1 Candidatus Acidiferrales bacterium
CGTCAGTTCGAAATTCGCAAGGCCGCTCACACCCAGCGTTCCGAAGAGCGAGCCCGGCCACTTCATGCCGTAGATGAGCGACATCGAGACGATCGAGCCCGACGCGACGTACTTGCCCGGCCACAGACGCAGATTCGGGCGCACCGTCGCGCCGTCGCCAATGGTGCAGCCGCGCCCGAGAACCGCCGATTCGCCGATCGTCGCGCGCGTCTTGATCGTGTTGCGGTCGGCGACGATGCAGCCGTCGAGCACGGCTTCGGAGCCAACGTAAACATCATTCCAGGCGATCGGACGAATGAGGCGCGCGTCGTTCTCCACGATGCAGCCGTTTCCCAGCGCCGCCGGCCCTTCGATCTGCACCCCCGGACCGATGCGCACGTCGTGGCCGAGCACGATAGACCCGCTCAGCTTTGCGCTGGGATCGATGCGCGCGTTCGGACCGCTGTGGAGCCCGGGGCGAATCTCTTCCCCGGGGACTTCCAAATCGACTAATCCGCCGAGCGCGTCGAAACAGGCTTTCTGGTATTGGTCGAGCGTCCCGATATCGGTCCAGTAGCCGCCCGAGATATACCCGATCAAATTCTTGTTGTCGCGCTGGAGCTGGGGAAAGATGTCGCGGGAGAAATCGTAGTTCTTGCCGAGGTCCATGAGGTCGAGCACCGACGGCTCGAGTACGTAGATCCCGGTGTTGATCGTGTCGGAAAAGACCTCGCCCCACGAGGGTTTCTCGAGGAAGCGCGTGATACGGTTCTCGTCGTCGGTGACGACGACGCCGAACTCCAGCGGCGTCGAGACGCGTTGCAGAGCGATCGTCGCCATGGCACGGCGATTGCGATGGTACGCCGTGAGCGCCGAGAGGTCCATATCGGTGAGCGCATCGCCCGAGACCACGAGAAACGGCTCGTCGCGCAGGAGGTTGTGCGCCTGCTTCACCGCCCCCGCCGTGCCGAGCGGCCGGTCTTCGACGACGTAGTGCATCTTCACGCCGAAACTCGACCCATCGCCGAAGTAGCCTTCGATCTCGTCGGCGAGGTAGTGCAAGGTCGCCACGATCTCGGTGATGCCGTGACGGCGCAGCAGGTTGAGAATGTGCTCCATGACCGGCCGATTGGCAACGGGGAGGAGGGGCTTCGGTAACTGCGACGTGAGCGGACGCAGTCGTGAACCCTCTCCGCCGGCCATGACGACGGCTTTCATACGCGAACCTCCTCCCGCGTCTTCGACAAGCGCGCAGCAAGTCGTGCAAGTGGTGAATACTCACGAAGTATCTCCACCGGTAAACGACTGCGCAGCCGCCAATTCGGATGCTGGGCAACGGTCCCTGGTACGTTGACCTGTTCGGTCTCCGAAAGCACGTCGTCGAGGGCGACTAGGACCAGCAGCGACGGCGCCCGGCCTAAGAAGACGCAGACCGCCTCGTTGAGCCGGCCGTCGGCCGGTACGATCCCCGTGAGCGCAGCGTCGTGAAACGCCGCGACGTCGGTTGCTTCCAAGACGCCCGAAAGCCGCAGGCGTTCCACGAGCGCGAGCCGTTCGGCTTTGCGCGCCTCACGTTCTTGCGCCGCCGCCGGCGGGGTCACGAACCCGATGCCTTCGCGGACGTCGATGTCCCGGCCGGTCCACCAGCCGGCGAGCGGCGGCAAGTCGTGTGTCGCGACGCTCGCCACGGCGTAACGTGGATAGGCCAGAGCGTCCACGAAGCCACCGCCCGGCTCACGCTCGAAGAAGAGCAACCGCGTGGAGAAGAGTCGCGCGCGGTTGAGGCGCTCGCGAAAGCCGGCGGGAACCGTCCCGAGGTCCTCACCCACGATGAGACACTTGGCGCGCGTACTCTCGAGGGCCAGCACGCCGAGCATCTCATCGAGCGGGTAGCGTACGTATCCGCCCTCGCTTGCCGGCCGGCCGACCGGAATCCAGAAGAGGCGGGTCAGCGCCATCACATGATCGATGCGCAGCGCTCCCGCGTAGCGCATGTTGGCGCGGAGAAGCTGCGCGAACGGCTGATAGGCCGCCGCGCGGAGTGCGTGCGGATCGACTGCGGGGAGCCCCCAGCTCTGGCCCTCCGTGTTGAGCGGATCCGGCGGTGCGCCGACGCTGATCTGTGCGCGCATGATCTCCTGGGACGACCATGCCTCAGCCGAATTGCTATCGGCGCCGACCGCGAGATCGCGGTAGAGGCCAATCGGCATTGCCGTACAGGCACGCGCGCAGACCGCGAGCTGCTCGTCCGCAATCCAGGCGAGGTAGATGAAGAAGGCGACGCGCTCCCGATGGCGCCGGACGAACTCGGCGACGAACGGGCTCTTGGGATCGCGGTGTTCCGGCGGCCACTGCAGCCAGCCGTAGACCTGCGGATCGCGCGCACGGTGATACTCGGCGAGGCACTCGTAGGCCCCCAGCCGCTCGATCGCGATCCCGCCTTCGCGACGAAACTGCAAAAATGCCTCGCCACGCGCCGAGACCGCGCCCCCGTCGCGTGTCATGTGCCGGCTGCAAAACGTGCGGTAAAGTTCTTCGAACAGCAGCCGCTTGAGCGCGCTGACGGCGGGATACTCGATGAGCGGCTCTTCGCTGAGTTCTTTGCGCCTGCGCGCGATGTCGATGTCGCGTGCCAGTTGCTGTGCCGGGCGTGATTCGGCGAACTCCGCAACGGTCAGCGGATCTATGTAGAGCGGGTCGAGCGCAAAACGAGAGGTTGGCCCATAGGGGCTGATAGCGTCCGGATTGTGCAGGTGCAGGCGGTGCAACGGATTCAGCGCGACCGCCGCACCCCCGCGCTGCACAACGGTCTGCGCGAGTTCGGCGAGCGCCGTGAAGTCGCCGATGCCCCAATCGCCGGAGCGGCGCAGCGCGTAGAGCTGCAGCGCCATCCCCCAGCCTGGTGCGTGCTCGAGTGCCGGCGGAAGATACGCTTGCTCCGGACAGACGATGACGGTCGTCTCTCCCGCCGCTTCGCCGGCCTGCACGGCGAGCTGATGATAGCCAAGTGGCAGATCTTCGGGCAGCGCGATGCCGCGGCGCTCGTAGCCTTTACGCTCGATGATACGCCGCTCCAGCAGTGGCGTATCGCCCCAGCGCGTCGTCCCCGTCCGGCGGCTGCCGTCTTCGAGCGTGAGCGTCCACGCCAGCGCGAGTTCGGGCTTTGCGCTGTGCAAGGTACATGCGGCCGTTGCGTCAGCACCTTCGTAGGCGAAGACGACCGGCTCGAGGATGCGTATCCACGGCGCGCGCCAGAAGCGTTCGAATGAAGCGCGCGCGGCCTCGTCGGACCCGGCATCGTAGCCCATCGCGGCGATGAGCGCGCGTTTGGTCTGCGCACTCACCTGCGTCTGGTGTCCGAAAGCGTCGGTGAAGGTGGGCTCAATTCCGAGAGCGGCGGCGAGGGCGTCGAGGGCGGCCGACGTCTCGGTCATCGTGCGGCGTGAACCAGGAGCGTGAGCGAGCGCCCCTCGAGCGAAAAGTTCGAACCCCCTTCGAACATCGCGCCGCGCACCAGGCGTGCCGGCCACGTCGTCTCCAAAACGAGGCGCCAGCGTTCGAGTGACGGCCCTTTGGGAAGGACGAAGGTGATCGCCTTCTCGTCTGCGTTGAAGAGGAGTAAGAACGTATCGTCGAGTTCGCGATAGCCGCGCAAGCTGATGAAGCGATCGGCGGTGTCGCCGCTGAGCAGCGCTCCGATCGTGCGCAGCTGCGGCTCGCGCCAGTTACTCTCGGTCATCTCCAGGCCGCTGGGCGTGAGCCAGGTGATATCTTTGAGCGGGATCTCATCGGAGGTCGCTTGACCTTTGAAAAACTGCGGGCGCCGGAAGACGGGGTGCTGCCGGCGCAGCTTGATCAGGGTGCAGACGAACTCCAAGAAATCGCTGCCTTCGTCGTCGAGCGGCGTCCAATCCAGCCACCCGATGTCGTTGTCCTGACAGTAGGCGTTGTTGTTCCCGAGCTGGCTGTTGCCGAGTTCGTCGCCGGCGAGTAACATCGGGATGCCCTGTGAGAGCAAGAGCGTCGCCATCAAATTGCGCCGCTGCTGCGCGCGCGCGTGCAGGATCTCCGGCTTGTCGGTTGGTCCTTCGACGCCGAAGTTGCGGCTGTAGTTGGCGTTGGTACCGTCGCGGTTCTCTTCTTGATTGGCTTCGTTGTGTTTGTTCTCGTACGAGACGACGTCCGCCAAGGTGAAGCCGTCGTGCGCGGTGACGAAATTGACGCTCGCCCGCGGGCGCCGGCCGCGGCCCGAAAAGTAGTCGCTGGAGCCGGTCAGGCGGGTCGCGATTTCCGGGATGAGTCCGTCTTCCCCGTTCCAAAAGCGGCGGACACCGTCACGAAAGCGATCGTTCCACTCGGACCATCCCGGCGGGAATTCGCCCAGACGATAACCGCCTTCACCCAGATCCCACGGCTCGGCGATGAGCTTGACGCGCGAGAGCACCGGATCTTGCTGCAACGCACTCAAGAACGAGGCGTTGGGATTATAACGACCGTTCTCGCGTGCCAGCGTCGTCGCAAGGTCGAAGCGAAACCCGTCGACGTGCATCTCTTCGACCCAGTAGCGCAGCGAATCGGTCACGAGCTGCAGCACGCGCGGATTTTCCAGCGCAAGGGAATTACCGCAGCCCGTCGTGTCGATGTAGTAGCGCTCGTCGCCTTTGACGAGGCGATAGTACGTCTTGTTGTCGATGCCGCGCAGCGAGAGCGTTGGCCCAAAGTGGTTGCCTTCGGCGGTGTGGTTGTAGACGACGTCGAGGATGACTTCGATCTCCGCCTCGTGCAGGTGTTTGATCGTCGTCTTGACTTCGGAGATTTGGCCCGTTGCGAGATACCGCGGCTCGGGCGCGAAGAAAGCAGCGGAGCTGTAGCCCCAATAGTTGCGCAGCCGCCGCTCGACCAGATAGCGGTCGTCGAAGAACGCATGAATGGGAAGAAACTCGACGGCCGTTACGCCCAGGCGCTGCAAGTGCTCGATCGCCGCCGGCCAGGTGAGCCCGGCGAAGGTGCCGCGGGCTTGCTGCGAGACCTCCGGATGGCGCATCGTGAAGCCGCGCACGTGCATCTCGTAGACGATGAGTTCGTGCCAACGCGTCGTGAGCCGCCGGTCACGGCCCCAGGTGAACGCTGGATCGACGACAACGCACTTCGGCATCCCCGGCGCGTTGTCGCGCCGATCGAAGCTCAAGTCGCCGCGCGACCCTCCGATGCGATAGCCGTAGTGCGCATCGCTCCACACCAGCGGCCCGCGCAGCAGGCGCGCGTAGGGATCGATGAGGAGCTTGTGATGGTTGAAGCGGTGGCCTTGCGCCGGTTCGTACGGTCCGTAGACCCGGTATCCATACAGCAGCCCCGGCCGCGCTTCGGGCAGATAGCCGTGCCAGACTTGGTCGGTGTATTCGGGCAACGGAATCCGCGCGAGTTCGCGCCGCCCGCGCGCGTCGAAAAGACAGAGTTCCACCCGTTCGGCGTGCGCCGAGAAGAGGGCGAAGTTGACGCCGGTGCCATCCCAGGTTGCGCCGAGCGGATAGGGCCTCCCCGGTAAGACGGGGGCGCGCGCGCGCGTCGATCTCATGCGTCAGCTCTCGTTTGGAACGTCGAAGATGAGGGTCGCGAGCGGCGGAAGCGTCAGCGTGAGCGACCACGGGAAATGATGGGACGAGACGGGTTCGGCCCAAACGCCGCCGCCGTTTCCCATATTGGAGCCGCCGTAGATCGCCGCGTCGCTGTTGAGCACCTCACGATAGTACCCGGGGCCTGGTGCGCCGATGCGGTAGCCCAGGCGCGGGACCGGCGTGGCGTTCACCACGGCGATCGCGCAGCTTCCGTCGTCGCCGGCACGCAGGTAGGCGAAGACGCTCTGCTCGCGATCGAAGTAGTCGATCCAAGAGAACCCTTCGCGCGCAAAGTCGCGCGTGCTCAGCGCACGGCTGTTGCGGTACAAATGATTGCAGTCGTGTACGAGGCGCGATACGCCGGCGTGAAAAGGATCGTCCAGCAGGTGCCAGTCGAGCGAGACGTCGTGGTTCCATTGGTGTTCTTGGGCGAATTCGTCGCCCATGAAAAGCAGCTTCTTCCCCGGATGGGCGTACATGTGCGCATAGAGCATGCGGACGTTGGCGAACTTCTGCCAGCGGTCGCCGGGGCACCGCGCGAAGATCGATCCCTTTCCGTGAACGACCTCGTCGTGCGAGAGCGGCAAGACGAAGCGCTCGTCCCACGCATAGAGCAGACCGAAGGTGATCTTGTCGTGGTGATAGCGCCGGTGCACGGGGTCTTCTTTCATGTACTCGAGCGTATCGTGCATCCAGCCCATGTTCCATTTGTGTGAGAAGCCCAAACCGCCGTCGATCGTGCGCCCGCTGACGCGCGGCCACGCCGTCGATTCCTCCGCAATCATCATCACCCCCGGCGCGCGCGCGGTAACGGTTTCGTTGAGCCAGCGCAAGAAGCCGATCGCCTCGATATTCTCACGCCCGCCGTAGGCGTTGGGGATCCAACCGTTCTCCGGCCGGCTGTAATCGAGGTAGAGCATCGAGGCGACCGCGTCGACCCGCAGCCCGTCGATGTGGTACTGCTCGCACCAAAACAGCGCGTTTGCGATCAGGAAATTTTTGACTTCTGTCCGCCCGAGGTTGTAGATGTAGGTGTTCCAGTCGGGGTGGAAGCCTTGGCGCGGGTCGGCGTGTTCGTAAAGCGCCGTGCCGTCGAAGAGGCGCAACCCATGCCCATCGCCGGGAAAGTGTCCGGGAACCCAGTCGATGATGACGCCGAGGCCCGCGGCGTGCGCGCGGTCGACGAAGGTGCGGAACTCGTCGGGCGAACCGAAACGGCTGGTTGGTGCGAAGAGGCCGATCGGCTGATAACCCCACGATCCGTCGAAAGGGTGCTCACTGACCGGCATCAGCTCGAGGTGCGTGAACCCCATCTCCACCGCGTACGGGATCAATTGGTCGGCGAGCTCGGGATAGGTCAGGAAACGTCCGTCCGGCGCCGCCCGGCGCCACGATCCGAGATGCACTTCGTAGATGGCCAGCGGGAGGTCGTCCTCGCCGCGCAGTGGGCGCGTTCGCTGCCACGCGTCGTCGGTCCAGGGGAAGACGTGGGGATCCACGATGATCGCGGCGCTCTTGGGGCGCGGTTCGCACGCGAACGCAAAGGGATCGATCTTCCAAGGCAGCTCTTCGCCCCACGGACCGCGGATCGCAAACTTGTAGCGATCGCCCGCCTTGGCTTCGGGGATGAACGCCTCCCAGACGCCGCAGTCGTAGCGCACGCGCAACGGATCGCGCGCCGGATCCCAGGCGTTGAAGTCGCCGACGACGGCGACGCTGCTCGCGTTGGGCGCCCAGACGGCGAAGCTGGTCCCCTCTTTGCCCTTGTACTTTCCGGGATGTGCCCCGAGGCGTTCGTACAGCCGGAGGTGCGTCCCCTCGGCGATGAGGTGTGCGTCGAAATCGGTAAGCACGAGCCTAGGGGCGGTGCGCCGAGCGGTTTGAAAGTGCCTTCAAATTTTCGGGATGATGTTCGGACTGAAGTTTAGAGCGAGCCTTCGTCGGTTTCGATGTCGTTGTCGACGTCGAAGTCGCCCACGCGCTTGGCCGACGAGAACGTCCCTTGGACGGAGAGCTTCTGGCCTTCGGAGAGTGCCGGGCGGCCGCCGGTGAAGACGCGGATGCAGCCGGCGTTGCAGAGATCGAAGACGTCGTAGTCGCGTCCGTCGAGCGCAGTGCGTTCCTCCAATCGCATCACGGCGCCCGTTACGTGAACGTGCTTGCCGTCCCACTGAAGTGGATGTGCCAGGATGGTATCGATGCGGTCGGTCTGCGTGAAGCCGACCAGCGCCGTAGCGCCGATCGAGGCTGCAACGAGGACCACTCGCAGCATGAGGATACCCCCTTTGTATCCCCTTTATCGGCAGATTCGGTTGGCTTCTCTTGCTACTGACGGCCGACCGGCGCTGGAACCGGTGGCTGTGTGGATGAAGCGCCCTGCTTGAGTGAGCGGTT
>DATJTD010000069.1:0-26317 GCA_035503775.1 Candidatus Acidiferrales bacterium
CATCATTGCAGGGTTCGGCGCCATGGCGTACCCGGTCTGCGCGTAAACTGGGTTTGGCGTCGGACCGGCGCCCGGGGTGAGACGCAGCAAGACCGGCGTTACCTTGTTCGCCGAGATCGACGTCAGCTGAACGGTAAAGTACGAATCGGCGACGGTGTCCACAGCCGCGGTGCCAGGCGAACGCAAGAGCACGACGAGTTCGGTGCACGTTGGGACAGGCGTCGTGTCGGATTCAAAAAACGATGGTGCCGGGGAAGGGTTTAGCCCTAAGCCGCTCTCTTCCTGATAGAGCGCCTCGGACGCTTGCTGGACAGCACCGCCGTTCTCGCTCGCCGTGGGGGCAGTACAGCTGTCGCCTGAGACCGCCGGCGGTGGTGCGGGGTTTGGCGAGGAACCCTCGCGTGCCATCTCGGCGTACATCGCCTCGAGCGAGTCGACCGCCGGATACGTGTTCCCATCTTTGGAGACCGTGCCGTTGCTGCTCACACCACCATTTTCAACGAGTGAAGCGTAACGGACGGCTTCGACCGCACGATCCTGCAAGACGCCGTACGCATTGAAATAGATGATGGCGATCATCGTAAGCAGGAGGATGGGCAAGAAAAACGCGGTCTCGAGGAAGGCTTGCCCGCGCTGCATCATCTTCTTCATCCCTGCTCGCAGTTCGGGTTGGGCGTGGTCACGGGAACATCTTGTGGCGCGGTGGGTTCCGGGACATAGAACGTCGCCGTTATGTCCAATGGCGAGGCATTAAACGTGTAGTATGGGCTGCTCATCCAGCCCGGACCGGGCTTGCACGGTCCAGGCGTCCCGAAAGCCGCAGGGAGGTTCGTCGGCGGACATGCCTCGACCGGCGCATAGGGATCTGGACTATTGGCCGGGTCCGTCTCGGTCCCCGGATCGAACGTCTCAGTAACCGGCACCAAGGTCGCTGCGGACAAGGCGATGGCATTGAACTGAAAGCTATCCGACGAGAACATCGAGCCAAAGAGCTTGAAAAACCCCGGGGACATCGCGCTGACGCGGCGGCACGCGATTACGACCACGCTCTCGATCGTTCCGGGGCCAGTATCCGTCAGATTCGCGTTGTACCAAAAGGCACAATCGAAAGCACCACTTGTCTGCGTTCCGGGCACCGTACCGTTTTGGCAGCTCGTACCGTTGGCTGCAATGCTGTACGCTGCGCCCGCCGTGCTATTACTGGGAGAGCTGGGCTGATTGGTTGGATATCCAGGCGGCGGGCTCGCTACCGGCGGCATCGGCGGCGACGTGAGGCTTTCCAGATCTCCGACGGCGGTCGCATATTGGGAGACGGCCTCATCGTAGAAGGGCGGCTCTTGGTCGTATGCATTGTCGCAATCATAGCCGCTGTCGTCAGCACCGAGATTGTCATTGCAGATGTTCGTATCGCTCGTGTCGGTGCTTTGATTGGCGAAAAGGTTGCTATTGGCCGCGTTCATCATCGATATGACGACGCTGCGCACGCGCAACTCGGCAAACTCCGAGGTGTAGAGGGCCATCGTGCGATCGTTCGCGAGTGAGGCTTCGTCCGCAAGCGAGGCGAGCGCCACCTCGTCGGCGGCGTTTTGCGCTCGTATATGCCACCGCACGGTGTTCGTGTAGTTCGACACGAAGAGGCTCAGGGCAAGTGCCAGGAGGATCGCGAAGATATAAAAGCTGACCGTCTGGCCGCGCTCAAATTGGTGCTGCTTCAACTGCAATACCCCGAACTGGGCTGACCGAGGGCGAGAACCGGAGCTACCGCGTTGCCGGATTCGTTATTCGACGTAAGCCAGTGTCCGCTGTTGACGTCCGTTGGATCCAATATCGAGTCTTTGCTCGAGTATCGATAGTCATCCGGCCACGGCTCCTGGCTGGAGCCGTTCGGAAACGACAAACCGTCCGTCGAGGTGTAATCATTCTCCACCTCGGCTAACGTAGGAGCGCTACCTGACTTCGGGTCCAAGACCGCCATATAGGCGAGACGACATTCGAAACCGTCAAGATACGGCGCCGTCGCGCTTGGCGTAGCGAGGTACATCCCCTCGGTGCACACTCCGCTCCCCATCGCCAGCGTCGTACCGTCGGTTGCGGGGGCGTTTGGAAGACAGTTAGCGGGCATCACCGAGTTGGTGCCGTTCGCATTCGTGACGGGCCCGGTATTCGGCCAAAGCGGAACCACCGATGGCGCGACCGCGACCGGCTCGACGATGAACGAATGCAGATTATAGCCCGTCGACAAAACACCGAAGCCCTGGCTCGGAAACAGCCCGCCCGCCGTGAGGTTTGTCATCGCGACGATGTCGCCCTTATCGTTCAGGGCTCCCGCCGAATTCGGGATAGGCGTAGCCTGGACGTTGCTTATGGGAATCCCAAAATCGTTATGCGCACGAGTCGCACCGTAAGGCCCGGCCGACGCTTGCGGCGAGACGAGCGCGGCGGCGTGTGCGGCCACAAATGCGGCGCCATCGGCCTGCGCCTGCTCGTAGCCGACAAATGCCAACTTGATCAGTCCCAAAAAGACGAGCAAAACGACCGAAATCGTTAGGGCAGTCTCAGGGAGCGCATCGCCGCGCTCTAAACGCCTTTTACTCATTCAGATACTCACTCGAAAGATTGCACTGAGTGCCACTCAGTTTACTGCCTGAGGCCGTTCCCACCGCCAGCATCGCCACAATCATCAAGATGGCGAACATGGCAGTCAACAGTCCGTATTCAGCCAAAGCCTGGCCGCTCTCATCGCCGACCACGATGGGGAAAGCCGAGGCTCTGCGCGGCGCTGGCCGGCGACGGAATTGCGACCTCTGTAGGACAGACGGTAATGGGCGCAAAGTAAGACTCCGAAACCGTAAAAGGGAGATGGCCGCCTCGGCAAAGGACACTCTTGTTGAATATACGGCATTTTCGTGTTGAGATGTTAACGCTCCGTCCGTCCTCTGTAAAGATTTTTCGTCGCGGGTGGGGCGCCATGAATCTCTTCGCTATCCTTTTCCCCTACGGAGCGGCGTTTATTTGATTTCCCCGCCCGTGGAGCCGCCAGCTCGCACTGAGGAACTAGCCTAATGATCGTCGCCGGTACCCTATTGTTGAAGGCACTTGTCGCTGCGGCCATCTTTGCCGGCGTCGCGTACTTGGGAGTTGAGCTGAGCCGCGTCGTAGCCAAGTACATTCAGCGGCCGCCAGAGGGCATAACGCGAACCGAGCCTCCCCTCCCGTGGTTTCTCGTGGGTTCGGCCTTCTTCGGCGCGGCCTTAGCACTACGCGGCATGGACTGGATGACGCTTACCATGGCCGCAATCGTCACCGTCTCGCTCGTCGGCTGCTGGCATAGCGACGTCACGTACGGCAAGATGCCTGATGCCTTTACGCTGGTGCCGATCGCAGCCGTCTCGCTCTCCGCGATCGCCACCCAAAACTGGCCCTTGTTGAGCGGCGTGATCGTGCCCTTCATCCCGTTCGGGGCGATGGCGTATCTTTCCAAGGGCAAAGGCTTGGGATGGGACGACGCAAAATTCGCCGCCCTCGGAGGAGCGATCTTAGGGATGGAGGGAGCGCTGTTGGCGCTGGCCACTGCGGGAGTCGTCGCGGTGAGCGTGGCGTGGCTGCGTAGGCGAACCAGAGATCCAATTCCCTTCGGTCCTTACATGATCGGCGCCGTCGCCCTCACCCTCGTGTGCAGCTTCACCCCGTAACGGCGACGCCAAGAGCGTGCGCGATATCGTCGGTGAACGCTTCGGTTGTCTGGGCCGGCTCGCCAAGCCGCGCGAGATCCTGCGTCCTAGCTCCCTGCGCGATGACATGGATGACCGCCGCCTCGATCCGGTCTGCGCTCTCCTCGTCGAGCAGACTGTAGCGGCAGAGGAGCGCTGCGGAGAGAATCGCGGCGACGGGGTTGGCGATGCCTTTGCCGGCGATATCGGGGGCACTGCCGCTGATTGGCTCGTAGAGGCCGAAGCGGCCGCCGAAGGCGTTCGTGCGCGTGCCGAGCGTCGCGCTCGGGAGATTACCGAGGGAGCCGGTGAGCATCCCCGCCTCGTCGCTGAGGATATCCCCGAAGGTGTTCTCGGTGAGCAAGACGTCGAAGCGACGCGGATCGCGCAACAGCTGCATCGCGGCGTTGTCCACCAGCAGATGGTCGAGGACAACGTCGGGATAGCCCGCGTGAATCGCGCTCACGACGCGCCGCCACAGCCGCCCGGTCTCGAGGACATTTTGCTTGTCGACGGAGGTCACCCGGCCGCGCCGCTCGCGCGCCAGCTCGAAGGCGACCCGGGCCACCCGCTCGATCTCCGGGCCACGGTAGACCATCGTGTCGGTCGCGACCTCAACCCCGTCCTCGATCCTCGTGTGCTTCGGCATCCCGAAGTAGAGGCCCGAGGTCGTCTCGCGCACGACCAGGAGATCGAGACCCGTCACGAACTCCGGACGCAGGCTCGAAGCACCCTCGAGTCCGGGAATCATCTTCGCCGGGCGCAGGTTGGCAAAGAGATCGAACGCTTTGCGCAGCCCCAGGATCGCCTCTTCGGGACGCCGCCCCGAAGGCGCTCCGTCGTACCGCGGATCGCCGACGGCGCCAAAGAGAATCGCCTCGCTGCGCTCGCACAGCTCGTGCGTCGCGCGCGGATACGGCGATCCGACACGGTCGATCGCTGCCGCCCCCACCTCGGCGTGCTCGTAGCGCAAGTCTGGGCGCACCAGGCGCAGGATGCGTTCGGCGGCGGACGTGACCTCGACCCCGATACCGTCACCGGGAAGTACCGCAATTGTTCTCTCAGACATCAACGCGGCATCTATGCCGGTACCGTTGCCGCGCCCTGGCGAAGCGCCTTACGGCGAGAACGTGTACGGCGCGAGCGGCCCTTCGAGATAGTAGGTGATCCCGAGCCGGCCGGCACGCACGCGCTGCTCGCTCACAACCAAGGCAAAGGCCTCGCGGGCGCTGCGCGGCACGAGAAAGACCGCCGAAAGAATCGGACCGCGACCGGCCGGCGTCTTGACCGTGCGCACCCCCGCGGCGTGCGCCGTGCAGGCTTGCCACAGCTCGCGCACGTGCGCGGCGACCGCTTGCGCGTCCGCACCGGCGCGCCGCTCCACCAAACGACTGCTGCGCATCGCGCGTTCGCTCACGCGCAGCACGTACGGCTCCCCACTGCCGCGCAGATGCGGTCCCACGAAGAGGCGCAGGCTGTACTCATCTTTCTCCGCCAGCCGCGTGAGCGCACGATTCCAGCGCTGGTGTAAGGTGCGCGCGGCGGCTTCGAGCGCCGCCATATCGGCGAAGACGGTGAACAGGCGCTGCGGAAGCACCGTGACGTGCCGCGCCAGCCGCTCCACGAGATGCGCTTGCATCCGGGCTTCGGTCGTCAGCGCGAGCGGATCGCTGCGCTTGCGTTCGAGCGCCTCGCCCGCGTACTCTCCCGGGTCCACGTAGGCGATCGCGAGTGCCACTTGGCCGAAGCGCACCGCCTGCATCCGGCGCCCATCGACGGTGAGGCGGCGACCGGCGAGTTCGAGGGAGGTCACGGCATAGAGCACAATCGCGCGGCCCGTGGGTGCGACGCGGGGTTCGACGACCGGCAGAGCTTGCGCTTTGGTCGGCACGGCTCAGAGATTTTTGAAGACGGTCGAGCTTCCGTTGACGGCGATCGCGGGCTTGGACGGCGTGGCAACCTCCGCTGCCGGTGCGGGCGGAGGCTCATGCACCGGCGGCGCGGAGGCGGTGTTCGCGGACGTCGGCGTCTTCTCGAGCAGCGCGAGGTGCGTCATCAGCAGGCTGCGCAACTCGCTCTTTGCCTTCTCGGTCGTCTCGTAGGCGCGCTGATACTCGCGCCGCGCCTCGTTGGCTTTGTCGCCGAAGCTCGCGATCTCTTTTTCGACGGCCATGCGCGCCTCGGCCCGAATGAGGTCGGCCTCCTTATGCGCCGAGGCCTTCACCTCGTCGGCCGTCCGTTGCGCGAGCAGCAGCGTGTTCTGCAGCGACTCCTCCATCGATTTGAAGTGGCTCACGCGCTCGCGGAGGTCGGCGATCTCGGCCTCGAGGCTCGCCCGCAACTGCGCTTCGTCTTCGAGCGTCTCGATGATCTCGTCGAGAAAGCGGTCGACGTCGGTGCGGTCGTAGCCGTTGAGAGCTTTTTTGAACGTCTTGTGCTGGATGTCGACGACGGTCACTTTATCCATCCGCGCTATCCTCGATTCTGTAAGAATTCGAACATGCCGTCAGCCGCGAGCGAGTCGCGAATCCCCTGTGAATTCACAGCGACCCCCGGCGGCACGATCAAGAACATCCCCTCGGCGAGCTTTTGAATCCGCCCGTCGAGCGTGTAGGCGACCCCGGAAGCGAAGTCGACCACGCGCTGCAAGAGCGAACGATCGGCGCCGAGCAAGTTCACGATCACCACTTGCCGGTTGCGTACCGCGTCGGCGATCTCGGTGACATCGCCGAACGTCCGCGGTCCGAAGATGCTGACTTCGTTCTGTCCGCGGCGCGGCGAGCTCGAGAAGGCCAGCACGTTGCGGCGCGGACGAGGCTGCTGCTCGACCTCCTCGACCTCTTCGAACTCTTCGTCGTCGTGCAGCGAGAAGAAATTCCCGATCCGGTGCAAGACGCTTGCTTTGGGTTGGTTGTCGTTCATGCTCGCGCTCCAAAAAAATTCATGCTCGCGCTCCAAAGAGGGCGGTGCCGATGCGCACCATCGTAGAACCGCAGGCGATCGCCTGCGCAAAATCGCCGGACATCCCGATCGAGAGCGTCGTGCCGCCGACGCGCTCGAAGACGCGCGCCGCCTCGGTGAAGGCACGCGCCGTCTCGTCTGTGTCGGAGGTATTGGGGCCGATCGCCATGATCCCATCGACGACGAGGCCGCGCGCGCGCAACTCTTGGACGAGTGCGGGCGCATCACGGGGAGCGACGCCGAAACGTTCGGTCGCCGAAATATTCACTTGCACGAGCGCAACGATCGGCTTGCCCAGCGATTGGCTGGCCTTATGCAGTGCGAGGCCCGCTTCGAGCCGGTCCACCGATTGCACCACGTCGAAGGTCTCGACGATCGCTTTCGCCTTGTTCGTCTGCACGTGCCCAATGAAGTGCTTGGCGGCCGCAAGACCCGCGAATTTCGGAGCGGCCTCCTGAACATAGTTCTCAGCGATGTCGGAGAGACCAGCTTGCACGGCGGCGGCGACGGCTTCGCGCGGCTGCTTCTTGGTGACACCGACGAGCCGGATGGAGGCGGGGTCGCGACCTGCGGCGACGGCGAACTCCGCGATCTGCGCGCGCACGTGGTCGATGCGCTCCCCGAGCGATCTCGGCGCGCCGTTCGACGGAGCTCCGATATCCAGCTTCATGGGTGTGAGAACTTCCGTCGGAGAGCACCTCACACCTTGCACGCGGTCGTGGAACTATGCGGTCACGATCCGCTCGTCGGTGCGCCGGTTTGCGCGCAGCGAGTACGTGAGGCCGACAAGACCGATAAAGATCATCGGCAACGCAAGCAACTGGCCGCCGGTGAACGGACCAACCGCAACATCGGTCTGACGCCAAAGCTCCGCCACCGATCGCGTCACGCCGTACAACGTGAACCACGTCCACGCGACGACGCCGTCGGGCGGCCGGCGGCGGTAGACGAGCAGCAGAATCGGCAACACCGCGATATCCATCGCCGCCTCGAAGAGTTGTGAGGGATACCGGTAGCCGTCGGGCTTTGCCGGGAAGAGAATGCACCACGGATGATCGGGGATGCAGCGGTCGCCCCAGAGTTCGTCGTTGATGAAGTTGACGACGCGGGTGAGTGCGATGCCGATCGGCATCATCATCACCACCTCGTCGGCCATCACCAGGAAGCGCAGTCCCGGGTGGCGCTTCACGAAGACCGCAATCGCCACGATCACGCCGATCAAGCCTCCGAAGAACCCCATCCCGCCGTTCCAGACGGCGATGAAGTTGAGCGGGTGCGCGAAGTAGTCGGCGGCGTTGTGCCGGCTCACGATGTCGGCGATCACGAAGAAGGTGCGGCCGCCGATCATCACCCCGAGCAAAGAATAGACCAAAAAGTCCTGGATCTGATCGGTCGTGAGGCCGAGACGCCGCCGCCCCTGGGGACGCGACATCCACGCACCGACCGCGAGGAAGCCGACGAGGTAGGAGAGGCCGTACCAGTGCACGGCGAGAGGCCCGACGTGAAAGGCGATCGGGCTGATATTCGGGTACGTAAACCAGTGCTGCATACTCCTGGCCCACGATGCTTGCCCGAGCGTGGGCGCCCCTCTTGCTCCGGCCGAAGAAGCCGGATCTTACAGGCGCGCTGCATCGGCAGCCGGAAGACCGGAACGTTCCCATGCAGCCACACGTCACGCTCGCCGCGGCGCTCCTCGCGGGGCTCGCCTCCTTTATCTCACCGTGCGTCTTGCCGCTCGTTCCCTCGTATCTTTCGTTCATGACCGGCACGAGTATCGAAGACCTCAAAGCGGTGCAGCCGGCGCAGGAGCGGGCGCGCGTGATGGGTCACGCGCTCGCCTTCATCTCCGGATTCACCGTGATCTTCATGCTCCTGGGGCTCTCCTCGAGCGCGCTGGGCGGCTTGTTCGTCGATCACAAAAGCGCGATCGAGCGGATCGGGGGCGCCGTCATCATCATCCTCGGGCTCAACATGATCGGGCTCTTTCGCATCCCGGTACTGGCGATGGATAAGCGCTTCCACCTACAACTGCGCGGGCGCAAGCAGTCGTTCTGGCTCTCGTTCGTCGTCGGCTTGGCGTTCGCGGCGGGTTGGACGCCCTGCATCGGGCCGATCCTCTCGGGGATCATCCTCATCGCTTCCCAACAAGACATCACGCAGGCGACACTCCTGCTCTTCGTCTACTCGATGGGGCTTGCGGTCCCGTTCCTGGTGACGGCCGCCGCGCTGACGCAGTCACTGCAGCTGCTCAACCGGCTCAAGGGGTTCCTGCGCTTGATCGAAGTAACCTCAGGCGCCGTCTTGGTCGGGACGGGGATCGTGATCGCAACCAACTCGTTCGACCGTATCGTCGGCATCTTCTACCAGTATGTGAGGCCACCGGGGCTGTGATTCTCTTTTGGCTCGCGCTTGCGGGTTCGTTTCTCCTCGACCAGTACACCAAGCACATCGTCGCGACGTCGTTTCTGCCGGGGGAGAGCCGCATCTTCATCCCGCACGTCCTCTACTGGACCTACGTGCAAAATCACGCCGGTGCGTTCGGCCTCTTCGGGCGCAATACGTGGCTGCTGATCGTCATGGCCTTCGTGGTGCTGGGCGTCTTCTGGTACTCGTTTCGCGATCTCGCGCAGCGATCGGCGATGGTGCGCTTCGCCTTCGGTGGCATCGTCGGCGGGGCGATCGGGAACATCGTCGACCGTTTCCACTATTCGTATGTGGTCGACTTCATCGATCTGCGCTGGTGGCCGGTCTTCAATGTCGCCGATTCGTTCATCACGGTTGGCGTGGTGCTGCTCATGCTGGCGACGATCGTGCGCGACCGAGCGCTGGTGCGCGCGCGTTCTGAGCAGCAGTAGCCGTCATACCGTCACCTCGCAGGAGGCGGGGAGACGAATCGACGTCGTCGTCGCCAAGCTCGCGGCGGCGTCGCGCTCCTCGGTTGCCGAGGCGATCGAACGCGGGCTGGTCTTGCGCAATGGGATGCTCGTCAAGCCGAGCACCTCACTCGAATTGGGCGACCTCATCGACTTCGAGATCATCCCACCTGAACCAATTGAAGTCGTGCCGCAAAACATCGCCCTCGACATCGTCTTTGAAGACGACGATCTGATCGTCGTCAACAAGGCGGCCGGTATGGTGACGCACCCGGCTCACGGCTCTCCCGACGGCACACTGGTCAACGCGCTGGTGGCGCACGTCGCCTCACTCCCCGGTGAGGCGCTGCGGCCGGGGCTCGTTCACCGGCTCGACCGCGACACATCGGGGCTGCTCGTCGTCGCAAAGAATGAGGCGTCGCTGCGCGCGCTGGGGCGTGCGATGATGCGGCGCTTCATCGAGCGCGAATATTTGGGCCTGGTCACCGGTATCCCCGAACACGAGCGCGGCACGATCGAAGGCGCGCTCGGCCGTGATCCGCACGACCGGCTGAAATTTGCGATTCGCGCCGACGGAAAGCCGGCGGTGACCCACTACCTGCTGCGCGAGCGCCTGCACAACGCGAGCGAGTTGCTCTTCACACTCGAGACGGGGCGGACACACCAAATCCGCGTGCACATGGCGGCCTTTGGGCATCCGGTGATTGGCGATCCCGTCTACGGACGCAAAGATGCGCGCCTGGCAATCAAAGGACAGGCACTGCACGCGTGGCGCTTACGCTTCCGGCACCCCGTGACGCGCGAGCCGCTCGCTTTCGAGGTCGATCCGCCGGAGGCGTACGTGCGCACGCGGGAGCTGTTGCGGGGATGATCGCAGCCGGTCCGGGAGCCTTCACGCTGCACACGACGAACGGCCCCGCGCGGCGCGGGACGCTACGGCTTGCGCACGGCACCGTCGAGACGCCGGCATTCATGCCGGTCGGCACCGCCGCGACGGTCAAAGGGCTGACGCCCGGCGATCTGGTCGATCTCGGCGCACACATCATTTTGGCGAACACGTATCATCTCTGGTTACGGCCTGGGCGCGAGGTCATCGTGGAGGCGGGCGGCTTGCACGCGTTCATGGGCTGGGAGCGCAATATCCTCACCGACAGCGGCGGCTTCCAAGTCTTCAGCCTCGAATCGCGCCGGGTGCTCAGCGACGGCGGGGTGCGCTTTCGCTCGCACCTAGACGGCAGCGAACACGAGTTCACGCCGGAGAACGTCGTCGCGTTTCAAGAGGCGTTGGGCGTCGACGTCGCGATGGCGCTCGACGTCTGCGTGAAGCTTCCGGCGAGCCCGGAGGAGATCGCCGAGTCGGTGCGCCTCACGTCGGCTTGGGCGCAGCGCTGCGCGCAAGCGCGCACGCGCGAGCAGACGCTTCTCTTCGGGATCGTGCAGGGCGGCCTCGATCACGATGCCCGACGGCGCAGTGCCGAGGCGCTTGCCGAGCTCGACCTTCCGGGGTATGCCATCGGTGGGCTCTCGGTCGGCGAGACGCGCGACGAGCTTTACGAGACGGCGCGTTTCACGGCGTCGGCGATGCCCGTCGAGAAGCCGCGCTATCTCATGGGCGTCGGGACGGTGCCGGACATCGTGAACGCCATCGACTGCGGCATCGACCTCTTCGACTGCGTCTATCCGACGCGCTGCGGGCGCACGGGGCGGGCTCTCACGCGCGCCGGCGACTTGAGTATCCGCAACGCCGGCTTCGTTCGCGACTACACCCCGCTCGATCCCACCTGCGGTTGTTTCGTCTGCAAAAACCACACGCGGGCGTATCTGGCCCACCTCTTTCGCGCGGGCGAGATGCTCGGGCCGCGCCTCCTCTCATTTCACAATCTCGCCGTCCTCATACAACTGATGGAAGAGGCGCGGGCAGCGATTGAACGGGGGACGTGGGCCGCGTTTCGCGGCGAGGTGCTTAGATCGGCGCCTCGATCGTGATCGGTGCGTTGAACTCCGAGTAGAGAATCGTCGTGACGCGCTTATTGGAGAGCTCCTCCGCGTCGATACGAAGCGGGAGATCGTGCGGGCCGATCCACATGACCGTGTGCGTGGAGCCGTCACCGGAGTCGACGCCGTACTGATGCGCTGGTGTTCCGTTCAGCTGCGTCATCCCCATATCGGTGATCTTCGACGTGTCGATCGTCTTGGCGACCGCCTCCGGTTGTCGGAAGTGAGCGATCATCTGCGTCACGCCCGGCATCGGAAACTTCATCCATTGTGAGCCCAACTTCGCATAGACGGTCTCGCCGATGATCATCTCCTCGATGTCATGCCCACTGTGCATGATGAGGTGGTAGCGATCCGGCGCCACGTAATCCATGTCGGCGTTCATCGGCCCGCTCTGCATCGTCGCGTGGAACGATTGCAATTTTGCAAAGCTCACCGCGAGCCGTTGGAGCGCATCGGTCGTATCCGCCTGCGCCGGCACAGGCACAAATGACGTAAGAACCACTGCCATGGCGGCAAGCTGAAGCAATCGTCTCATGCCGCCTCACATCGCGAAACGAGCAACCGCCTCCTGCCACGCCCCTGGCGGCCGAACATGAACCGGGACGAGCGCGCGCAACTGCGTCGATCCAAGGCGGTCACCCGGGATCGGGCTTCACGATGACGACGGCAGCTTCGATGCAGCGTTCTAGGCGCAGTACACGCCCTCCGAGCGTCTCGCACTCTCGTGGGAGATGGTACGAGCATGGGCCGCAGCCTGCAACCTCGATGAAGATCAACTCCGACTTCGCCGATCTCTTGCGCGAACTCAACGGCGCCAGCGCTAGATACCTCATCGTTGGCGGCCTGGCACCCGCGTTTCACGATCAACCCCGATTCACCAAGGATTTGTACAAGACGCTCAACCGTAACCTACGGGGTCAGGCCCGGTGGACGCGTGCCGTCGACTCGAGGACGCTGGCTAGATAGCTGGCATCACTGAGCTTGCGCAAGATGTCGTCGACGTCGGAGGCGACACGTGTCTCGAAGGTAATGTCGAGTTCGGCGTTTTTCGAGGAGATATCGGAGTAGAGGCGGTGGTGGACGACGTCCATGATGTTGGCGCCGCTCTCGCCGATCACGCGGGCGATGTCGGCGAGGACGCCCGGTTTGTCGCTGATCTCGACGCGCAGGCGCACGACGCGGCCGTCGCGCAGGCGCACGCGCATGATCACGTTCGAGAGCAACCCCGTGTCAATGTTGGCGCCGCTGATCACGAGACCCACGCGGCGGCCGGCAAATCGCGCACGATCCTTGAGCACCGCGGCGAGCGGCGCGGCACCCGCGCCTTCGGCCAAGAGCTTCTCCTCTTCCAAAAGGACGTGGATCGCCTTTTCGACCGTCGCTTCGTTGACGAGGACGACGTCGTCGACGAGCGCGCGTGCGATCTCGAATGGGAGGTCGCCCGCGGTCTTGACGGCGATGCCTTCCGCAATCGTCTGGCCGTTGTCGACTGCGGGCAATCCATGGAGCAGACGATAGAGTGAGGGATAGAACTCGGTCTGCACGCCGATCACTTCCAGTGAGGGTTTGCGCGCCTTCGCTGCCGTCAAGATGCCGGCCAAGAGACCGCCTCCACCGACGGAGACGACGATCGTATCGAGGTCCGGCCGCTCCGCGAGCATCTCGAGGGCGATCGTTCCCTGGCCCGCGATCACGTGCGCATCGTCGTACGGATGCACGAGGACCAAACCTTCACTCTCGGCGATCTCTTGCGCGCGTGCAATCGTCTCGGAGAACGTGTTGCCGAAGATCACCACACGCGCGCCGTGCTCTTGGGTACGCCGAACTTTGGTGAAGGGCGTCGTCTCCGGCATCACGATCGTCGCGGGGATGCCGAAACGGCGGCACATGTACGCCACCGACTGCGCGTGGTTTCCCGCCGACATCGTGACGACGCCGCGCTCACGCTGCACTGCCGTAAGCTCCAGGAGCCGATTGGCGGCGCCGCGGTCTTTGAACGACCCGGTGCGTTGGCGCGTTTCGAGCTTGAGGAAGAGCGACGCGCCGAGGTGCTCGGAAAGCGCCGGCGCCTCGACCGTCGGCGTCGCCACGATCCAAGGCTTGATGCGCTCGGCAGCGCGGCAGACGTCGATTTCACCAACCGGAAGAACCATCCGCCGGTGATACGACGCCCCCGGCGAAATTGACTCTCGTGCCCATCTCCGTCCGACCGGCAACTGCGAGCGACTGCGACGCGATGGAACGGGTCCTGGTCGCCGCCTACGCAGGGGAGGCGTCCCCCTTCGTACGCCTGCGAAGCGTCACCGCCAATATGCGCTGGATCGTCGCTGAAGAGGACCGAATCGTCGCCGGCTGCGTCTACGCCATCACCTACGGCGAAGTCGCCTACGTCGGACTGATGGCGGTGCATCCCGCCGCGCAGCGCCGAGGCATCGGCGAGGCATTGATGAATGACTTGCTCGCCTTCCTCGACGCGCGGGGCGTGCGCACCGCCCTTCTCGATGCAACCGAAAGCGGCGCACGACTCTACGCGCGGCTCGGATTCACCGAGATCGACACCGTCACGATCTATGGCCGCGACGATCGAGTGTCGAGCGAGAAACTACCGGCCGACGCACGGCTTCGTCTCGGCGTAAGCAGCCTGGAGATAGCGCATGCCGATCGGCTCGTTTGGAACTGCGACCGCGGCGAGATTCTCGATACGTTTTTGCGGGAAGCGCAGGAAAGGGCAGCCGTCTCCCTCGACAGATCCGGCTGCGTCGACGGTTACGTTCTGGTGCGCGGGCGGATCGTCGGACCTTGGCAAGCCGAAAATGAAGCGAGCGCGGAGCGGTTGCTGCAGCACGCACTTTCGACCTCTAGCGCCTCGCCGCGCGTCTACGTTCCCAGTCAGAACGCCGCCGCTTGCGCGCTTCTCGAGCAACGAGATTTCACACCGCAGAGGTCGCTCATCCACATGGCGCGCGGCGCGCCTTCGCCCGTGCGTCGCAACCTTCTGTTCGGCCAAGGTAGCGCGGGTACGGGTTAGACTTCAAAAAACGTCGAGGCCATCGCCGCCGGCGGGGGGAGCCGTCTGGCGACGATGGCACGCGACGCGGTCTCCCAGCCGGCGGTCCTCACGAAGGAGCCATGAGAGCCGTTGACCGGAGAGTTCTTATTGCGAGATGACCATCTCCGACGTACTCGACATCGGTATCGATACAGCAAACTTTCCGAAGGAGATGAACTTGAAAGTCGACTTGACGGTAACCTCGACCGGACACTGGGACGCCTGTGATCCCGACGTGCAGTTACTGGCGCCACCCCCGGGCCAGCTCACGGTTACCGTCATCGGGCTGCTTCCGTTCAACATACCCGCCGAATGCGCGATGACGTACTGCGATATGGTACTTGAAGTCGCGGGGCAGTCGCTCATCGTGCACGTCGAACCGTGTACGATGGCGTAGCGTGTTCCGATGCGCGCGGCGTTATCGACCATGTCATACTGATTGAGAGCTGCGCCGAACTGAAAGACACCCAGGAGGAGCAGTGTCGCGACGGGCACCGTGAAGGCGAACTCGACCAGCGCCTGGCCCCGCTGGTTCCGGCGGCTCAATTGTTCACCCGCATGACGGAGGCACCGCCGATGGTGAGTGAGTTCGGAATCCCCGGGAATTTGAAGAGGACGGGGATCGTCTCGCTGGTGGTGACTTCGATGTAGGTATTGGAGTGCGAACCGGTACAGGTGGGCGTAGGGCTGCAAGACTGGTGCGTGGTACCGTTTGCACAGACGCAGAATAAACTCGCGCTCACCGTCGGCGTGGGTGTCGTACTTACGTCGGCCACCGCTGCGGATGTTATCCCAGTCGAGCTGTTCGCCGAAGTGGTGTTTTGAGCGCCGTACTGCGCTCCGGCGCGTGCGGCGTTATTGACCTGGATCGAGTAGTAGGTGTACCGGCCGACGTCGATCAGGCCGACGACGACGAGCATGAGGAAGGGGACGAAGACGGCGAGTTCTACCAGTGCTTGGCCACGCTGTGCATGCCGCGCTGCTCTTGCCGGTGCTTTGCGATTTTCAGTGTGTGTCATGATTACTCCACCAGGACCGAGTGTTCGACGGGGAAGGTCGTTGTGCCGGGCTGCAGCGTGACGCAGACGGTACCACCGTTTTGCACGAGGCTTCCGGCGATGATGGTCGACGGAGTCCATTCCGAACCCAGCACCTCGACCTCCGCGCCTGGGGCATAGACAGCGCCGGAGTTTGTCGGCGTATCAGTGACCGGGCAGACCCCGCTGACGTCGCCTCCGTGCATCTCTAGCGTGCTGGTGTTACTCGACGGCTGATAGATCAAGATGCCGGCTGTGTCTCCGGAGGTCGGCGCCGTCAGGTTCTCGGTGCCTCCGTTGTAGACGGTGGCTGCGCTGCCTTCCATATTGAAGGTCACGCCATCGCCGTTGACCGTTCCGCCGTTCATGGTGAAATTACCGGTGAACGTATAGACCCCGGGCTCGAACGTTACCGTCTGGCCGTCGTCGGTGAAGCCGGCGTAGCAACCCGGTACCAGCGTCGCCGGCCCGTCATTCTCGGTCACGGCGGCCTGACAACCCGACGTCGAAGGCGGATTGTTTACCAAGTAGGCACACCCCGACATCTGCATACAGGGGTCAGCCACCGCGAGCGCGGGCGCGGGCGTCGCTTGCGGGAAATTGGTGTTGCCGGTAAGACTGATCGTTCCCGCAACGCCGATCGAGGGCGAACTTACGGTTCCGGTGGTCTGCGTCCACGTACCGTCGTCGATGATGTCGCACGAGGGGGCGTCGATGAAGTGCGACTGACTTGCGTCCAGCTGGAACGACTTCAAAATATACATGCAGTCGCCCCCGTCCTCTGTCTGCATCTCGGCGACGGCTTTCGCCTTGATCTGCGGCTTCACGCCGAAGAACTGCGAGAAGAACGTGGGCGGTTTGATGTACACGTACACTTCGACCGTATTGGCGATTCCGCTGTACGTGCTATCCGAACTCGCCGGAGTCGTGACCGTTACCGTTGGGCTGCCGATGCCGTTGGCGGTTAAGTTCGAATCTGCGTCGGCTTGCGCCGCGGCGGCGTAGTCTCCGTAATTGAGTTCCTGAGCGGCGGCAATTGCGGCGCTGTCGGCCGCAGCTTGCGCGATCCGTTGGTCGTTTCTCCAAATGCCGACGTCAACCGCGAGCGAGACGAAGGCGAAGATGGGAATGAATGAGAGGACTAAGAGCGGGAGAACCTGGCCTCGCTCTACGTTACGATTTTTGTCGGGCCGGTTCATGATCCGTCATCCCTGATGCGATCCATCGCTTGTGCTCCTTACAGCGGGGGTTTCCTGATTTTTATATCGACGGAGCGGCGATGAACAACATCAACTGCGTGCTAAGTTTGCGTAATTCGGCCCGGGTTACGGAACTCACGCGCAAGCGGCCGCGCTCAGGTCGTCGCCGCCTCCCGCTTGGCAAGCCACTCGCGCACGCTGGGAACCCGCGAGTTGAGAAACTCCATGTAGCCGCCTTCGGTTAAGAAACGTTTACGCAACGGATCGAGCTCGAAGCGGATCGTCTCACCACCGTCGGCGCAAAGCGTCTGCTGCTCGAGATCGATCGAGATCCGACAGGCGCCCAGAAGCGCCTCGATCTTCTCCGCGGGAACCGGAATGGGAGCGACGCCGCGATTATAGGCGTTCTCTTCGAAGATGCGGGCGAAGCTGGGAGCGATCACGGCACGAAAGCCGCGGTCCTCCAGTGCCCAGACCGCATGCTCGCGTGAGCTTCCACACCCGAAGTTCTCGCGCGCGACCAGAATCGTCGCCTCCGGATGTGCGGCCAACAGCTCGGCGCCCCCCGGCATCGAGGCGAAGAGGTACTGCCCGAGACCGGCGGTGTCGATGCCGGTAAGCCGGTGGGC
The DNA here is from genome assembly GCA_035503775.1 of Candidatus Acidiferrales bacterium. GTDB lineage: Bacteria > Vulcanimicrobiota > Vulcanimicrobiia > Vulcanimicrobiales > Vulcanimicrobiaceae > DATJTD01. Next base: position 17,457 of record DATJTD010000069.1, read on the forward strand.
CGGAATGATTTGATCGGTGTCCACGTTGGCGCGGTCCAGCGCGAGCACGGAGCCCGTGATCAGGTGGCGTGACGCGCTCATGACGCCACCGCGGTCGTTGGTTGTGCCTGCATACCGATCGGCGGAAGCTCGTCCGGCGAGGCGAGCCGACCGAGGACCGCACTCGCGGCGACAACCGCCGGCGAGGCGAGGTGGACGCGCCCACCGGACCCCATACGGCCGGGGAAATTCCGGTTCGACGAAGAGACGCAGCGGGTGCCCGGCGCGATGACGCCCATCGACATCCCCAGGCACGGGCCGCACGACGAGTGCGTCCACAACGCGCCGGCGTCTTGGAAGACGTCGTGCAGCCCTTCGCGTTCCGCGGCGCGGCGCACGGCCTGCGAGCCCGGGGTGATGATCGTCGGAATCGTCACGGTACGTCCGCGGAGCACGTCGGCGGCGGCGCGCAGGTCGGAGAGGCGCGCATTGGTGCACGAGCCGACGAAGGCCTGATCGACAGCGATAGAGCGCATCGCCTGACCCCGCTCGAGGCCCATGTAGGTCAAGCTCTGCTCGCCGGCGTCTTGCGGGACGCCGCGATCGATCGGAACCGCTTCGCCGGGGTTGGTTCCCCAGGAGACCATCGGGCGCAGCGCGCTCGCGTCGATTTCGACGACGCGGTCGTATTGGGCATCGGGGTCGGCTTGCAGGCTCTGCCAACGGCTCACCTGCGCCTCGAATGCGGCGCCGGTCGGCTGAACTTCGCGTCCGCGCAGATACGAGAAGGTCGTTTGGTCGGGTTGGCAGAGCCCAGTGGTCGCCCCCGCTTCGATCGCCATGTTGCACAGCGTCATCCGCTCGTCCATCGAGAGCGCCGCGATACCGTCCCCGGTGTACTCGAGCACGTACCCCGTGGCGCCTTTGAAGCCCAATCTCGAGATGACGTATAAGACGAGGTCCTTCGCCGTTGCGCCGTGCCCCAGACGACCGGTCACGTGGATGCGCATCACTTTGGGCCGCTGCAGGATGAGGCAGCCGGCGAGCATTGCCCCGGCCTGCGCCGTCGTTCCGATGCCCAGCGCAAAGGCGCCGAACGCTCCGAGCGTACAGGTGTGGCTGTCGCCACAGGCCAGCGTCATCCCCGGTTCGACGTAGCCGCGCTCGGGGGCGACGACGTGGCAGATCCCGTTGTTCCCGATATCGTAGAGGGTGATGCGGTGGCGCCGCGCCCAATCGCGCAGGACGCGCGCCTGAATCGCCGTCTCGGTATCTTTGGCCGGAGAGACGTGGTCGTTGATCGCGACGATGCGGTTCGGATCGAAGAGGCGATCGCCGAAACGACGCTCGATGTCGATGGCCCCTTGCGGCGTCGTGATCTCGTGCGCAACGATGCGGTCGATGAAGACCAGCGCGTTGTTCCCCGGGAGCGTCTCCACCACGTGGCGCTCCCAAATCTTGTCAAACAGCGACTGTTGCATGAATCTCCTCCCGGTCGAGCGCCCCAGCGCGAATCGCGCGGCTGACGCCGCTGCAGATCGCGCGCAGCGAAGCCGTCACGATGTTCGGATCGATGCCGACGCCGAAGTACGTGCCCCCAGCGACGTCGAGTTCCACGTAAGCGACGGCACCGGCGCCGGCTCCGGCACTGGTCGCGTGTTCGTGATAGTCGCGCACGGCGAGGTCGGTGATCTGCGCTTCCGCGCGCAGGGCGGCGACGAACGCATCGATGGGTCCATTGCCCGAACCCCGAACCGTGTGCACACGCCCTTCGTCGTCGATCGTAGCGACGATCGAAACGCGGCCGTCGGCCTCTTCATGAACGTGATGTTCGAGCAGGCGCAGCGGTGCATCCGCGGCGAGGTATTCGCGCACGAAGGCGTCCCAAATCTCTTGTGAGACGATCTCGCCACCTGAGGTCTCGACGATCGATTGCACGGTCCGGCTGAATTCGATCTGCAGCGGACGCGGCAGATCGAGGCCATGATCGGCGCGCAGCACATAGGCAATGCCGCCTTTACCCGACTGGCTGTTCACGCGAATCACCGCTTCGTAGCTGCGCCCGATATCCATCGGATCGATCGCGAGGTACGGAATCTCCCAGTGTGAACGATCCGTCGCTTCGTAGGCGGCGAAGCCTTTCTTGATCGCGTCTTGGTGCGATCCCGAGAAGGCGGTGAAGACCAACTCGCCACCGTACGGATGCCGCTCGTGAACCGGCAGCTGATTGCAGTATTCGACGGTCTGCACCATCGCCGGGACGTCGGAGAGATCCAACTCCGGATCGACGCCTTGGCTGTACAGATTCAGCGCCAAGGTCACGATGTCGACGTTGCCGGTGCGCTCCCCGTTTCCGAACAGCGTCCCCTCCACGCGATCGGCTCCGGCCATGAGGGCGAGTTCAGCGGCCGCAACACCGGTCCCACGGTCGTTGTGGGGATGGACGCTGATCGTTGCGCAGTCGCGGTGGGCGAGCGTGCGCCCAAACCACTCGATGTGATCGGCGTACGTGTTCGGCGTCGACATCTCCACGGTCGCCGGAAGATTCAAGATGATCTTTGCTTGCGGCGTTGGCTCCCAAGCGTTCATGACCGCCTCACAGACGCGCACGGTCAGCTCCGGTTCGGTTCCACTGAACGTCTCGGGCGAATATTCCAAACGAATCTCACTGCCGCGCCGTCCGCCCGCGAGGTTCCGAATGTGCTGGGTGGCACGCACCGCGATATCGACTACGCCCGCTTCACTCAAACCGAAGACGACGCGGCGGAAGAGCGGTGAGGTCGCGTTGTAGACGTGCACGATTGCCCGCGGCGCCCCCGCAATTGCTTCGAAGGTACGTTCGATGAGATCGTTGCGCGCTTGGGTGAGCACTTGAATCGTTACGTCGTCGGGGATGAGACGCTCCTCGATGAGGAGACGCACGAAATCGAAATCCGGCTGCGAGGCGGAGGGGAAGCCGACCTCGATCTCTTTGAAGCCCATGCGCACGAGCAGATCGAAGAAGCGCCGCTTGCGCTCGGGGCCCATCGGTTCCACCAGCGCCTGATTTCCGTCGCGAAGGTCGACGCTGCACCACTGCGGGGCGCGCGTGATCGTCTGCGACGGCCAGCGGCGGTCGGGGAGGGCGATCGATTGGAACGGTCGGTACTTGTGTCGTGGCATCGGCGTCATCTCGGTTGGCGTGTCCTTCACGAAAGAGGGGCCCGTCGCGCTTGCGACGGGCCCCTGAAAACAGGCAAACGGCGCTCAGCGATTAGGTCGGAGACAAACCGCTAAGGAGGAGGAGCGCGATCGAAGCGCGAGCCGTCATGGCCGGACCGTACCATGCGGCCGGGGTTCCCGTCAAGCGGGTGAACGGCGAGGTGGGTTGCATTTTCTGACGTCCCTTGGGAGCGGGCTCGTCGCCGCGCTCTGGATGGGAGGCCTCTGGTACGCCGCCCCGCTTCTCGGCGGACGGCGCCCGGCCGACCGGCTACGTGACGCCCTGACGCTCGGCGTGCTGCTGCCGTTCGGCTTGGGCCTGCTCCACGCCCTTACCGGCGCGCTCTGTGGGCTCGGCCTCGTCATCCTCTGCACGCTGCGCAGACGCCGCCTTCCAAAGGCGGATTCCCCGAGCCGCGGCGGCGACGACGTCGCGATTTGGGCGCTGCCGCTTTTGGTCACGATCGCCGTCGCCTGGCCGGCGCTCGTGCGGCCGCCGCTGGAGGGCGACACGCTCGCCTATCATCTGCCCAACGCGGCCGCCTGGGTGCAGAGTGGCTCGCTCTGGACCACGACGACCCGCTACTGGTGGTATCCGGGCGGCTCGGAACTCTTCGCCGCCGGACTCCTCGCGGTCGCCGGACCCTTTAGCCTTCTCTTTGCGGGGGCAGCGCCGGTTGCACTGGTTGGGATGCGGCTGGCCACCTGGGGACGAGCGCTTGGCCTGGCACCCCTGACCGCTGGGGCGCTCGGCGCCGCCGTCTGCAGCGCGTACGTCATCGCGCTGCAGGCCGGGAGTCTGGAAAACGATGTCTGGCTCGGCGCCTTCTTCCTCGAACTGCTCTGGGCCGGGCTCTACGAACGTCGCGCCTCCACGCAAGCCGTCGCCGTCTGCAGCCTGCTCAAACCCGATGGCTTCGTTTACGCGCTGCTTGCATTGGTTGCAAGCCGCCGCTTGGAAATCGCCGGGTGGCTTCCGTTCGTAGTCTGGGTCGCCCGCGACGCCATTCTTTGGGACCACGCCCTCTTGCCGCCATCGGCGACGCGGTACCCCCTGTGGGAGACCACCGTCGTAGCGCACGGTCTGGACGGCGTTTCGCTCCTTGCGCGAGCGCTCGTCCTGGACGGTCCGATGACCCTCCTCCTCTTCGTCGGCGGAGTGACCGGACTGTTCGTACTCCGGGACCGCCGTTTGCTCGTCGCCGCCATTGGCGCTCTCGTCCTCTTCTGGGTCTTGCCGATGGGCTTTACCGGAAGCACCCCGCAGCTGGCGACCGGGCACTCGTTGCGCTTCCTCATCCCGTTCTTCTGCGTCTGCGGCATCGGCTTGGCAGCCCTCGCCGTCCGCGTTCCGCGCGCGGCGCCCTACCTTGCGTGGGCGTTGGCCGCCTCTGGAATCGCCCGGATCACGGCGGTCTATTGGAACGACGCGCACACCCGGACGAGCCTCTTCGTCCTCGCGTTGACGGCAGCACTCCTGATCTTTAGCAAGCGCACGCTGCGACCGCGGCTGCTGGCGGCCACCTTCGCGTGCGCAGTCGTCGCTGCCGTCGCGACGGCCGGTTGGGCGCCGGCGGCTTATTACGACGACTGGCTCGGCCAACGGCCGCGCGAGCCGCACCTCTTTGCGTGGCTGCGTGCCGCCTGCCCTGCTCGGGTGGTAACGTACGACCTGCGCCTTGGGAGCATCGATACGATCTGTCCCGCAACCGAGACGATCGACGGGTGGGATCGTCACGCGTGCGCGCAGGCGCGCGCCGAACGGGCTCTCCTGATCAGCGGTCCGTACGAACCGGGAGAGCGGTCGGCGTTTCTGCTGCACCGCCGGGAGACGCTTCGCTGCGGGCGGCTCCTCTTCGCGAACGGTGCGGCCGTCGTCGTGGACCCCCCGCCAAGCTCCTTTGGCGGGTTGACACGACCGGTGCGCCCATGATACAAGCGAAGCGATGTCTCGCGAGCTTCTCCTTAGCGTACTCGTACTTCTTCTCGATCCAACCGGATCGGCGTAGGGTAGCTTTCGCGTAAGAGAGACCAGTAGTCCAGAACGAACGCAAAAGCCCCAGCCGATCCGGCGGGGGTTTCTCATTTTCAGGAGCGCAATCGTGTCCGAGCCGGCTTACAACGGATCGCAACTCGTCCTCGACGTCCTCGCCGACGAAGGGGTCGAGGTCGTCTTCGGTTATCCAGGCGGGGCGATCATGCCGCTCTACGACGCGATGTACAACCACCCGCTACGCCATATCTTGACCCGCCACGAGGCGGGGGCGGCCTTCGCCGCCGGCGGCTACGCGCGGTCGACAGGGAAGGTCGGCGTCTGCATGGCGACCTCGGGCCCGGGCGCCACGAATTTGATCACCGGCATCGTCGACGCGCAGATGGATTCGGTTCCGCTCCTCGCGATCACCGGACAAGTCCCGACGCACCTCATGGGAACCGACGGCTTTCAAGAAGCCGACGTCACCTCGATTGCGCAAGGCGCGACCAAACGCGCCGTCTGCGTGCGTTCGGTCGGACAGCTCGAACGCACGTTGCGCGCTGCCCTGCGCCTCGCGCGCGGGCCGCGTCCCGGCGCCGTCCTAGTCGACATCCCCAAAGACATCTTGACCGCGCGCTGCGAACCACTGCGGCCGCGGATGCTCAACGCTCCTACCTTGCGTGTGATCGAGCAGCGCGCCGACGACGCAGCACTCGACGAAGCGGCGGCGCTGATTCGCCAAGCGCAGCGGCCCGTCGCCATCGTCGGCGGCGGTGCACGCAGCGCGAACGCGACGCATCTCTACCGCGCATTCTGCGCGCTGCTCAAACTTCCGCACACCTCCACGATCAACGCCCTCGGCACCGCACAGCCTGGAGATCAGCGCTACTTGGGGATGTGCGGGATGCACGGCTGGAAAGCCGCGAATCTCGCCATCACCAAAGCCGATCTCATCATCGCGCTGGGGATGCGCTTCGACGATCGCGTCACCGGGCGCCCCGACAAATTCGCACCCGATGCGACGATCATTCACGCCGACATCGATCCCAGCGAACTCAGCAAGATCATCCCGGCCGCGGTCGCATTGCGCGGCGACCTGCGCGACACGCTCACACGCCTGACCGAGCGTCTCTCGTCGTCGCCCAGCCCAACGTTCGAAGCGTGGGCGCAGGAAGCGCAGGCGCTTGGTGGACCGCCGCCGCGCGATCGTACGCCCGGCGCCGAACTCTCCGCAACCGACGTGCTCGATGCCTTCTTCGCACAGCTCTCGCCCGATGCCATCGTTGCAACCGACGTCGGGCAACATCAGATGTGGGCGGCACAACGCCAGCACGCCGCACATCCGCGCAACTTCGTGACCTCCGCGGGCCTGGGCTCGATGGGCTTCGGTCTTCCGGCGGCCCTCGGCGCACAGATCGGTCATCCCGAGCGCACCGTCGTTGCGATCTGCGGGGACGGCGGCTTTCAAATGACGATGGCGGAGCTGGCGACGATCCGGCGCTACGACCTGCCGGTGAAGATCTTGCTGATCGACAACCAGCGCCTGGGCATGGTGCGCCAGTGGCAAGAGCTCTTCTACGACCGCCGGTATGCACACACCGATCTCTCCGACAACCCCGACTTCGTTGCCATCGCGCAGGCGTACGGCATTCGCGCCGAATTCGTCGGACCAGGCGATGATTTGGAAGCCGCCTTCGAGCGGCTGCTGCAGGCCAACGAGGCGACCTTGTTGCACTGCGCCTGCTACCCGGCGGAGAACGTCTGGCCATTGATTCCGCCCGGTGGCGCCATCTCCGAGGGAATGGAGCCCGTGACCGCGTGAGCTCGACCTTCATCATGCACGACTGGCGGCTGTTGGAACGCATCGTCGGTCTGACCAACCGTTTAGGCTGCGCGTACACGCGTGTGGACGTGAAGGCCAGCGGTGAACACTACACGGCAAACATCGATTTTACGGGTCCCCCGGACGCGTTGCGCCGTCTCTCCACACAACTCAATCGCCTACTCAACGACGACAAGGAGCTCACGCTATGAACGCGCTGTACGACCGGGATGCCAACCCCGAGAAACTCGCCGGTAAGACGATCGCCATCATCGGATACGGCTCGCAAGGCCGCTCGCACGCGCGCAACCTGCACGACAGCGGCTGCACCGTGATCGCCGGTCTGCGGGAAGACTCTCCCTCGCGCGCGGTCGCAAAGGAAGACGGCATCGCCGTCGATACCGTCGAGAACGCGGTCAAGCGCGCCGACGTCGTGATGCTGCTCGCCCCCGACGAAGAGCAGCCGCAGATATTCTTCCGTTCGATCGCACCGAACCTCAAAGGTGGTGCCTATCTCGTCTTTGCCCACGGCTTCGCCATCCACTTCGGCACGATCGTCCCGGCGGCGAACATCAACGTCTTCATGGTCGCGCCCAAAGGCCCGGGACGCCTGGTGCGTACGGAATACGAAGCGGGACGCGGCGTTCCGTGTCTGATCGCGATTGCCGCCGATCCGTCGGGTGATTCACGCGAGGTCGCACTCGCCTACGCCAGTGCCATCGGCGGCGGCCGCGCCGGCATCCTCGAGACGACCTTCAAGGAAGAGACCGAGACCGATCTCTTCGGCGAACAGGCGGTCCTCTGCGGCGGCCTCACGCAGTTGATCAACGCCGGATTCGAGACGCTCGTCGAGGCAGGCTACGCTCCCGAGATGGCCTACTTCGAATGCTTGCACGAAGTGAAGTTGATCGTCGACCTCGTCTACGAGCGCGGCATCGAGGGGATGCGCAACTCGATCAGCAACACGGCGAAGTACGGCGACTACACCCGCGGCAGCCGTATCGTCACCGAACAGACGCGCGCCGCGATGCGCGAGATCCTCGGTGAGATCCAGCGCGGCGAGTTCGCGCAGGAGTGGGTCGCCGAACACGCCGCCGGAAAGCCCAAGTTCGTAGAATTCCGCAAAGAGTGGGCCGCCAAGCAGATCGAGGCGGTCGGCAAGAAGCTGCGCGCGCTGATGCCGTGGATGCGCGAGGCGAAGACACCGACTCCGGCCGCGTAAGCAACACAACGATCGACTTTCGCAACGTCGAGGTGATGCGCGCCGGCCGAACCGTGCTGGGCGCCATCACCTTGCGTATTGCCGAGGGCGAACATGTCGCTATCCTCGGCGCCAACGGGTGCGGCAAATCGACGTTGATCAAAACGATCACGCGCGAGTGCTATCCCGTGCTGCGCGAGGGCTCGTCGCTCGCGCTCTTCGGGCGCGAGAGCTGGAACGTCTTCCAGTTACGCACCTTGCTCGGCATCGTCACGGCCGATCTCGCGGCTCGCTTCGAAGTCGAGGCGCAAGACTTCGTCAGCCGCCTCGACTGGCAGATCACCGGACGTGAAGCCGTTCTCTCGGGATTTTTCAGCGGAATCGGGCTCAGCGCGCAAGACATCGTAACGGCACAGGTGCAGGAGCGCGCCGACGAGGCGCTCGCCGTCATGGAGGCGGGACACCTCGCGGAACGGCCGATCACCCAGATGTCGTCGGGTGAATCGCGACGCATTCTCATCGCACGAGCGCTGGTGCACGAACCCAAAACCCTCATCCTCGACGAGGCGGCCAATAGCCTGGACCTGCGAGCGCATCACGAACTGCGGGAGACTCTGCGAAAGCTTGCGCGTAGCGGGATCGGGATCGTGATGGTGACGCATGACCTGCGCGATCTCATCCCG
>DATJTD010000070.1:0-8964 GCA_035503775.1 Candidatus Acidiferrales bacterium
GTGAGGCGCTCCAGCTGCGCCGGTAGTCCCTCGACGCCGCGGATGAAACCGGTCGGCCAGGCGACGCTGTCGCTCGGAGCGGGCAGGACGCCGACGACGTAGACGTGCCTGTGGAGATGGTCGTAACGACCGATTAGCAGCCCGCCAGTCTCCTTGGGCAGTTGCTTCAAGCGTTCTGCCGCCAGTTCGCACATGAGGCGTTCGGAAATGCCGACCGTCCAGTCGCCGATGCGCACAAACTGCATCGGCGTCGTCTCCAGGACGACTCGCGACATCTCGCCGGTCTGTGAATCGAACGACCAAACGCAGGCGGTCGCACGATCGGTTCGCATTGCCGATGCGAGCGCCCGCGCAGCGTTGCCGGCATGCACAGCGACGGAACTCTGGGGAATCAAACTCGAAACGTCGCGGCAACTCACGCCGTATCGCTCGCCCTCCGGCGCATTGAAGTGATCGCGTAGCGCGTCCTTTATCGCGACCTCCCAGTAGTAGTGCATTTCGAGTGCGTCGAGACGCTGCGCCCGCTCGCGGTCCTCGGCGAGGATGACGAGGTCGTGCCCGGACGGACTCAAAAAGGCGGAGATTCGGCGCGTCGCGGAGTCGTCGAACGTGGCAAGGTAGCGCGAGACGGCGACCGAGGCAGACATGTCGAGTACGACATCGACCTCCCGAAATATCTCGGCACGATTGCGAGATCGCGGGTCGAGCATGTCGGCGTCGGAGCCGACGACTGACGGTGGTTCGTCCAGGATCGAATTCAGCGCCGCGGCCATAGCGCGGGCCTTCGGTTCGCCGACCGAATCCGAGAAGAGTGCATGCCGAGCGAGGTTGTGCGGCAGAAGGTGATCGGCATCCACGACGAGCCGCGGCCGCATGCCGGCGCGAGAGAGATCGACCAGCACTTGCGAGCCGAGCGCGCCGGCGCCCACGGCCGAGAAACGAAGTTCGTCGTGATCTCGGAGTCCGTTCAGGCGTACTGCAGAACGCGCAGAGAGCGTCTGCTGCACGTTCAGCGGTGTGACGAGAATGCGGGAATCGGCGGTCACGGCGCCCAGCAGCATTCCTTGCGGTTGTGCGCGATCCCAGACGCCGAGCTTGTGGCCGAGATCGAGGACGCTCCCGCCCAATAGAAAGGCATGAACATCGTACCGCTCGATGGGACCGCCGTCGGTTCGCTTGACCGGAATCTGCAGCACGAGCAATGCACGCTCCGTGGCAAGCGCCGGACGGCTTCGCAATCGGTGAAGCTGCGCCTTTAGGTCCACGAGCAGCTCGTAACCACCTATACTGATCGTCTCGTTCAGCACGGCGAGCGTGTACGGGTAGCGAGACTGATTGCCGTGCGTTCGCGGCGGCGTACTGACGAGTAGCACGGCGACGTCGCGCTCTCCGCCCGAGCCCGTGGGGACCAGCCGAAGAACGTGTTCGTCGGCTCCGACGATCACGAATGTGTCTGAGGCATCGACCTCTGACGAAAATAGCCGATGCGGTACCACGAGCGTCGCGTACGCCGCAACAATGAACGCTTCCACCGGCTGTCCGGCGCGATGGAGCGTTCCGCGCGCCGTCTGCCCGAGCCATACGTGCAGCAGCTCCAGGAAGTATGCGGCAGTCCAATCGATCTGAACTTCGCCCCACGCGGTCTCACTGAGGCAAAGGCTTGCCGGGTATTCCTCTCCGCAGCTGCCGTTGACGTGGAGCACGTCGGGAAAATCGTCGCGCAACGCGTACACCGTCGGCCAACGATCGTCCGGTTCATGGAAAACAACCAGGAGGTCTTCGATCTGTCGAATATCGACGGGAGGCTCGGGCCCCACGTCGACGCCGATGCGGAGGACGAGCGACGAGCAAGGCGTGCCGTCGCAGTAATCGACGCGTCCCTGACGCATTTCGAGCACCTCGATGCGCATTTCCGGATACGACCGGGCGAAATCCGCGACGGCACGAGCCCTCGCCGAAGTCAGAAGGCCCCGATCACCGACGACGTTGCCGTGCCTGCCGAGAAAGACGTTGCGGTCGTAGGCCCTAGCCGGCACGATGCGCCGTGCTGCTCACCACGGCCGGTGCGCCGAACGACGGTCGCGAGAGGTACGCCTTCGTGCGGTCGATCGTGATCACCAGCGGCTTGGGACGATCCTTCGACGGATGCTCCATCGTCACGATGAACTGGCCGTCGGCGATGGCCGCCGCCGAGCGATAGTACGCGGCTGCCTGCCGATGCGGCGGCAGATCGGTGTCCTCAGACGGAATCGGCTTGCTGGGCGAAACGAGGATGGCGCCTTTGCGCGCCTGCGTCTCGTACAGCCACGCGATCTCCGCGACCGGCATCGTCTTGTCAGCGCCCTTCTCGTCGGACAGCGAAAGATAGCTGCAGTGATGCGGCAGATGGAACACGTCCCATTCCAGCCGCTCCTCGCGGCGATGCGCGCGCGTCACCTCGACGATGTCTCTCAGATGATCCCACGGGATGTCGGAACCGAAGAGCAGTTTCGTCTGCACGCCTTCGACGACGAAGACGGCTTGCACCATGATAGCCTCCTTGTTGCGCTCGACGACTTCCGTGTCGTTGAGGCGCTGCCCGAACGGCGAGTGTACGAAGAATTCGACGCCGTCGTTCGCGAGCGTCAGCGACGGAACCAGGGTGCCCGCGTCGACGATGCAGCCCAAACGGTCACTTACGCTGAGCCCTTGGCCCGACAGCCAATTCTTGAGCATGTCCGGTCTCGAGAAGACCTTGATGCCGCTTCCGTTCTTGAGTCGGTGGCGCGCCTCGGCCTGGAGAATCTTCGCTTCGTCTTCGCACTGATCGTCGACGATGGCGGCGGCAGGCACCCAGAGTTCGGCGATCTTGAATCGATCGTCGCTCTGATATTTGGCCGCATGCTCGAGCCAGAAGAACTCGGTCGATCGCGCGATGTGGTCTCGATCAAGGTGCGAGAGCGCGACGACGTCGACGTGCGAACGTTTGGCCGCGCGCAGATCGTCGCGGATCGCCTGGGACAAATCGATGCGCAGATCGTCGGCGTCGCCCGTGCGCTCGTCGCCGAAATCGAAAAGCACCCGCTTTCCGTTGTCGAGGGTAACCAGCGAGCTGTCGGCGTTGCCCAAGGGGAAGAAGGTAATGGTTGGCATTCGGTGCCTTTCCTGTTGCACGAAACGACCCAGGCCCAAGGCGCGGTCGCGCCCCGGAAGAGCCGAGGTATCGAGCATGATCGTCGGCCCTGGTCGTTGCCGCGAGGTGGGCTTGGCCGGTCGGCGTGGAAGGGCGTGCTCGACCCCTCCCAAATTACCGATATCCTAGCAGTTAGCACTCTCCAATGTAAAGTGCCAGCAAGGTGACCAAATGGTCGGCCCCGGGGAGGCGCGGGCGGCAAAATGGCGAACCTATGTTCGTATGGGCAAGAATAACAACCAATGGTACATCGAGCGCAACGACGAGGGCAAATACACTGCGACCAAGGGCGGCGCCGATCGGGCCAGCGCCGTGCGCGATACGCAAGCCGAGGCGATCGAGCGGGCGCGAGATATTGACCCCGACGCTCCGATCCACGTCGAGCGGGTCCGTCATACGGACGAAGGCTCCCCCGATAAATGGCGCAAGCCGTAATCGCGGCTTGAACCTTGCCCTTTTGCAGGCAGAGATGACATCGCGCGAGGTCGATCTTGAAATGACGCATCACGAATTTCGCATCGATTTTGTCGCAGTGAACATTTCTGACGATCCGGATCGGCCTGAGTACGTGCCGCTCCCGGATCCGGCGCGGTACGAGTATGTAAACGGCAAGGGTGGCGAAGGCTTCATAGACAGGCTCGATCCTCGCCGCCTGTTCATCACCATGAAGGCGATTGCTGACCTCATCGAGAGGGCGTCCGTCATGACGGTGCAGGACATCCGCCCCCTCATCGAAGACTCGGACGCATACATCGCGGGGCGTACCGATGAAATCCGTCGTGGCATCGAGCAAGGTCACGTAGACCCGGTGCTGCGAGATGCGACCGACGAAGAGCGGCGTCAGGACGTCGCCAACAAGACGAAGTTCGTCGTGATGTCCCTCGATCTCATCGGAAGCACCAAATTATCCCAGGCGGTAGACGGCGAGACATACGCGAACCTCATCGCGACGTATTCTTCGGAAGTCGCAAAGATGTGCTATCGGTTCCACGGACGGCCTCTGAAGTTCATGGGCGATGGAGCGCTGCTGTACTTCCCGATCGGGAGTCTCGCGCGCCGCCACGACATGGCGATGGATTGCGCGCTTTCGTTGCGTGATCTGATTCTGCAAGGCTTCAATCCCGTCCTAACGTCGACGGGGCTTCCCGAACTCGCCTGTCGGATCGGCGCCGATTCGGGCGAGGCTTACGTCAGAACCATCGGCGACTGCGCCACGACGAATCACGTCGACATCGTCGGCGAACTCGTGAACATCGCGACCAAGATCGAAAAGGCGGCCCCCGCGAACGGCATTGCGGTCGGCGAATCGATAGTGATCAATACGCACACGATGTGGATGCGACACATGAAACCTTTCGAGCTTCCAGCGGAATGGCCGTACCGCAATCGAGAGTCTCAGGAGCCGTATCCCATCTATGTGCTCGATATCTCGGCGAATCGCGCCGATGAGTGACCTCGATCGACCGTCGGGAGAACTGCTGAGACGATGCAACATGCGGTTCGACGCCGGGGGCAATGTGATCATCAATGGGACGCGACAGACGCTGATCGACATCGCGTACGTCGCCGACCCGGATCCAGGCGCGCGTACCGTTCGCGACATCTACGAAGCGCAGGAACTATATCTGTCTCAGACTCGCCAGCCCGATGCTCCCGAACCGGACTTCGGTCGCGTTCCGCTGGCGTGTTTCTGCTCCGACGAGCGTTGCCGCACGGCGCTTCGACCGAAGATCACGCCGCGCGCGTATCGCGAGGCTCCCGTAGAGGGACAGTCATATAAGCAGCGTCCGCACTTCGGATGGAATCCCAAATCCGCGCATCTCGCGGAATGTCCCTGGGTGGTCGTCGAGCTGGCCAAGCGCATGGAAACCTCCGCCGCAATCTCAACGAAAGCCCAACACGCGAAGCGATCGAAACGAGGAGAGGGACCGCCGCGCTCGGAGATGTTCGGCATCTTCGTGCTTCCGACCGAAGGTCGCAACGTCGCCGTTCCGGCGGAAAGCTATCTTCCTGCATTTTCACCCGATGCATCGTTTGGCGACCGCCTAGGCCAAGCGCATGAGGCGTTGCGCAACCTGGAGACGAGGCCTCGTCGTACTCCCTATCTCCGGGACATAGTTCGGACCTACGATGCGCTCTACGAATCCGATCGCACCGGCGAGCTTGACCTGCAGATCGAAGGTCGGACCCAAAACTACCGCTTCTGGTTTCGTAGCCCCTCAAGGTACGCCGAACTTCCCGCCCACGACAAGAAGCGCATCTGGTTGGCGAACGCTCGCGTTGTTCGTGGAAACGCCGACTATCGCCTCGAGTTCATCGAGCAAATTGCCCTCGAAGAAGGCGGCACGAAGCGCGACTTGGTGCTGACGATGTCGGACGCGGCGCTCGCGGCAAGTTCACGAGGACCGTATCTTCGAGAAACGCTTGAAGTGATCAGGCATCGCAGGATCGGCCCGAGGTACGTGCGAGCATTCTGGTACGGCGAAATTGCCGACTCGCCGACGGGTGCCTCCGCGGCGTTCGGTTCACTGGAGCGGCTTCATCTCGCGTTGCCTCGCGGCGGCTGAGATCTACGAGGCGGGAGGAAGCTCTCCGATAGCAGCGTCTCCGAGCGCGGCCTGGTCGAAGCGAGCCTGAAATTCGGCAGGGGTGACGACGTTGTTGCCGCGGCGGAATGCCTGATAGACCTGCCGGAAATAATTCCTGTTCCCCCAGAGGCTCGGGTTGCCCACGACATAAAGCCGGTGCTTCGCGCGACTGACCGCGACGTTCATGAAATTCGGCTTCATCGTGGCGAAGTCCGCGGCGCCAGCGGTATTCGCATCCAAGCCGAGGACGCAGAACACCATGTTTGCTTCCTTCCCCTGAGCCTTGTGGACCGTCCCGATGTTCTTGTCGCACCACGTTACCCAATGCGAGCGCTCCTTGGGCGGCGCCAGGGCCTTGAAGGTCTCGACGAACTCGTGCTCGATCTCGCGAAACGGCGTGATCACGCGGATGTCCGGAGCCTGCCAACGCTCTAGCAACTCGTCGAGGTTGCGTTCCGTCGCGTGTTCCCGATGAAGCCGGAGCTTGCTCTGCACGTAGAATCCGGTCATTTTGAGGATTGCCGCGGCGACGAGTTCCAACTGCTCGCGGACCGCATGCTTTCCGGAGACGCTAGACGTCTCCGCCACCCAGCACGACTCGCCGTAGGGATAGATATCCGTCGGATAATCCTTCCGCGTCATCGAGGTCATGTCGTTGTCGTAGACGACGTCGTTGATGATGCCGAACATCGGCTCGTCGCACCGACGATGGATGACCAGCGGGATACCGAACCAATGTTTCTGCTCTTCGAGCGTCCGATAGGTTCCCCACGGGACCGTCTTCTCGGCGACGGTTTGAAGCGACGTATCCGTATCGTTGGCCGCGGTCCAGCTCTCGTCGACGGAGAGCGTCCGCCGGAGTCCGCGAATGATGGTGCTCGAGAGCGTGACGACGGGTTCCAACTGCAACGGGTCGCCGACGATGACGGCCTTCTTCGTTCGACTCAAAAGGCCGATGGCGGCCTGCGGAGTGGCTTGACCCGCTTCGTCGATCACGGCCCAGCCGAGCCCGTGAACCTTCGGGAGCATGCGTCGTACCGACGCGAACGTCGTCGAGATGACCGGAACCACGAGAAAGAAGGTTTGCCAAAGCGCTAGCGCATGCCGTTCCTCGAACTCCCAGCCCTTGCGGACGACTTTGGCCCACTCTTTGAGATTGCTGAGGAATCCGTGATTCCAATGAGTTCCGATGTAGGAGCGATGCAATCGAAGCGCGGCGATGAAGGCCTTTCGCTTGGCGTCAACAAGTTCAGCCGACGATCCTGGTGCCGTCGAGTGCTTGTCCGCAATCGTGGACCATTGGCTCCAATCGGGGCGTTCGCTCAGCTGGTTGACGCGGTGCAGCGCCTGCAAGAATGCCGCCGTGGCGTGATCCAACGACTCGACCGGCGTTTCGTGAAAAGTCTGGAGGTTGTGCAAAGCCGGATGAGCCGTTTCGGCCGGCGGCTCGAAAAGGAACGGACCTATGAAGTCGTCGCGCTTGGTCTTGTTGCCCAAGGACGCAGCGATCAGACCCCAGCGAACGGTCGAACGTTCCAGGTTCTCCCAGTCGGCGACGAACTGCGCGACGGGATGGAAGTATCCTCCGTCGTTGAGCAGCTGCTCCTCAAACCCCGCGATGCTCTGCACGAGAGGAAGCTCGTTCGAAATGTTCTCGATCGCGCCGTTATTGGCGGACGCCACGACGATCTCGAAGCCGGTCAGATGCCGCGGCAACCGGTAGTACGATCCGCATCGTTCGGGCGGTTCGGGCCGTTCGGCGATGGCACGAGCCCGCTCGATGATGCGATCGGCGATGACCGCTCGAAGGAGCGTCGTCTTACCCGTCCCAGGTGGCCCATTCACGGCGACGATCCGAGATTCTTTGTCGAGGTGGGTCGCTTCGACGACCGCTTCCTGCATGAGGACCGGATCGAGTTTCACGTTGGGCCATGCTCCGCAGGTGCCGCCGCCCTTTTCGAAGAGTATGCGAAGATTGCGAGGGTTCTTGAGCACCTCTTCCCGTTGCGAATCGTCGAGCCGGCGGAACAGCTGAGCGACGAGCGGCGCGAGCGAATTCCTCGAATTGTCATCGAGCGCCTCCGCGATGTCCTCGTAGAAGAAGCTGTTGAGAATATCCCGGTGCTCCCTCGTCGGATGATCGTAGATCGCGAGGTGCGCCTCTTCTTGAAAGTCGATGGTGAGACCGCAGCGCTCGCGAACCAGATTCGCGGCCTCGATCAGCAGATTCGCGGTCACGGGCACGTTCGGCTCGAACGGCAAATCGTGCTCCACATTTTGGACGAAATGCTGAAACGACTTCGGCTGAGGTTTTTCCACGAATTGGGCCAGCGTCGCGCCCGCAAGCTGCATCAATACCCAGGGGACCGTCGAGACCGTAAGCGACTCTTGAATGTAGATCCCCGCTTTGTCGAGCTGAATGGAGGCCCACGCGCAGTCGTCTTTGTTCTGATGCTCGACGTCGAGCGCCGTTAGCTTAAGGTCCGCGGCCTGCGCGAGCGCCGCATCGAACCCCGAAAGCTTCGAAATCCCCAGGTAGACGATGTACTTCGCTTCAGGTTTCGAGGAACGGTCGGACCGCTTTTGCGCTTCGCCTTCATCAGGGAACTTGTCCGCAAAAAGCTGCTGTTGCTTTTGGCCCAGTTGTTCCCAGGCAATCTCGGTGTCTTTTCGGATCCGCTGGTGCGTTAGATCCTTGCCTCGCTTGCGGTCCTCGAATTTGACTGCCTGAGGACTCATCAATTCGATGAGGTACCACGTCCGAAGAACAGCGGCGATTTCTTGCTGCGTCATGTCCACCCCCTGACGACAGGCATGGGAAGTCTTATCGGAAGCCTCGATGGGGTCGTCGCCCCGTGGTCCGTGCCCCTACCGCAGGCCTCCGACATCAGGCATGGGGTCCGAGTACACGCTTCGCGCCGCGCAAGCATGTGCTGACCATTTGGTCGGCCAAAGCTAGGGCTACCAGGCGCCTCCCGCTTTCCCCTCCCGCTCGGGACCATTGGAGAGTGACGAGCTAGCCTGGAAGGCGAGCAAAAGAACTCGGAATCGTGGACTCAAGCGACGAGGTGACTTCAAAATGGTCGATATGCCCCTGACGTTTACCGGTATGTTCTTGACGTTTACCGTTGTCGCGTCCGACGAAAGCCGAACGGGCGCCTAAAAACGGCGGCGAGGATTTGATCCTATGCCGGCGGGACTGAG
>DATJTD010000071.1:0-5944 GCA_035503775.1 Candidatus Acidiferrales bacterium
ATGCCCCTATTTCTACCTGGTTCGTACTCTTGGTTCACTCCTAACGACGCGGTCTTTGTATGCCTCCCTATTTCTGTCGTTATGGGCTCATTGACCCTCGGCAAGCGGCTTCCAAAGAGGCGTGGATTCCTCTTCCTATTGTCGCCGTGTTGGCGACGATGACTTTGCCGAGCGTACTTTCCACTCGGGCGACGATAAGCTATGACGGGCTTTGGGCGCCCGCCCACTGACGATGAGGACATCGCGAGTCCCATAGTTGTAGTAGTCGAGATCGCCGAAGTAGTACACTCCCGTCTTCAGGGTGAAAACCTGGGAGAAGCAGAGCGTACCGTAAGTCGACAGCGACTGAGGAGCGATGCGACCCGTGGACCAACGGGTTCCCGTCTGAATGACGTTGCTCGTTGGCGATGCAAGCGGGGACGGAAACGTATATGGCGTCGACGGGAAGGCATCGCCTGCAAAGCCGACCGCCGAATGATACGTCTCGCTTGAATCGACGTTAACGAACTGCATCGTGTTAGCCGTCGTAATCGGTGCGCCGGAGGGAGACGACACCATGTTGATGAGCTGAGCGCTGGGCGATGAGTCACCGTTGACATCGCCGAGGCTGTAGCCACTAATCGGCCCGTAAGTTGGCGTGGTGATAGGATTGTCCGGACCCATGGCGACGAAGACGTTCGATGAACTCGTCGACGGTGTGCCGCATGGCGCTGGCGAAAATGTCGGGGATGCAGACGGAGTCGGGGTAATTGGTGGAGAGCCGCCGGTTCCACTAATATCGCCAAGCTTCATGCAGCCTGTCAGCAAGGCGGGAAAGACTGCGACACTAGCGAGCGACATCCACGCGGTGCGAAGCATCAGCTTTCCTCCTACGGACTCAGCATCGACATGGGAATCGGCAACGAGACGGTCGCGCCAAGGCCGGTTGTGGCCGTCAGCGACAGCGTGACACTCGACTGGCCGATCGGCAACCCAGCGTTGGAAAAGTTGAACGTCGCCTGCCATTGTCCCTGACCGATGCTTTGCAGATTTGCCATTGGGATGACCGCATTGGGCCCAAATGCTAGCTTCGCAACGTTCGTCGACGTAATCGCCGAAATCGTTATCTGATCACCGTTGTGTACGACCGATGGCGTCACTTGCACGTAGAAGATCTGCGGCGCGGCATTGGCGGCGGCGTAATTGTTCTGCGGTGCGGCTCCAAACGTGTAGACGTTGGTCTGCGCGAACGCCGAGGGCACCGCGGCGGGTACCGGTGCATTTGAGGCTTGCGGCATACCGCCGGCGTGCGGCTGCGCGGTCGCCGCGATACCGCCCGGAAGCGGTGTCGCCGAGACGTGCGTCCGCAGCGTGTTGGGGGTGGCCACATTGATCGGTTGCGGCTCGGGCGCCGGCGCGGGGCGCTCTTCCGGCGTCCCTTCGGCCTCAGGCACGTGGCGCGGCGGCGGAAGCTGAGTGCCGGGCGGCAAGGTCGGCAACCCTTCGGGGTGCGGAATGCCGAGATGGTTCTCGCCGATCGCGCCGCTATCGCCGGGGCGCAGAATATGCGGTGTCACCGTGACGATCAGCTCGTTGCGCGTGTGCTGGACATTGTGATACTGGAATAAGATTGGTCCGATCAGCGGGATATCGCCGAGAATCGGCACTTTCTGGATTGTGCGTTCGTCGTCTTCTTCGATGAGGCCGCCAACGACGATCGTCTCTCCATCATGCAGCCCAACCGTTGTGGTTGTGTCGCGGCTTTGGATGTTGGGTACCCCCGTCGAGGCGTTGATTGCGGCAATCGAGTTGACCGACGGGTGCAGCGTCACCGTGATGTAGTTATCGGCATTGACCACCGGCGTGATGTCGAGGGTGACGCCTGTTTGAAAGCTCTGGACTTGCGTGGTGGCGACGGTTCCCGTTCCGCCGCCGGTGGTCGTTAGGATGTTGACCGTCTCGCCGGCGCGTAGCGAGGCGGTTCGCCCGGAGATCGTGGTGATGCGGGGGTCTTCGAGAATGCGCGCATGGTTAGTCTGCAGCAAAAAATTGAGTACCGCCTCGAGCTGCATGGGCGTGCGGATCAGCGGAAAGAGGTTCAAATACGGAATTTGCTGCCCGGCGCCCGGCACGGTGTTCCCCGGAGGGTACAGTGGCGGGACTTCTTGGAGCGTGGTCGAGACGGCTGCGTTGGGGAACTGCAGACCGAGCTGTTTGACCGTGCCCTCATCGACTTCGAGGACTTCGGTGTCAAGTGCGACCATCGTCTGCGGTTGGTCGAGCTTTTCGATCAACTCGCGAGCCAGCTTGATGCTGTATGGACTGCCGGTGAGCACGAGCTGGTTGCTGTTCGGCGGGACGACGATGTGCAAGTCGTTGGCCGAGCTTTGCAGCGCCTGCGTCACGGTGTTGGCGATATCGGTCGCCGTGGTCGACGCTCCTCCTTGCGGGCCGGGAATGGCCGCGTGCAGTGTCACGACGTCGACGCCCGAGTTGCCCCCGCCACCTTCCTCTCCGCCGCTTCCGCCCGACGCGCCGGGCGGCGCCAGGTCGAGCTGGCTGATCGCGTCGGCGATCCGGCGCTGCACGGCGAGATTGGATCTCACCGTAATGGCATTGAGATCGCTGTTGACCTCCACGGGCAGATTCGTAAAGGACCGTTGGAGGAGGTCGGCCACCGATTGGGCGTCGACGTATCTGAGGCGATAGACCTGCGTGTATTGAGTGCCGCTCTGCGGCACATCGAGCTCCGAAATCAGCTGCTTGGCATGACCGACGTCGTCGGGCGGGCCCGAGAGCAGGATCTCGCTGCCGGAGACGGCGACGCGAACACCAGGCGACTCGGCAGCCACGGCGCGCGCCACTTGTCTTGCGCTGCGTTGCGTGACGCGCACGGCCTCGGCGGGATAGCGCGGCTTAGGCGACGGCGTCGGCGGCGCCGTGTCGATCGCTTGAATGATGGCTTTGATCTGGGCCATGTCAGCCGGGGACGCCATGATGATAACGTTGCGGTTCGGCGCCGTCAGGATGCGTGCGTTCGGATAGACTGCCGCCAGGCGCTGGGCGGCCGTCTCCGGCGAGATTACGTGTAGCTGCACTGTATCGACGACGGTATCGGTGGGATTCTTGATGTCGATACCGCTTACGATCGTGTGCACTCCCTCTTCTTGATAGCCCGGCGCCACGACGATAACCGCGTTGGCGTGCGGGTCGACCGTGATGCTTGCATTCGGGTAAATGCTGCGCAGAATCGCAGCTGCGCGCGAAGCCGGGATAACCTGGAGGTCGATGACGATCGGCTCATTGGGCGTCGGTGTTGGGTTGGTTTTGGCAGCGGCAACCGGTACGGCTGGAGATAACATGGTTCCCCCCACGACGCAAACCGCCGCGCTGACGATGAGAACAAAGCGGGGGATTGCAGGGAGACCCACTGGCACCGGTGACAAAACGACCTACTTCTCCCCGGCGGCTGCCTTCAATCCCCGCAGGGAACCAAGCTGGATGAATCGCGGAGCAAGCTCGCCTCGTTCCTTCGCGGTCAAGGTAGTACCGCGGAAGACTATGGTCACACTACTCCTCCGACGGGTGGCCGCGTGCCATTTCCCGACTGCCTTAGTTGCTCGGTCAAAAATCATGTCCGCGGCAAGGAACAATCGCGCCGACGAGACTTCGGCAACCTCAGAAGCTTGGAGTACGTCGCTGCGTCCACATTCCCGCCACTCACGATGCAGCACACGGACTGATATCGAAAGGTCTCGAGGTTGCCCATCAACGCCGCCAAGGCAAGAGCGCCGGTAGGTTCAGCCTTCAGGTTAGCGCAATAGAAGAGCGCCTGGAGACCAGCCGCAATCTGCGAATCCGGTACCTCGAAGATCCCCGCAAGTCCGTCCTTAATGATACTCCAGGTGCGCTTCCCGAGGCTGAGGGCCCGAGCGCCGTCGGCAATCGTCTGCGGTTCGTTCGTGTTGGCGGTAAGTTCACCACTGCGGAATGACCTCGCAGCGTCGTTGCCTATTGCCGGCTCGGCGCCGAAGACTTCCACTGCCGCTCCGGCTCTTTCGAATCCCCTCACGAGCCCAGCTGCCAATCCACCGCCGCCGACCGGTGCGATCACCGTATCGATTCCAGGAACGTCTGCAAGCTCCGTCGCAAGCGTGCTATTCCCGTCGATAACCAACTCGTCTTCGTAGGCGTTGACAACGTACGCCTGGGGCCATTTCGCTGCGAGCTCCCTTATGCGCTCGAATCGGCTCGTTGCTTGCACGTCGATCAGCTCGACCTCAGCTTCGAGGTCAAGGATTGCCTCGATCTTCACGCGAGCGGAGTCGCGCGGCATGACGATCGTGCAGCGCCTGTCGAGGAGCTGACACGCAAAGGCGAGAGCCTGTCCGAAGTTGCCCGATGACGCGGCTAGGAAGTGGCGATGCGGAACCGAACATACAAGATGCCAAGCACCACGAAACTTGAAGCTCCCGGAATACTGAAACGTCTCGCAAGCCAAGATGACGCGGCATCCGAGGAGACGTGAAAGCTGTGAAGGTTCCAGGATCAACGTCGGCTTGATCACGCCTGGGACCTCCACATCCTAGGCCATCTCGACGTTTCGGTCACGGCGGTCATCGCCTTCATGATCTGGCCACGTTGCGATCTCGGCGCATCTCCACAGGTCCCGAGATCGTAGCGTGACGATGGCGTGCGGCCGGACGATATTCGTCGTCGTCCGCTAAAATCGGTACTTTCGCCCCAACGTAACGATGACGACCAGCATTTTCGTCCAAGCGAACCACTCGCCGATGCACCTCCGAGTTCCGGCGCCAAATGGGAAGTAGGCAAAGGGCGGCGTCTCCGAGCCTTGCAGCCAACGCTCGGGAATGAAATCGTCGGGGCGTCCGTACAATGAGGAAGCCGAGCGACCAGTGGGCTGAGCAGTACCGTCGACCGGAGTGGCAGTCGATACGGTCCTATTTCAACGTCTTCAGGCGACCTGCGGCCAATAAGCCACTCCGGCGGATAGAGTCGCATCGCTTCACGCAGCACCGCGATAGTGCATGGGAAGGCTTCGGCGGCCTCCGTCGCAATCGGATCGACGTCGACCTCGAAAAGCTCCCGGTGCAGCCGCGCTTCCACTGCCGGATGTTCAGAAAGCAGGTAGCACGTCCAGGTCAGCGCATTGGCCGTCGTCTCGTGACCGGCGAGAAACAGCGTCATCGCTTCGTCGCGCACTTGCCTATCGTCCAGTTCTTGGCCCCTTTCCGCATCGCGCGAAGCGAGCAACGTGCTCAAGGCGTCTCCAGAATCGCGACCATCGGCTCGTCGCGCGGCGATGAGTCGCATCACCACGCTGTCGAGCTCTTGGCGTGATGCGTTAAAGCGACGCGCACACGGTAACGGCAAGCGTAGCCGCAGCTCGCCGGACCGGTCAAGAATCTCGAGAACCTCGTCATGAGACCTTGCAGAGACATCGAGACGGAGGCCGCGCTCCCTCCAGCGCACGCCCAAAAAGGCGTCTGCGACGCGATCCGCAGCGTCAACTCCGTCATTGCAGAGTGCATGTCGAAAGGCTCCGGCGTGAGCTCACCACCGAATCGCTCAGCGGCACGCTGAATCTGCCATGCGTAACCGGCGATGCGCGCGGCATGAAGGGCTAGCTGCACGATGCCGCGCATCTTGCGGTAAATGGGCTCCGAACTGGTGAGCAGACCTTCACCGAGCAGCGAGCTCATTCTCATCGTCCAACGTCTTTAATATACCTGTGGTGGTCGGTGACGAGAATGCGCGCAATCGACTGCGGATCGCTTACGAGGAAGAATGCGACTCCAAGCAGACAAGAGCGCACGATCGGTCCGTAGCGCGCCGCGAGGCGCCGCAGGTACGGTGGTAACCGTCGCGCCGGAGACGGGCTCTTTCGGATGGACAGCGCCGACGGCGGAGCGGCCGCGTGGGCGCGCCCCGAAGATCGCTCGAT
>DATJTD010000072.1:0-18392 GCA_035503775.1 Candidatus Acidiferrales bacterium
GACGTACCCGACGACGGTGCCGCCGCCCGTCCCGGAGATCGTTGCAGCCGAAGGAAGCGTGAAATTGCCCGACGCGTTGCCGGTGTTGGTGGCGGTGAACGTGTTGCTGAGCACCACGTCGTCCACCGCGACGTTCTGGCCGGAGGGTGACGAGAGCGTCATCGTCGGCGCGTTCTGCACCGTCGTCGACACCGTATTCGACGTCGTCGATAGCGCGAGGCCGTTCGCGTCGGTGTAGCTCGCCGTCGCCGTATTCGTGATGACCGTGTTTGGTGCCGTCGCCGTCGCCGACGCCACAGTCGGAACGAGGAAGAACGCGAGCACCAGTGCTCCGGAAAACACGGCGGCGCGAACGCAAGCCGCGACTCGAGGAGTTGTTTCAGGCACCGAAGCAATGCGGAACATCAGCTACTTTCTAAATCGAACAGCGGTCCACACTTATATCGGCCGACGCGAGGACATTTTATAACCAAAAACGTTCTGTTTCGGCTTTTCTTTTGTAACGGGTCCGCCAAGAAGCGCCACACGTGCCCGCGTCTGGGTTTTTATCGATCGCACCGGCGCTCGTCCCGGAGTCTCAGCCTGGGAAGAGCTATTTTGGCTGACCGAACGAGACAAGCGGTCCAGAACCCGAACTCGCGCGAATCCGAACGCAGGGCATCTCTGGGAGTATCGGATACCAGGTGCCGAGGATGTGGCCGGCGGCGTTTGCGCGATGCAAAAGATTAACGGTGGGGACTGGTTTGGCTATTCTGTATCGCGGTACAATGAGCGCGTGCTGGCTCGGCCAGTACTTTGTGTTTCTCGACGAGGGTCGGCTGGCGCCGATGGCACCCTCCGTCAGGAAAAGTTTACCGATCTCTGGCTGCCTTTCATTACGCGAACTCGAGGCCGCGAGCGGCATGATCTAGCGATCGGTATCGCGCTCACTTCGGCGATTGGCATGCGCCGTTCTGGAGGATCTGTTCATGAAGTTACGCTCTTCGCGCTCGCGGATGCGCGCCGTTTTCGGCGCGTTCACGCTGACGGTCGTCTTGGCTGCCTGCGAAGGCAGAGGCGGCTTACCGCCCGGCCTCTTCGGCTCCCCTACCCCGCAGCCGACGTCGAGTTCCGCCGGTTCGACACCCTCCCCATCAAGCTCCGCACCAAGCACTACTCCTACCGCGACCTCCGTGCCAACCGCCACACCAACGAACCCGCCGACCAATCCACCAACCAACCCGCCGACCAACCCACCAACCAACCCGCCGACCAATCCGCCGACCAACCCACCGACCCACGCGCCGACGCCGACAGCCACGCCGACGAAGGCGCCTACCGCCCCTCCGACAGCGACTCCGTCGCCGAAGCCGACCGCCTCGCCAACGGCAAAGCCGTCTCCAACGACTGCGCCGACCCTCACCCCGCCGGGTGCTGGGCCTGAGCCGTCCGGACCGCCCGCTACGCCGCCGCCCGACGCCGGCGGAACGGTCAACAACTACGAGGTCACCTTCTATGGATGGGTCGACAACTCGCCCCCGGGTTGCGCCATTGCCTATCCGGTGATCCACACCACGTCCAACGGCGACGGCTGCGCCGGCGGCACCGGCACCTACGCCAACCCGATCACCTTCGCCACCGACAAGTCCGAGATTCCGGTCGGGACGATCATCTACGTCCCCTTCATCCAGAAATACGGAATCATGGAAGACGACTGCACGGAATGCGATAGCGATTACAAGCATGGCATCCTGCACATCGACTTCTGGGTCGACAGCGATGCGAACAGCAACGTCGGCGCCCTGCTGAACTGCGAAGACCAACTCACCTACGACGTCGGCGAGCCCTACACGACGGCGCCGGTAGTCGTAAAGCCGAACAACGACCTTCCGGTATCGAGCACACCCCTCTTCACCGACAGCACCAACGACTGCTTCACCTACGGCCCCGAGAGCACGACGCCGCCTTCGGACAACACGCCCAATCCCGGATAGCTGAACCCCGCGCAGACGCCGGAGGCGCCTTGGTGTACGGTGAAACCGTACGCCAGGGCGCCCTCATTTAACGCTCAGCGCACGGTGACGTTGAACGTGATCGTCCCGGAGCCCCCGGGCGGTAACTGATAGGTCGACCCACCGATGGTCGCCGTAAATGAGGTATAGCCGGCGGTCATCGACGGATACGTCCCGCTCGCAAAGGCGCTTCCGCCGGAGTATGCAAACGTCGTCCCTGAGGTCGTGGCGGTCGGCGCGGCGTTCAGGCCGAACGTATTGGCACCCCAGTTTCCGACACTTCCGTTTTCGGTGATAACGAGCTGCCCCGCCTCAGGATAGAGCGCTGCGTAACTCCACGCCGGCTGCGTCCCTACATTCGTCGTCGTCGACGCGATCGGCGCGACGTTCGCGTATGCCACGGAGTACTGCAAAACGCCGCCCGGGCAGACCGTTCCCGCCGGCGGCGAGGGGCTCGCCCCCGACGGACAGTTCGTGCTCACGACCGTCACCGATTTGGTTAGCTTGATGACGCCCCCGGGATAGATATCTTGATGCGTCGTGTTGACGTCACCGCCGGTTCCCACGCTTCCCGAAGCCGTGATCAAGGCGTCGGCGGCGACGAACGGCGTGACCCCGCTCGACGCATTGTAAACGACGTCGTAGTTCTTAACCGCGCCACCTCCGCCCAACGAGAAGCTGCTCGATGTGACGCTGCCCCCGACCGAGGAGACGCTCGAAATCGAGGTACTGGCGGGACACGACGGATACGGCGGCGGGGTCGGGCACGAGGTCACGCTGTAAATTTGCGCGGTCCAACCGGCTGGCGCCGTCACGGTCAGCGTAAAGTTATCCGTCGCGGTTCCCGAATTCTTGACTTGACTCGGAACGGTGATGCCGCCGGAGGGAACCGTGCACAGCGTGACGCCGTCATTGATCGCATTGCCGTTGGCACACGCGAAGCTGACCGCGGTAAAATCGAGATTGTTCGTCGCGGTGGCCGAGCCGTAGTTCGGGCCTGCGGGATACGAGCCCAGCGCCGACGAGGTGCCGACCGGACCCGTCACCACGCAGCTCGAGACGGCGCCCTGGCTACTCGCGCTCATCGAGCCGCCCGGAATCGTCGTGCCGCTGCTCGCCGTCGTATTGGTGAGCGTATTGGTCAGCGAGAGCGTTCCGTTATCTTGGGTGCCTTGTGCCACGGTCGCGGCAATCAGGGGCGGCCGGTACACCGAACCAATGGTCGACATACCGCCGATGGCCGCATTGAAGACCATGCTCACGTCGTTGCTGGTATTCGCGCCGCAACCGACAGGCTGATTGGTATCCACCACGATCGTGATCTGCGGCGTCGTGACGCTCCCCGCACCACTCGAACCGCTTGGTGCCGAGGGGAGGATGCTCGTGCTCGACGATTCGCCGATGGCAACGGCGATCCACGTCGCGCTCGCCGTGTAGGTCGTCGTCCAGTACGACGAACCGGCGCCGGGTGTCGAGGTGGAGGTGCTGTAGTACACGGTCGCCGTGGCGCTGTTGAGAACGCTGCCGAGCGTCACCGTCGGTGCCGACGTCAGTCCGAGTGAGACGCCGTTGTAGGTCGGGACCTGAGCGAAGATTGCAATTGCATCCGAAGGGGCCGAGGGGAGGAAGCTCTCGACCGTCGGCGAGCCTTTGGTCACCTCACCGCCCCCGTTGTTTGCCGTAATCGTCCAAGCGATCGGCGTCGCGGCGGCCGTCGGCGCGGACGCCGTCTCTTCGAGATCCAAACGCGCGTCGAGATTGACCGTCTCGCCCGTGGTATCGGAGCCGGATATGGTCGACGAGGTTGTGCTGCCGTTGGTAATCGTGGCGCCGAGCGTCGTACTCGTGATCGAGCTGCCGATGGTCGCACTCGAACTGACCTGATAGACGACGCCGATCTTAAGCGTACCGTTCGCCGCCGTCAAATTTGCTGAGAGCGCGAGCTGCGTGTTCAGCGTGGAGAGGCTACACGGCGTGAGCCCACTGCACGTTCCCGACGATGCGCTGTTGAGGATGTATCCGTACACCGTCGCCGAGCCGCTGAGCGTCGCCGCGCTCGGGACGTTGAAGTTTCCGCTCGCGGTTCCCGTATTGGTCAAGGTAAAGGTGACGGCATTGAGCATGTCCTGCGTCACCGTCGAGTTCGTCGCACTCCCGCTGCCCACCGAGAGGCAGACGGGGATGCTGTACGCCTGACTGGTCGCGGTGTTCGACGCGCCGCCGGGCTCGCTCGTGCCGCTGCTCTCCGTCGTGTTCGTCTCCACGTTCGTAAACGAGACGGAGCCCGTGTCCAGTGAGCCTGCGACACCACTGCCTGGCCCCTCGAAGACGCCGCCCTGCAGCGAGTTTGCGGCGTTTCCCAGAATGACACTGTTCGCCATATCGCTCACCGAGCCCGCGGTCTGCGAGCCGCACGCCGTCGGTTGATTGGTGTCGATGACGATATGGAACTGCGCTTCCGAGGACGTGACGCTTCCGGCACTGGTGCCGGCGCCCGAATTCGCAGCCAAGATACTCCCGCCGCTCGTACCGCTGGAGAGATACAGATACACCGCAATCCACGTCGCATTCGCGTTGTAGGTCGTGCTCCAACTCCCGGAGCCCGATCCCGGCGTCGCCGCGGTGCTGTAATAGATTTGGGAACTGACGCCGGACTCGACGCTCGTCAACGTGACCGTCGGGGTCGCGGTCATCCCCAAGACCGTGCCGCCGTAGCTCGGCAATTTGTCGAAGACGATGATGCCGTTGGTGCTCGATGAGCCGAGCCACGCCGCCGCGGAAGTCGACCCCTTGGCGATGTGCGGTCCGCCGTTGTTGGCGTAAATCGTCCAGACCAGCGGCGTTCCGGTGGCGGTCGGTGACGGCGGCGGGCTCACTTCGACGTCGAGACGCGCATCTGCATCGATGGTCGCGCCCGAGTCCGACGCGCTCGCCGTCGCGGAGGTGACGGGCCCCCCCGACACCGGGTTTCCGTACGAACTGTAGCCCGCAACGATGTCGGCGTTCATCGAGAAACTCAACGTACCCGACGAGACGCCTCCGGTTACCTGATATTGCACCACGATCGTGACGGTGTCGTCGTGCGGCGTATAACAGCCGCTGCTTGCCAGCGTCGAGTTCAAGCTCGAAAGCGATGTGACCGCTGCGAGCGTACAGGTGCCCATCGACGAGGTGGTAATGGCATAACTCGTGACCGAGACGTCTGCGGGAACCGAGGGCGTCACCGAATTGATGACAAAATAGCCCTCGTCATCGCTGCTTTGGGAAGAGTTCTCCAGCGTGAAGGTGACCTGATTATTCGCGTAGTTCTCGACGGTGGTGCTGAGCAGCGCGGGAGCCGGCGTGAATGCGACGCTTGGCGTTCCGAGCGCCACCGCCCGACCCGTCATTGCCGCGACGAAGCAGGCAATCGCCAGCGCCGCTGGGAGGCCCCAGCGCGCGGCACCGGCTCTGAATGTGTTCCGCCTCCACTGCATGTACAAGAAGCCCGAAATCCGAGAAAGCAATCCAAGCTAATGGTCGGCCAAAGCCGCACCGATCTTAGCCTACGGGCGACCGTTCCCCAAATTTTTCCATCAATTAACGGAGGCCGAGACCGTGTTCCGGAGACGCACTGTCGGCGAAGGTCCGCGCTCCTACGGTTTGGTCATCTTGGCCGGGATCACCCAACGGTCGAAATCGGCGTCGTTCACGTAGCCGAGCCCAACGGCGGCTTGCTTGAGATTGGTACCCTCTTTGTGCGCCTTCTTGGCGATCTCGGCGGCCTTGTCGTAGCCGATGTGCGGCGAGAGCGCCGTTACGGTCATGAGCGAGTCGTCGAGATACCCCTTGATGACCTTCTCGTTTGCGATGAGCCCCTCGACGCAGTGTTCGCGGAACATCGTACACGCGTCGCGCAGCAACGTCGTGGAGTGCAAGAAATTATAGATCATCACTGGGTTGAAGACGTTGAGTTCGAAGTTCCCCTGCGAGGCGCCGAAGCTGATCGCGGTGTCGTTGCCGTAGACTTGCACGCAGACCATCGTCATCGCCTCGGCCTGCGTCGGGTTGACCTTCCCCGGCATGATCGAGCTGCCCGGCTCGTTCTCGGGGAGCGAGAGCTCGCCGATGCCGGCGCGCGGCCCCGATCCCAGCCAACGAATGTCGTTGGCGATCTTCATGAGCGCGGCGGCGAGCATCTTGAGGGCACCCGACGCGAAGACGAAGTCATCGTGCGACGCGAGCGCGGTGAACTTGTTGGGGTGCGAGCGCAGCGGAAGATTGGTGAGTTCGGCGAGTTTGCGCGCGGCACGCTCGGCAAATTCGGGGTGTGCGTTGAGCCCCGTGCCGACGGCCGTTCCGCCAATAGCGAGATCGTAGAGGTGATCCAGCGCCTCACGGCAGGCGACCATCGCCCGATCGAGCTGGCTGACGTAGCCGGAGAACTCTTGTCCGAGCGTGAGCGGCGTCGCATCTTGCAGGTGCGTGCGTCCGACCTTCACGATGCCGGTCCACTCTTTGGACTTCGCATCGAGCGCATCGCGCAGCTCCTTGACGGCGGGCAACATCTCCACCATCGCCTCGGCCGCCGCCATGTGCATCGCGGTCGGGAACGTGTCGTTCGAAGACTGCGACATGTTCACGTGATCGTTGGGATGGATCGGCTTCTTGGATCCCATCACACCGCCGGCTATCTCGATCGCGCGATTCGAGATCACTTCGTTGACGTTCATATTCGTCTGCGTACCGGATCCCGTCTGCCAGACGCGCAGCGGGAAGTGCTCGTTGAGCTTCCCCGCGATCACTTCGTCGGCGGCGGCCACGATGAGGTCGGTCTTCTCCTGATCCAATTTTCCGAGGTCGTGGTTTACGAGCGCGGCGGCTTTTTTGAGCTGCGCCATCGCTTTGATCACTTGGCGCGGCATGACGTCGCGCGGCGTCGCCCCGTCACCGATGTCGAAGTGGATCAGTGAACGCGCCGATTGCGCACCGTAGTACTTGTCGACCGGTACGTCGATCGGGCCCATGCTGTCGGTCTCGACGCGAGTCTTTGCGGCGCCGTTCAGTGTCGTCGTCACGAATTGGTCCTCAGTTTCTTTCAAAAGCGAAGACCGAAGAATTCGCATACGCGACGGCGCACCCTACCGGAAAGACAAACGTCGCAGCGGCGCACGGGCGACGCCGCGACTCACGCGGTCTCCCGGCGCACGAGAGGATGGCGCAGAAAGAACGCCATCGTCTCTTCACTTGCATGCGGGCCCGGTGGCCACGTAAACGCCGCGCGTGGGCTGCCGCCGCTCCACGCGTGCCGCATACCCGCGACACGCCATTCCTCCACCCGCACGATATCGTCCACCGGATCGCGCCACCGCCGGATTTCCACGTCACCGCGGTGATCGACGTGCGGGCTCACGCCGTTTTGGCCACACAGATCGAGGAATTGCTGTACCAGTAAGGTCGCGTTGATCGGCGCAACGATGTCGTCGCTCGCGCCTTGCCAAATCATCGCCCGCAGACGACGATAGGCGCGCGATGGGAACGCCGCATGAAGCGAAGGCGCAACGCTGCGCGCACCGGCCATGAGGGCCTGTGCACTCATGAGATCGTGTGCCGCATGCAGTGGAACACCCGCCATCGTCGCGACAGCGCCGAAGACGTCGGGCGCCTGCTCGGCAAGAATCGCCGCCATCACCGCCCCCGCCGAGAATCCGCAGACGAAGATGCGCCCCGGGTCGACCGGATGCTGTGCGCAGAGGTTCTCAATCAGCCGTAAGATCGCCGCCGGTTCACCGCCGGTGCGCAGTTGATGCTCGGGCGTGAACCAGTTCCAACAGCGCCGTGAGTTGGCGAGCGGCGACTGCTCGGGATACACGACGTACGCCCCGGCTCGTTGTGCGACGCGATCGAAGCGCGTCGCCACGGCGAAGTCGCCGGCGTCCTGTGCGCATCCATGCAACGCAACCACGAGCGGGGCGGCGAGATGCGGAGCGGGTTGGGGCGTAAAGAGGCGGTAGCGGATCGGCCTTATTTTACCAGCGGTAAGACGTCGCTCGGAAAGACCGGATACAGCCCCATCACCAGGACGGCAACCGCACACAGCGCGACCCCCACCCACGGTAGCGGCGCAGGCACCCGTTGCAACGTCGCGACCGAACCTGCAGGGCGCGCGTACATCGCATACACGATCTTGATGTAGGCGTAGATCGAGATGGCGGTGCCGACGACCAGCACACCGGCAAGCCATGCGTAGCCTGCATTCACCGAGCTGGCGAGGATCAGAATCTTTCCGGTAAAGCCGGCGGTGGGCGGCAGACCGGCGAGGCCGAGTAAGAAGAACGTCATCGCGGCGGCGAGGACCGGCCGGCGCGTTCCGAGCCCGACAAAAGAGCGCAGGCGCGAACCCTCGTCGTGGTGCGCCGAGAGCAGCGCGACGACGGCAAAGGCGCCGAGGTTCATGAACATGTACGCGACGATATAGAACATGGCATAGCGCAGCCCCAGCGGCGTCGCCCCCGCAAGCGCCGCGACGACGTACCCGATTTGCGCGATACCGGAATATGCGAGCAGCCGCTTCATATCGGTCTGTGCGAGTGCGGCAACGTTGCCCGCAATCATGGAGAGTGCCGCCAGGATCCAAAGCGGGGCGAGCAACGCCGCTGCATGTGCCGCCGGCACGGCGGCATAAATGAAGCGCGCGAGCACTGCGAGCGCCCCCGCTTTGGTCACGACGCTCATGAAGGCCGTTACCGAGAGCGGTGCGCCCTCGTAGACGTCCGGCGTCCAGACGTGGAACGGCACGAGGCTCAATTTGAATGCCAGACCGATGAGAAAGAGACCGATACCGATCGCGAAGAGCACTTGCGAGGCCGGCGGCAGAACCAGCGCGGCGAGTGCGACGCTGCCGGTGGCACCGAAGAGCAGCGCCATGCCGTAAAGCATGAACCCCGACGCCGTCGAGGAGAGTATCAAATATTTCAGCGCCGCCTCACGCGCCCCCGAACGCGAAGCGAAACCACACAGACAATACAGCGCAAGCGAGAGGATCTCCAAGCCCAGAAAGATCGTCATGAGATTCGCCGCGCCCGCCATGAGCATTGCCCCGCTCGCGCCCCAGAGCAAGAGCGCGACACCACCGGCAGCTTGATCCTCACGCCCGAGCGCATTCACCAGGCACAGCGTAAAAATCGTAGCGACGACGATGACCCCTTCGAAGACCAAGGTGAAGCCGCCGGTGATGAAGGCTCCGCCGAACGCAGAGACCGGATGCCCCCACTGCCCCGCGAGCAGCACGAGCGCGGGAATACAACCCACCAAGCCAACCGCCGTCGCAACCGCACGGCGCACCGCTCTCGGGACGAGCAGGTCGAAGACCAAGACGGCCAGCCCCGTTACGGCGAGCACGAAGAGCGGGACGGTCGCGTTCCAATCGCTAGTGCTGTATTGAAGTATCGGCATGGTGTTCTTTCATGGGGACGAGCAGCGTGCTGTCGCGCAGATAGTCGGCACGCACGGAGTCGAACGTCGCGAGCTCACCGGTACCGGCGATGGCGTAGCACGCCGAGAGCACGTCGGCGGTCTGATCGGCACTGAGCCCAGGCGCCGCCGTCACGCGCACGCCGACGGCCGCCGCAGCGCTGTTGCGCGGAAGACAACCGGCATCGAGCCCGACGACGTGCGTCAACTGCGGCTCGATTCGCGCGAGCGGCCCCGCGTCGACGCCGAGCCAGACGATCGCGATCACCAGCGGCGTCAGGGCGAGGCCCTCGAGCCACGTCAGATCGGGCCGTTGCGGCAGATCGGGAACTTCGGGACCGTTCATCGTCCCTTGGTAGAGCCGTAACATGTAGGCCGCTGCGAGCACGATCGGAATAAGCGCGATCGCCGCCGGCCAAACGTATCCGGCCTTGTAGACGCCCGTGAGGATGAGCAGCTCACCGGCGAAGCCGCAGAGCCCCGGCAGCCCGAGCGCTGCAAGCGCCGCGATGACCAGCGCCCCGGCGAGACGCGGGTTCCGCGCACCCAGACCACCGAGCCGCGCGAGCGAGCGCGTCTCTTCACGGCTTTCGATCCATCCCAAGATCAGGAAGAGCGCGGCACTGAAGAGTCCGTGCGCAATGATGTAGACGACGGCGCCCGCGAGCGCAACGGAGTTGAAGCTGAAGATCGCCAGGATGATGAGCCCGAGATGCGAGAGCGACGAGTACGCAACGATCCGTTTGAGATCGTCTTGCGTTAGCGCCACGAGCCCACCGTAGAGCAGCGAGATGAGCCCCAACACGAACATCACGGGCGCAGCCGCATGCATGTAGGTTGGAAAGAGTGCCAATCCGATCACGATGAAGCCGTAGAGTCCCGCCTTCGACTGGACCGCACTCACGGCCGCGACCACGGGCGGTGGAAGATCGGCGTACGTATCGGGCATCCACGTGTGCAACGGCCAAACCGGTGTCTTGATGAGAAACGCGAGCGCAAACCCCGCGAAGATCCACGGCCCGTAGATGTTGCCGATCGCCGTCGCACCCGCTCCGACCGACGTGCCGATCACGTCGGTCGAGCCGTTGATCACGCCGTAGGCCGCCGTTGCGAGCAGCAAGCCGAGGCCGCCGCTGAGATTGTAGATCAGATACCGCCAAGCGCTGCTCGTCGGCGGCCCCCACATGACGAGCACGAGGAAGACCGGGATGAGCATGAGATCGAAAAACAGCGCAAAGAGCAGCACGTCGCGCGCCACGAAGACGCCGGTCATCGCCGCCAGCAAAAAGAGCATCTGCGCCACGAAGTCGCGCTGGCGCGGCACCCGCGTCACCAGCAGCGCACATCCGGTGACCAGCGTGACGAGCAGCACCAGCCAGAACGAGATCCCCGAGCCCAAGCCAACGTGAAAGTTCGCCGTGAACGGCCGCTGGAACCAGCGCACGCTCTGATCGGGGGCATCACGCAACCCAAGTGCAGAGAGAAAGCTCGCAAAGGCAACTGCCGCCGCAATCCACGTCGCCGGACCTTCCGCGCGTCGCGGAAGCAGATAGAGGGCAGCTCCGGCGAGTAGCGGCCCGAGCACGAGCCCCCAAATCATCGCGGCACCCCAATCACCGCAAAGTACGCGACGAAGACCATGACAAAGCAGACGACGACAAACGCATACGAGCGCACCAGGCCGTTCTGCACCAAACGCACCCCATGCCCGACCCACTGCGCCAGATACGCAAAGTCGCGCACGATTCCGTCGATGATGACCGGATCCAGGTAGCGCCCGAAAAACTCGCCGATCCGAACCGCCGGCTTCACGAAGAGCACTTCGATCGCATCATCGAAGTAAAACGCCCGCGTCATGAACGCCGGCATGCGCTGCGTCTCCTGCGCCAGCCGGGACGCATCCGCCGACGCAACCGCAGCACTTCCATACCGTTGGTACGCAACCCCAAATCCAATCAAGACCACCACGAAGACGATCGCCGTCGAAACGAATTCCCCGAGCGGAGGCGTATACGTCGGCGCCACCGCGCCGGCAAACACCGGCGCGAGCCACCGCGCCCAGGGACTCGTATCTCCACCAAACGCGAGCCACCCGGCAAAGACCGTCGGCACCATCAAAATTGCCACCGGCGCCTCCATCACCCACGCTGGAACCACCCCATGGTGCGGATGTGCCGAGTGGTCGGTACGATCCGTCCCAAAGAAGACGACGAAAATCATGCGCGACATATAGTAAGCCGTGATTCCCGCGGTGACGACCGCAGACGCGTACAAGATCGGATGCCCGTGCATGAGCACGCCGTAGATCACCAAGTCCTTACTGAAGAACCCGCTGAACCCGGGCACTCCGCAGATCGCCAGCGTCCCCGTCACCATCGCCCAAAACGCAAGCGGCAGCTTCGTGCGAAGCCCCCCCATCTTGCGCACATCCTGCTCCCCCGCAAGCGCGTGAATCACGAGCCCCGACGCCAAGAAGAGCTGCGCCTTGAAAAAGGCATGCGTGAAGAAGTGCATCACGCCCGCCTCATATGCGCCGACGCCAACCCCCAAGATCATGTACCCGATCTGGCTCATCGTCGAATAGGCAAGGATCCGTTTGATATCCCACTGCCCAATCCCCAAGATCGCCCCGGTGAGTGCCGTCAGCGCCCCAATAACGCCGACCAACTCGCGCGCCCCAGCCGACGCACTCCACAGCGGAGCGCAGCGCGCAATGAGATAGACACCCGCCGTCACCATCGTCGCCGCATGAATGAGCGCCGAGACCGGCGTGGGCCCTTCCATCGCATCCGGCAACCACGTATGCAGCGGCACCTGCGCCGACTTCGCCGCACACCCCACAAAGATCGCCACGCACATCAAAAAGAGCGTCCCCGGCGAAAACAGCCCGACGTTCGAAAAGACGTCCGAATACACGACCGACCCGGTCACCGAAAACATCACGAAAATCGCAAAGAGCAGCCCGACGTCACCCACGACATTGATGACGAACGCCTTACGCGCCGC
The DNA here is from genome assembly GCA_035503775.1 of Candidatus Acidiferrales bacterium. Taxonomy (GTDB): domain Bacteria; phylum Vulcanimicrobiota; class Vulcanimicrobiia; order Vulcanimicrobiales; family Vulcanimicrobiaceae; genus DATJTD01. Next base: position 12,450 of record DATJTD010000072.1, read on the forward strand.
CGCCACCGCCGAAGGCCGATCGAAATAAAACCCAATCAAGAAGTAGGAAGCGAGCCCTACGAGGCCCCATCCAACCAGCAGCCCCGCAAAATTGTCCGAGAGCACCAACGTGAGCATCGCGAACACGAAGAAGTTCATGTACGCAAAGAAACGCGCCACCGCTTTATCTCCATCCATGTACCCAATCGAATACAGATGGATCAAGAACCCGACCCCGGTGATGATGAGCGTCCACACGAGCGAAAGCGGATCGAGCATCAACCCAAAGCGAAAGCCGGGAATCCAGGTAATCAGCGGCACTCCATAACCGCTCCCCGCCGCAGCCCCGAACTGCGCAAGCGTCAAAACGAACGCCACCGCCATAATCGCAGAAGCAATCCACCCCGCACGCTCACGAATCTGCGGCCCCAACGCCCACAACAGCACACCGCCCGACAGCGGCAAAAGCCAAATCGCGTAAAGCATCAGCAGAAACACCCCAGAGCGCCAGACGGCGAAGCCCCACCAGCCTGAGCGCTACCCCACTGTGATTGGGTCGTCGCGTGACGACGTTGTCCAGCGCAAGCTCGGACGAGGAGCGGAGCCCGGAGGGCGGGAGCGACGAGCCGCGCAGCAGCGATTTTTCCATGGATGGAAAAATCGTAGCGGTTGCGCCGGACAATGTCGTCACGCGACGACCCAATCACCCGCCAGCCACCGACGAACATCAAGCTCACCCGCGCAACCCCGCAGCCTCATCGACATCCACATACTGCGCCCGCCGAAACGCGACAACAACGATCGCAAGCCCAATAGCCGCCTCAGCCGCAGCCACCGTAATCACTAAAAACGCAAAGACATGCCCCACGTTATTCAGCCATGCCCGCGCAAAGGCAATGAACACAACATTCGCCGCATTCCACATCAGCTCGATAGCCATCAGCACGATCAACGGATTGCGCCGCGTCACAACCCCAATGACCCCGAGGAAAAACAGCGCCCCCGAGAGGACGACATAATACGTCGCCGGGATCATCCGACTTTCGCTTTCGTCTTGGTGATCGGCTCACGCACGCGCCGCGGCCGTTTGACATGATGCCCGCGCGTCTTGGCCGGCGCTGCGTCACTAGCCAGCATGATCACGCCGACGATGGCGATCACCAGAACGAGCGCCGTCATCTCGAACGGCAAAAGATACGGCCCAAAGAGCGCGCGCCCGAAATCTGCGACGCTGCCGAAGACGTCAGCAGCCCCCGGCGGCCCATTCGGTTGCGTCGGACCGACGCTCGGCGTAAACGGAACCTGAACGGCACCCCAGACCAACGCTCCGAAGGCAACGAGTGCGGTGACGATCGCCGGCATCCCAATGCGGGGCAGCTTGTTCGGCCCGCTATCGAACGGCTTCACCCCGCTCGAAAGCAGCGCGATGACGAAGACGAAGAGCACGAGAATCGCGCCGCTGTAGACGAGGATTTGAATGAGCGCCAAGAACTCCGCCGAGAGCGAGAGATAGAGCGCCGCCAGTGCAAGGAAGTTCAGCAGCAATCCGATGACGCTGTAGACCGGATGCTTGGCGGTAATCGTGAAGAGAGCGCTAGCGAGCAACGCGATCGCCAGAAGTACGAAGATCGTCACCCGGCAAGCCCCTTGCGATGCGTCTTGAGGATGCCTCCGCGCCAAGTGGCATCGTAGCCGGTGGTGATGTCGATCGTGCTCTTGCGCTCGCTGACGCTGCCGAGATCGGCGGGGATGCCGCCGGGGCGCTCATCGGGCGGCGTACCGACGCCGGCTTCAGGTGGCACCAGCAGACGATCCTTGGCGTAGATGAACGAGCCACGCCGGTAGTCGGCCATCTCAAAGCGCGGGGTGAGGACGATCGCGTCGGTCGGGCACGCCTCCTCGCAGAGGCCGCAGAAGATGCAGCGCAGCTCGTCGATCTCGTAGCGCGCCGCGTAGCGTTCGCCCGGCGAGCGCCGGTCCGCGGGCGTGTTCTCGGCACCGATGACCGTGATCGCATTGGCCGGACAGGCAATCTGGCAGAGCTCGCAACCGATGCAGCGCTCCTTTCCGTCGCCGTAGCGGCGCAGCTCGTGCAAGCCGTGAAAGCGCGGCGCGTGCTGCTTTTTGATCGTCGGATACTCGATCGTCGGCTTCTTCTTGAAGAAGAAACTGAACGTCGTCGCCATACCGGCGAGGATTGCGTAGATCGTCGCAAAGAGACTGCGCATAGAGCTATCCTATCCGGGCAACCAGGCGACGACTGCGGCCGTCACCATCAAATTGAGCGTCGCTACCGGCAACAGAAACTTCCAGCCGAACGTCATCAGCCGGTCGTAGCGGAAGCGCGGGAGCGTCGTCCGCAGCCAGATATACAGGAAGATGAAAAACGAGGCCTTGAGCAAGAACCAAATGATTCCCGGTATGAAGGCAAGGCCGAAGAGTGGATTCCATCCGCCCAGGAAGAGCAGCGTCGCCACGCACGAGACCGTGATCATGTTCAGGTATTCCGCGATGAAGAACAACCCAAAGCGCAGACCCGAGTACTCCGTATGGAAGCCGCCGACGAGTTCGGACTCGGCCTCCGTCAGGTCGAACGGCGCGCGGTTGGTCTCGGCGACGGCCGTCACGAGGTAGATGATGAAGCCGACGAGCTGCGGGACGACGAACCACAGGGTATTCTGCGCATGCACGATGCCGACCAGCGACGTCGTCCCCGCCAGGATCAGCACGCCCACCACCGACATCGTCATCGCCAGTTCGTAGCTGATCATCTGCGCGGTCGCGCGCACGCCACCTAAGATGGGATACTTCGAGCCCGAGGACCAGCCCGCCAGCGACGTGCCGTAGATCCCAATCGACGTCAGTGCGAAGATGAAGAGAATCCCCGCATTGACGTTTCCAACGTCCCATGGGCCGCCCGCGGTCTCGGAGAAGGGGATGACCGCGAACGCCGCCATCGCCGTCACGAGCGAGAGATAGGGTGCGAAGCGATAGATGAGCGGGTCGGCCGTACTCGGCGTCAGATCTTCCTTGAACAACATCTTTGCGGCGTCGGCGGCCGGCTGGAGCAAACCCCACGGCCCGACGCGATTGGGGCCGGGGCGCAACTGCATCCAGGCCATGACCTTACGCTCGGCGAGCATGGCGTACGCGAAGGTCGTGAGAACGACGAAGAGCACGAAGGCGGACTTGATGAGCGCCTGCGCCCACCAGACGCTCCAGACATCGGTGACGACATGCATCAGGCGGGTGCTCCTGCGAGTTCGTGATAGGCAGAGCGAATGTTCATCAGCGTGACGCTCTCGCCCGCGACAAAACTATTGGCGGGGGCATCGGGGATTCCGTCGACGATCGTCACCGTTCCGTCGCTGGCGGCGGCCGAGAGCACGACGAAGAGATCGGAGAGCGTCCGCTCCTCATCGACCAAGTCGACGACGTCACCTTCGGTCACACCGAGCACGAGCGCGGTGTGCGGCGAGAGCGTCACCGTCGGCAAATCGCGCAGACCCTCCACGCGCTCGTCGTGCGCAAGCGTACCGCCGCCGGTGAAGATCGAGGTCGCAATGCAGACGCGAAGCGCACCGGCATTCTCTTTGGAAGCAATCCGCCGCTGGCCCATCTCGCCGACGCTTTCCGCACGCGCCGGCGAGATACGCGCCGTCGCAGTCAGCACGTCGGGAGCAGGGATCTCGATCTCGAGTTCAGCCGCGAGAGCGACGAGCATCTCGCCGTCGGAGAGCGTCCCGGGCAGCGGTGCAAGGCCCGCATGCACCGGCAAAATATCGCCCGTCACACTCATCGTGTGGCCGCTCTTCTCGAAGGCGCCCTGTGCCGGGAGGACCAGCGTTGCGTGCTCCGCGGTCTGCGTCATGAAGAGGTCGCTGACGACGACGAACGGCAACTTCGCTAGTGCCTCGCGCGCGAGTGCTCCGTCCGCAAAGCGCAAGATCGGATTCGCCCCGAAGATGCAGAGCGCCGAGAGCTCACCGCGCCGCGCCGCCTCGAACATCCCCGCCGTTCCAAGGCCGCCTTGCGCCGGCAGCATGCCGAACGCCTCGGCGCCGCGCGCGTTCCCTTGTTCGCCACAGAGAAATTCGTGAACCGCCGGCGACCCGGCTGGGCGCTGCGCGTGCACCTGCTCCATCACGCTCTCGTAGAGCGAGACGTCGATGCCGTCCCAGACGACGGCGAGTCGATCGACCGTCAGCGCCTCTTGCGGAATCTGTGCTGCGCTGCCGACGTGCGTCTCCAAGACGAAGGAGGCCGCTGCAAAATCACCGACGCTGATCAGCCGCGCGTGATGCCGGGAGACGGCCTTCCGGATGCGCAGGTCGAGGACCGGCGCACTCTGCGAAGGGGGGACGCCGAGAACCAAGATGGTCTTCGCCATCTCGAGATCGTGCAAGGTCCCGCTGCCACGCGGCGTCGCCGACAGCTGGCGGCCGGCACGCCAATCGAGATTCTGCGTCCCGAGCGCGCGAAAGAGGTGCTGCGCGAGCACGATCTCTTCGTTCAAGAGTCGGCCGCCGCCGATCACACCAATTGCCTGCGGGCCTGCCGAAGCCAGTGCTTCTTTGAGCTTGCGGGCCCAAAGACCGATGGCGTCCTCCCACGAGATCTGCGTCCACTCGTTCCCCGAACGCAGCAGCGGCGAGACGAGGCGGCGCGCGTCACGATAGAAGCCGATGTTGTACCGGCCGCGATCGCATAGCCACCCGTCGGACTGCGCCTCGTCGCCCTCCTCCGACATCGTGCGCAAGACGTCGTCGTACCGCACGTCGATGTTGAGCGTGCAGCCGACACTGCACTGCGTGCAGGTCGACTGCGTCCGTGCAAGGTCCCACGGGCGCGATTTGAAGCGATACGTCTTCGACGTCAGCGCCCCGACCGGGCAGAGCTCGGTGACGTTTCCACTGAAATCCGAGCGGTACGGCGCCTGTGTGGCCGTCGCGATGACGTCTTTCTGCCCACGATCCTTGACCACCAGCGACTGTTCTTGCGTGATGATGTCGTCGAAGCGCACGCAGCGCTGGCAGACGATGCAGCGCTCCTCGTCGAGCACGATCGTCGGCCCGAGATCGACCGCCTTCGGCTTGGGATCCTTCGCCTCGAGTTTGCGCGACGCACCTTGACCGTAGGCCATCGAATAATCTTGAAGATCGCACTCGCCGCCCTTGTCGCAGATCGGACAATCCAAGGGGTGGTTGAGCAAGAGAAATTCGAGCACCGCGCGGCGTCCGTCGTCGACTTTCTCGTTTTGCGTGTGCACGACCATGCCTTCGGTCACGACGGTGTTGCAGGCAATCTGCAACTTCGGCGTCTTCTCCACTTCGACCAGACAGATGCGGCACAGACCCGCGGGGCCGAGTTTGGGATGATAGCAATAGACGGGGATGTCTTTGCGCACCCGTTTTGCGGCCTCGACGAGCAGCGTACCGGCGGGTACGGTGAGCTGCTCGCCGTCGATCGTGAGCGTAACCTCGCTAGCCATCGTTACTTTTTCTTTCTCAACTTCGGCGGCTTCACAGCGGCGGATTTGGTAGAGGCGGATTTCTTGGGCGTCGTCCAGATCACCAGAATCGCCCAGAAAACAGCCGCAACTCCGGCACTTGCCGCGAGCGCTCCCTTCTCCACGTAGCCGACGTAGACGTCGGCAAGGCAGAGCATCAGCAGCGTAAACCGCCCCCATTTGCTCGCAAGCCACGGGAAATTGGCAATCAGCTTGTCGAGCGGGTTCACGCCGTCACCGAAACCTTGGGCCGGACATAGGCGCGAAATTGCTCGGGGAAGCGCTTGACCACCGACGCCAAAAACGGCTCGATGGAATCGCCGAGCGGACAGAGATTGATGCCCGTCAGCTGATGGCTGACGGAGACGAGCATATCGACGTCGGACTCCACACCCTCGCCGTGCAGCATGCGTTCGAGTGTTTGCTCAAGCCAATGCCCACCCTCCCGGCACGGC
>DATJTD010000073.1:0-11178 GCA_035503775.1 Candidatus Acidiferrales bacterium
GAAGCCGTAGTCGGCGAAGCCTTGCAGCATATGGTAGAGCCGCTCGGCGACGTCGCGCTCGATCCCGTTCTGCACCATTCCTTCAATCAGACGCGGGTAGATCTGCGCCATGCGTTCATGCGAGCGCTTATGTCCCATGGCGCGGCGTAGTTGATCCGCCTCTCCGGCGGAGAATCCAGCCGTTTCGACGGCCATGCGCATCCCTTGTTCTTGGAATAACGGGACACCGAGCGTGCGCTCCAAGACCGGCTTGAGCTTCGGGTGTGGGTACGTCACTGGTTCTAATGCATTACGCCGCCGCAAGAACGGATGGATCATATCGCCTTGAATCGGCCCCGGACGGATGATGGCGACTTGGATGACGATGTCGTAGAAGCACGTCGGTTTCATGCGGGGGAGCATCGATTGCTGCGCGCGTGACTCGATTTGGAAGACGCCGATCGTGTCGGCGCGTTGCATCATTTCGTATGTTGGTTTATCGCCGACCGGAATTGTGACGAGTGAGAGTGGTGGACGCTCGGGGTACCGTCGCCGGAAGAGCGTGAACGCCTCGCGCAACAGCGAGAGCATCCCGAGGCCGAGCAAGTCGATCTTGATGAGGCCGAGATCGCTGAGGTCGTCTTTGTCCCATTGCACGATCGTGCGGTCGCGCATCGTTGCCCACTCGATGGGGGCGACTTCCAGGAGAGGTGAACGCGTGATGACCATGCCGCCGGTGTGGATGCCCATGTGGCGTGGAAAGCCGTCGATGCGGCGGCAGAATGCTAGCAAGAGTTCGTTTACGGTTCGTGGTTGGTGGCGCTCCTCAACATCGATAGACTGTGGAGAACAAGGCGGACGTGTTCCGAATGTGGGGCTGTCGTGGCTTCGGGAGGCGCGGATGTTGGAGGCGTTGTCGAGGTCGCGGCGGCGGCGGATCGATTCGGGGAAGTCGGGCGTTGTTGTGGTGGCTTCGCGGACGTCGACGGCTTCGGCGAGGGAGTCATGGGCGTCGTATTCGCGGGCGATGGCGTCGACTTGCGCGAGGGAGAGGCCGAGGGCTTTGCCGACATCGCGAATTGCCGAACGGGTGCGGTAGGTGATGACCTCGGCGGTGAGGGCGGCGTGAGTGCGGCCGTAGTGCGTGTAGACGTATTGGATGATCTTTTCACGGTCTTGGTGGGCGAAATCGATGTCGATGTCGGGGACTTCGTTGCGCTCTTCGCTCAAGAAGCGTTCGAAGAGCAAGTTCATCCCAACCGGATCGATTGCGGTGATGCCCAGTGCATAACAGACGGCGGAGTTGGCTGCTGAACCGCGGCCTTGGGCAAGAATGCCGAGGCGTTGCGCCGCCTGGGTGATGTCCCAGACGATCAGAAAGTAGCCGGCGAGATCCATCCGCTCGATGATGCCCAGCTCGTATTCGAGCTGGTGGTGTACCTTTGCGGGTAGTGGATCGCCGTAGCGCTCACGAGCACCGGCGTTCACGAGGGTGCGCAGGTAGGAATTCACGCTCTGCTCTTGCGGCGGAACGGGGAAGAGGGGGAATTCTCCGGTGATTTTCTGCAGACGGAAGGTGCAGCGTTGCGCGATCGTAAGCGTCTGGGTGATAGCTTCCGGGTAGGGGGCGAAGATTCGCGCCATCTGTGCCGGGCTCTTGAGGTAGAATTCATGATTGGGGCGTAGCAGGGTCCCAGCACGATCGAGCGTGGTGCGGTATTTGATGCAGGTCAAGATATCGGAGAGGTATGCGTCGTCAGCGTATGCATAGGCAGCGCCGTTGGTGGCAACGTATGGAATGCTCAACGTTTGGGCGAGTTCCAGTTGCGCGTGAATCAAGCGCGCGTCTTGTGGACGCAGATGGTGCTGGAGCTCGAAAAAGAAATTCCCGCAGAAAAGGTCGCGCAAGGTTGCGGCGCGCGTGGTTGCCGTTGCGAGATCGCCACGAAGGAGCGCCTCCTCGGCATATCCATGATGAGCGCTCGAGAGGGCGATGAGCCCGCTGGTCTTCCCCTCGAGATCGCTGAGCGTGAGGCGTGCGTCGTGTTTGCGGCCGCGTAGTTGCGCGCTCGAGATGGCACGACAGAGGTTGGCGTAGCCGATAGCATTTTCGACGAGCAAGACGAGGCGAGGAAAGCGTGCCAGCTCCTGTGGAGTAAGCGCACGGCGCCCGGGCGGGCGCAACTCCGGCGCGTCGAGGGTGAGTTCGGCGCCGCAGATGGCCCCGAACTCGGCCGCCTGCGCCGCCTTGGCGAAACGCACGGCACCGTAGAGCCCGTCGCGATCGGTCAGCGCCAGGGCAGTTAGACCCAGGGCCCGCCCGCGCTCCAGCAGCTCCTCGGGATGCGAAGCTCCTTCGAGGAACGTGAAGTTCGACCAGGAGTGGAGTTCGGCGTAGGCGGGGCCGGAGGGAGAGGACATGGGGCTAGTATATCGAACATATGTTCGCAATACCAGAGAGAGCTCGATGATGAGAATCTAAGTTCCCCGCAAATAGGCTCTATTTCACCTATGGGATGCTTCTCGTAATAGGTTTGGTATGGTATATTCATCAAGTGTTAGACCATATTCAGCCTTTTTTAGAGCGTCTCGCAGCCCAACGGCATCGGATGGGCCTCAGCCAAGAGGTTGCTGCTCGGCGTGCCGGGCTTACCCAGACCTATCTCTCAAAGGTCGAGCGTGCGAAGATCGATCCGCGGCTCAGTACCCTTCAAGATATCGCCCGCGCTCAAGGGCTTGAGCTTATGCTTGTTCCCCAAGAGATCGTTCCGGCCGTTCGGGCGCTGCTCGGGAGCGCGGCAAATCCCGATGACCGTCCGCTCTTCTCGGTGGAACCCGACTAGATGGCGCACCTGCTCGAGGTGTATCTGCACGAGCGCCTCGTCGGTACACTCGCGAACCTGACGAGCGATCACAACCTCTTTGAGTTCACACCGGGCTATGTCGATGATCCGCAGGCACCCGTGCTCAGCCTTGGCTTTTTTAACGCCGAGCGAAGGCTGCTGCCTCCAACGAAGGCGCCGCAGACACGTCTTTTGCCCTTCTTTGCGAATTTGTTGCCCGAAGGACACCTGCGTCAGTATCTGGCTGCGCGCGCGCAAGTCAGCGCCGCGCGCGACTTTCCCCTTCTCTGGCTCACGGGTCACGATCTTCCGGGTGCCATCGTCGTCCGCCACGCCGACGGTCTGAGTGCCCCACCCGGCGATCCCGATGTCGTCTCGCCGCACGTCGAACAGGATGCGACCGTCCTGAAATTCTCGCTGGCCGGCGTTCAATTGAAATTCAGCGCCGTCTTAGAGAACGAAGGCGGCCTCACGATCCCGGCGCACGGTCTGGGAGGCGAGTGGATCGTCAAGATGCCGTCGGCGACCTACAGCAACGTCCCGGAAAACGAATACGCGATGCTGTCGTTCGCGCGCGAGGTCGGCATCGAGGTTCCCGAGATCCACCTCATCGACACCGCCGCTGTCGGGCACTTACCGCCCGAAGTGCGCCGCGATCTGGGCCGGGCGCTGCGCATCAAACGCTTCGATCGTGCCGGGTCCCACCGCATCCACATCGAGGACTTCAATCAAATTTTCAATCAATATCCCGCGCAGAAGTACAAAAACGTCAGCTACGGTAATATGCTCACCGGTATCTGGCGGGTGATGGGTGAGGCGGCGGCGCGAGAATTCGTGCGGCGGCTCGTCTTCAACGTTGCGATCGGCAACGGTGACATGCACTTGAAGAACTGGAGCGTCATCTATTCCGATGGCCGCACGCCGACGCTTGCACCGGCATACGATTATGTCTCGACGATCGCCTATGTGCCCAGTGACGAGCTGGCGCTCACCATCGCGCGCAGCCGGGCGTGGTCCGACGTCTCCTACGATCACCTTGAGCGCTTCGCCCGTAAGGCCGGCGTTCCGCGAGGGATCGTCCTTGCCGAGGCGCGCGAGATGAGCGAACGCATTCGCACGGTGTGGCCACGCTTCAAAGGTACAGCGGAAATCTCCAAGCGCGAGATCTCCGTCATCGAAGAGCACATGGCGCGTGTCCCTCTTCTGGGTGGAGCGACTAGCGTTCGCCGCTTGATCTCGCGCGAGGCGGCCGCGCCACCGGAGGGGACGCAGCCGCTCGAGATCAGCTAGAGCAGCACGGGTTGCTGATCGATCTGCACGCGAAAGAGCGCGAACGGGCGCTCTTGCAGTTGCTCGCCGTTATTGAATTTTGCTTGGCGGTTGAGCTGGTTGGAGGTGACGTAGAGGGCGCCGTCGTGGATCACGATCGTATCGGGCCAGAGGGGCGCGGGTCGTGAACGACGGTCGTGAACGTCCCTTCGGGGGCGCGGCGCAGGATAGCGTTGTGCTCGTAATTGGTGGTGTAGATGTTGCCGGCCGCGTCCTCACCGAGGCCGTCGGAGACGCCCTTCTCGCCGAGGTCTTCCACCAAAAACTCCACCTCGCTATTGCTGATCTCCGTATTGCGTAGTGCGTCTGCGTTGACGCGGTAGAGACGCCGGTCGGCATTGGCACAATAGTAGACCTTCGAGCCGTCTGCCTCCAGAGCGATACCATCGACGCCGGTCTTGTTCGGTTCGGGCTTCTGCCCGCGCTTGTGATTTTGGAACGGGCGGCCTTCCACGACGCCGAGATATCGATCGACGGCCTTGACCGAACGATGATTGGCGAGGCGCCGTATTGCACGGCCCGTCGCGATATCGACCACGATCAACCCGTTGGAACTCTTCTCACCGGAGTCGGTGATGTAGATCGTCCCTTCGGCACCGCGGCTGAGGTCGACGCGCAAGTCGTTGAGAAACGACGTCTCGGGAACGACGTTCTGGTCGAATACGATCTTCTTGCAGATCGTATTGGTGGCAAGATCGAAGCAGAGCAGCTTCGGGCCCCCCGCTTTGGCCGGAGCGAAATCGAGGCTCGCATTGTCGAGTACCCAGAGGCGATCTTTTGCGTCGATGACGATACCTTGCGCCGAGATGATGTGGTTCTCGACATCGTCGGAGAGCGACGGCAACTGCGCGTCGGGGTACGGTTGCTCGACCCCGTCGGCGATCTCACCGAGGGTGAAATCAGCTGGAATCTCCCAGCGCGGATAGGTGACGAAGAGCCGGCCGGTCCGTGAGAACGCGAAGCCGACGGGCATCTGCTTTTCGAAGGCGTAGACGAGCTCTAGCTCACCGGCAGGCCGATCGCTCGGTACGTGCTCGGCCGAATGACCGCGGGTGGCCAACTCGTTGAGGCGGCTGATTGAACGTAGCATGAATCCATCATTCCCGCAGCGGTCGCCCAGGCAACCGCGCTCGGCTGCTCATGAAAGTCAGATCGCGAACGGATCGACGCTTACGCCACCGATTCTTCTACCGGCGCGTATGCTACCGAACCCACCACCTCTCGCTTACGCTCGATCAGCGCATACCACAGCGATGACGCGAAGAATCCAACAAAGAACCCGATGTCGGTGCCACCCAGCAGTTTCGCCAACGGTCCGGTGTAAATCTCGGTTGCCGAGAACAGCAGGATCGTCACCGGTGTAACGACGGCAAAGATCAGCGCGCCCGTCCCCCAGCGCCGAATGCGGTGCGGTGCACCCCTGAAGAGCCACCAATCGGTGAGCACGATGCCGGCCCACGGCGCGATCCAATACAGCAAGAGCAAGAGATAGTTCGAGAAGAGTTCGGCAAACTTGCCGGCGCCGGCGACGGCCAGCACGAAACCGCAGGCAGTCGTCACGACAGCGGCGAGGTGGCGCGGGATGCGCACGCCGCTCGAGATGAGGCTGTAGGCCGCCGTGTTGTCGTTGATGGAATTGATCGCGATAGCAGAGGCGGCGATGGCGATCAGGGCGACCGGCGCGAACGGCCCGGTCAGCGCGCCGATCTCGGCGATGACGCCTGCCGGCGAAAGATCGGTCATGTGACTCGCGGTTAGCAGCCCGCAGAGTTCGATCGAGATGCTCGAGAGTGCGAGGCCGCCAAAACTCATGAGGAAGATCGATCGGGATTTGGTCGTGCGCGGCAGGTAGCGCGTGTAGTCCGATGAGTACGGTGCAAAGCCGATCGCGAAGCCGGCGACCATCGAGATGCCGAGTACGAAGACGGCCGGCTTGATGGCTTCCTGCGCAACGACCAGCGAGCCGCCCTTGGCGATCGCAACGATCCCGGTAATCCCGAAGACGACGATCAGCACGTAACAGAGATACTTCGCCAGCAACTGCACCACGTGGTGGCCGTACATGCATGCCGCTAGTTGAATGGCGACCAGCAGCGAGAGCCCGAGCCAAAACGGCAACGTGAAGCCGACGAGCCCGGCGAGTGCAACCAGCGCCAACACCGACGGCACGTTGTTCACCGCATCCCACCCGACCGCGCACAGCCAGTTCAAGCTCGACGGCAGCCGCGTCCCCATGCGGCCGAAGGCGAAGCGCGAGATCTCGATCTGCGTGAGGCCCGTGCGCGGGCCGATCGTCGAAAGCAAACCGACCGGAAGACAGCCCAGCAGGTTCCCGATCAAAATGGCCAGGACGCCGGTGCGGAAATCGAGTCCGATGCCGATCATGAGCGCGCCGAGCACCCAGGTCGCCGGTGCGAGATCGGTGCAGAAGTGGCTCCAGAAGACTTTGTCGAGCGTCATCGTCTGGTGCTCCGGCGCAACGCCGCACTCGATCAGATTGGTACTGACCTCCTCGACGCAAAGGTTCACGACGCCGGCGCCACTGCGTAGGTCGCTTCGTAACGCGAGCGCAGATACTCGGCGTAGCTGATCGGCGCGTATTTTGCCGTCTCTTCGGGCGCAAGCAGTGACGGGATGCATTCGACGCGTGCGTCGGCGTTGGGATCGCCGAAGTAGGCGACGGAGAAGCGTTCGCGGCCGGAGCGATTCACGACCCGATGCGCGTTGGAGACGTAGACGTCGTTCGTCCAGCGCATCAAGCAATCGCCGATGTTACAGACGAATGTCCCCGCCTGCGGTGGAACCTCTGTCCACGTGCCATCGCGGCGGCGCACTTCGAGACCACCGGTCGCGTCTTGCGCGAGCAACGTCAGGTTACCGTAATCGGTGTGTGCGCCGGCACCATAGACGCTCCCGTCGAAGAGACCGGGATGCGGCGGATAGTGCAACAGCCGCAGAATACCGATCGCTTCGGTGAAGTAGCGGTCGAAGAAGCGCTCGTCGATCCCGAGATCGACGGCGATTGCGCGGTGGAGCAGCACGACCAGCTCGAGTGCGGCACGGTGAAACGCAATGAGCGTCGAGCGAAAGCTGGGTATGTCGGGCCACTGGTTGGGGCAGTGGAACGGTGAGCCCAGCGCGGCATCGGTTGGATCGCTCGCAAACTCGGGGCCTGCGTTGAAGCACTCTTTGATGTCGGCCGCGAGCGCCGGATCGAGCTTCTCCTCGCCGATGCGCACGTAGCCGAGGTACCCGGTCGAATTGGCGACCGTCAGGCGCGTTTTTTCGGCCTCCGGTAGCGCGAAGAATCTCTGCGACTGGGCGAAGACGGCGTCGACCAATGCCGCCGGAATGCCGTGGTCGGCGACGGAGAAGAAGCCTAAACCGCGCGCCGCCTCACCGATTTCACGGCCGATGCGTTCGAGATCGGCGCGATCGTCCGAACGTAAGCCGGTCAGCGAAATCGTCGGTATCTCGGTCCGCTCGCGCGCCTCCATATCCTCGGTACGATAGGGCCGCGACGGTGCTCCTGTCATTCGACATTCGACCGGCCCCGGGTCGGCACGGTTGGACACGGCATCGGATGGTCTTATGCCGCTCCAAAGGCGCGTGCGATGCGCCGCACGCCCTCGACGAGATCGTCGTCACTCGCCGTCAGGCTGATGCGCACCGTCTCGTGCTGATGGCGCCACGTGGCGGGCATTCCCTGAAAGAATGCGACGCCGGGGACACAGAGGACGCCCTCGGCTTTGAGGCGCTCGTAGGCGGCCCAACCGTCTTCGAAGGGAAGCCCTTCGACCCAGAGCCAGGAGAAGAGCGCACCATGCGCTTCATGGAGACGCCACGCCGTCTGCGCAGGCATCTGCGCTTGCATCGCTTCTTGCAAGATCGCACGTTTGCGCGCATAGAGCGGACGAATCTCCTCACTCGCGAGTCGCTCGAGAGAACCCGTTGCGATAGCTTGCGACGCCACGAGTTGGCCCAGACGCGATGAGTGTAAGCACGCGTTGGACTGAAACGCTTCGATGCTTTCGATCCACCGTTCGTCGCCGATCAAGATACCGATCCGTTCGCCGGGAAGGCCGCATTTCGAGAGGCTCGTCGAGTGGATGACGTGCGGCCCCCACGTGAGATGCATCGGAACCTCCACGAGATTAGGAAACGGCGGCCCGTAGGCGCCGTCGACGATCAGGGGGACGTCGAGTTCTTCGGCGCGCGCCATGAGCGTCGCCATCTCTGCATCCGAGGCGACGTTTCCACTGGGATTACAAGGCCGCGAAAGCACGAAGCACCCGACGTCGTCGACATCTGCAAGTGCCGCGATATCGAGACCGTACCGGAAGCGGTGTTCGCCGGTGAGCTCGATCTGCGGGCGCAGCGCCACGACGTGCGACGGCTCCCAGAGCAGACCCTGATAGCCGGTGTAATCGGGGTTTTGCGGATAGCAGACACGAACCGTGCCGCCGTCGGCGCGCGGCCCACAAAAGGCATTGAGCACGTAGAAGAGGCCGGACTGGCTTCCCGGCGTGATGACGACGTTCTTCTCGGTGATGTTCCAACCGTAGTGTTCGTTGTAGCAGTCGACGATCGCGGCGATGAACGGAAAATACCCGCGGCTGCTGCCGTAACGGCCAATCGCTTCGTCCAAGGCCGTCTCGCGCTGCAGCTCTTCGGTGAGAAAGCGGCGCCACATCGCCGCCACCGGCGCGATGCGCAGCGGATTTCCGGCGCTGAGATTGATAAACCCGGCGGCATTGCGATCAGAGAGCGTCTGCTCGATATCCTGCATGATGCGCCGTACCCCGGTGCGTGCGCGAAATCGCTCTCCCGCGATCGAGTAGCGAGGCGTGGGGGTCGGCCGCTCAGTTAACATCCCCGCTCTTTCGCCGTCGAACTACGGCCCTCCCGACTGCCTATGAAAGCGAGGCGAGCGGCAGCATCGTCGGGGCGGCCCGGAGGTAGAACGCCCAGTGGCCCTGGAGCGGTCCATAGGCATCGGCTGCGCGGCGTACGTCGGCGGCAGTGGCGCCGGGCCGCGCGTAGACGTCGCGATAGGCGTCGATGAGCGCCTCGTCGACGGGTGCGGCGTATTCCATGCGGCCCAAGCCGCGAATCAAGACGAAGGCCGCAGTCCAAGGACCGATCCCCTCGATCCCCAGCAGCCACTGCTCGACCTCGTAGACGGGGGCCGTGCGCAGCCACGCTTCGTCGACGGCGGCGAAGGCGTGCGCACAGGCGAGTAGACGGCGCGCTTGCACTGCGTGCTCGATCGTCTGCGCCAATTTTTCGTGGGGTGCGGCACTGAGCTGCTGCGCGTTGGGAAAGGCGCGGTAGAGTACGCCCGCGATATTCGTTGCACCACCGAAGCGCGCGACCAGCGCATCTTTGCGCCGCCGCATCACCGCCATCGGCGTGCGCTGCGCGAGGATGCCGTGACACGCGTTCTCAAAGGGCGTCATGAATTTGACATGATGGAAACCGTAGACCGCTTGCGTTAGGTGCGCCATCGGCGGATCCACGGAGGCGCGCTCGTAAAACGGGTGCAGATCGTCGTCGATGCTCAGAGAGAAGGCGATGCGTTCGCGCGCGGCCGCCAGTGTGTCATGCAAGACGTGATGTTCGGCGAAGAGTTCGTACGCGAGCAACGGCTCCTCCACCGTCCCGCGCGACGTAATGGAGAAGCCGACGGCATGGCCGTCTGCGGTGACGGCTTGGGTAAAGCGCCCCCCGGCGAGCCGTTGCTCACCGGCACCGGGTGCAAAGCTTTCGGCGAAGGCCAGCGTCGCCCGGAAATCATAGGGCGAGGGGGGTTGCAGCGTCCCGGTCGCGACCCTCACGTTTTGCGCTGGTGTAAGATGAAGTCGTTGCCCTCGCTATCTTGGGCGAAGGCCATCGAACAGATTTGTTGCTCCTCGACGGGCGAAATCTGCACGCCTTTTGCACGATAGTATGCAACGGCTGCGTTGATGTCGGGGACCGCGAACATGATGCCGCCGCTCTTTTGCCACGGTGCATCTTCGAGCTTCCAGAGGCCGAACGTCGAACCGTCGGGCAGCTCGAATTCGCCGCCGTTTTCCCCGTACCGTTGTGTCAGCTTGAGGCCCATCGTATCGCGCCAGAAGGCGACGGCGCGATCGGGCTCTTTGATAAAATAGACGGTAATGTCGATTCCGGTAATGGGAGTGGTGGTAGTGGTGGCCGCAGCGGTGGTGGACATGGGACCTCCTGGAAGCGGGCGGAAGAGCTGCGCCTACTGTACCCCCGGCTCCTGACACCGTTATGTCAGGAACGATTCTTGCCCCAGAATGGCGCGTGCTTCGGTCCGCATTCGCTCGCGGAGCGAATACGGTTCCAAGCACCGGACTTTGGAGCCCCAGCTCAACAGCCAGCCGAGGAGTTGTTCTTCATCTTGCACGCGGACGGTAGCGACGTAGGCCTCACCCTCCTCCTCGATTGCCGCCTCGAACGAGGTGAGCCGCTCGCGCATCCAGCGCAGCTGGGATGCCTCGAAGCTGAAGCGCACTTTACGTTCGGAATTATCCAAAGGTCACCCGGATTTTTTCCGAGCGGATTTGCGGAATATTGACCGGCTTTCGGCCCCTTGAAATATTTCTTACCGGGATACTTTTGGGGCACCCGAACCGCATCCAAGTTAAACGTATAATCGTCGCCTGGCTTGGTAAACCATAGGACGGTTTCGTACCGGCCGGAAAAGCGACGACCGCAGTGGAGGCCATGTTCAAAATGCCAAATGATGCGATTTCGTAATACGAGACCCATCTCGCGAAATACCGGGTAAAGCATGATATCGATGGGATACAGCACATCTTTGCCTACGTGATTGCCGACTTGCCAGCAAATACTTCCCGCAGGGGAAAGCCGCTCCGAGAGGTGGCCCCGGGTAGTCGGACGAGGGCTTAAGTGGTGACTCCGCTCCACCGAAGGCGAAAGAACCTTCAGAATAGGAGCAGATCGTGGCACGACGTTCCCGCCGGAACCACTCACCGGCATTCAAGGCGAAAGTGGC
>DATJTD010000074.1:0-17680 GCA_035503775.1 Candidatus Acidiferrales bacterium
GGGCGGCGGATCGGCTGTGATCGGTCTCCTCTACGCCGCGCCCTCCAGCACCGGCGGAAACACCGTCACGGCGACCTTGTCTTCGACGATCTCGATTCCGAGTACGAGCGGACCGCCGACGGTTTCGGCGCCGGTTACCGCGAGCGAGACCGATCGTCTGCAAACGCTCCTCTCGATCACCAAGGCGGCGAACACGCAGATCGCAACGATCGGCGATACCGTGACGTACAGCATCGACGTCACCGATCAGACCTCGTTTCCAGCGACCAACGTCACGGTTTCCGACGTCTTGCCCGACGGCATGACGTGGGTTCCAAAGTCGATGGTGACCTCGATCAACAATCAGCCCGTCGCCGTGCAAGAGCGGCAGATCGGCGACACGCTGTTCTTCACCTTGCCGGTGGCGCTGCCCGCAGGCGCGACTTTGCACATCGTCTACGCGCTCACGGTCGGCGCAGGCGCGGTGCTCGGGCAATCCAAAAGCCATCTGCTCTCCAAGAGCCACCTCCTTGGTCTTGCGACCAACGTGGCCACCGTCGTCGGAGAGGTGCACTCGGTGCAGTACGTCGGCGGTCCCGCGACGGCGACGATCTTCCTGCAACCCGGTAGCGTCCTCGATTCGTGTGGAACGATCATCGGACGCGTCTTCGTCGACAAGCACGGCGACGGCCGGGAAGAGCCCGGCGATACGCCGCTCGCACACGCGGTGATCGTCCTCGACGATGGAATTCGCATCACGACCGATCAGCACGGCCTCTTCCACGTGGAGTGCACGCATCCGGGCTGGCGCACGGGGACGCTCGACCTGCCCTCGGTTCCGGGCTACAGCGTCCCGACCGGCGGAATGCGTCTCGATCAACGCTCTGCGACGATCACCGTGCATCTGGAGCCGGACGGTCTGGTACGCATGGACTTTGCGGTCGTGCCGACGGCAGTCTCAGGAGGAAAACAACCATGAAGCGGCCTGCACGCAAGACGCGCCGCTGGGCGCGACTCGGGAGCGCCGTCTTGGCAGCCGTCGTCGTTTCGACCAGCACGATTGCCGTGGACGCCGACGCGCTGGTGCCGAATGTAGCGACGGCTCCCGCTCCGCAAGTGGCCGGCGGCGCGCTGACCCTCGATGCCATGCAGCACCAGGCTCCCGGCGACGGCGCCAGTCTGGTTGCGCTCAGCGGTTGTGTCCTCGACGCCGACGGCAAGATCGTTCGCGGCGACGTCGACGTGATGCTCACGACGACACTCGGCACCTTCATCGGCTCCGACGACTCGACTGCGCCCGGCTTTCATGTCATCGCTAAGGACGGCATATTCCAGGCCGTGCTGCAGGCTCCGGTGCACGCCGGTACGGCGACGGTAACCGCGCACGCCGGCAAACTGCAGGCGCAGACGACGATCGTCTTTACTACCTCACTGCACCACGGCATCGCTGCAGGCGCTTTCGATCTTCACATCGGTGCGGCGAGCACGGATTACTATTCGCCGCTCGATACGTTCCTGAGCGACGATTCCAGCGTTTGGAACTATGAAACGTCCGGCTTCGTGCAGGGGCCGATTTCCGGAGGCCGGGACGGCGACCAGGCACAGCTCACGGTTGCCTTCGACAACCAGAATCCAATCAACGGAGAGTGCTCGGGGCTCACGCCGATCTACGGCTCGACGCAATTGCAGACCGCTTGCCAGCCGCGCTACGAGATCTACGGCGATGAATCGACGCAGACCAACCTCGCGAACAGTTCGGACAACCTGTACTTCCGTATCGAGAAGAACGCCGACTTCGCCGAGTGGGGCGATTACGACACCTCGGAATTCTCCGATCTTGGACAAACCTACGCCGCGACCGCGCTCGAGTTGCACGGAGCAAAGGCGAACTACGATTTCGGCAAGCTCTCGGTCACGGGCCTCTACGCGACGGACGTGGAGGCCTTCCAACGCGATATCATTGCCCCGAACGGGACGTCGGGAACGTACTATCTCTCGCGCCAACTCGTCGTTCCCGGCAGCGAGATCGTTCAGCTAGAACTCCAGCCGCTCAATCGTCCCGGCGACGTCGTGAGCGAGACGGTGCTCACCGGCGGCGTCGATTACGAACTCGATCCCGAGACCGGCGCGTTGACGTTCACCGAGCCCGTCTCTCAGACGTCGATTGATCCTTTGACCGGGGCGCCGCTGGCGCAGTACATCATCGTGACCTATCAATACGACGGAGGAACGGGATCCGACGCACTCGGGGCGCGCCTGCAATATGCACTCCCGGGGACGCCCGCGGCTCCCTCGGGCGTCGGCGTCTCGAATTTTTCGCAAAACATGGGTGCGGCCTCGTATTCGCTCACCTCGGCCGACGTGGCGCTCGCGCAGGGCAGCAGCCGGTTCATGGCCGAGGTCGCAAACGCGGCGCAACTGAACGCCGACGGTACGTCTTCGGACGGCAAAGCCTATCACGTCGAAGAGCAGATCAGCAACTCGCATCTGAAGGCCGACGTGTACGTGCGCCATGCCGATCCCGGATTCGTGAACGACGCCTCGGCGACGAGCTTCGTCTCCGGACAGACGCAATATGGTGCAAGCGTTTCAGGCAGCCTCTCGAAGCGCACCGCGGTCTCACTGCAAGTGCAGGAGGAGC
Source organism: Candidatus Acidiferrales bacterium (assembly GCA_035503775.1). Lineage (GTDB taxonomy): Bacteria > Vulcanimicrobiota > Vulcanimicrobiia > Vulcanimicrobiales > Vulcanimicrobiaceae > DATJTD01. The sequence continues at coordinate 2,621 of DATJTD010000074.1, forward strand.
ACGATCAGGGGACGAGCCCGCTGGTCCTCAGCGATCCAAGCCAGTACCTCGATCCCGGTAGCGCGCCTGCGCCGGGGAACGCTATCGATTCCGATTTGAGCACCGTGAGCGGAAGCGTCGTTCAGAAGGTCGGCCACGCAACTGCGACCCTCGGCCTGAGCGCCAACGACTATACGGATGATCTGCAGTCCTCACTCAACACCAACAACATGCAAGCGATCGCGCGTATAGCGGTGCCCCTCGCGCCGCGCTGGTCGGCGTTGGCTGAGGTAGATCAGACGCTCTCGGGCGCCAGTACCGAGCTCTATCCACAGCGCCAAGCTGTAGGTGTCGCCTACCAGGTGGCAAACGGCATTCAGGTGGGTGCGACGACGCAGGCTTTGCAGGGCGGTACCTTCGGCACCCGCCACTTCACCTCGCTCGATACGATGATCGACCGGCAACTCGACGGTGCGACCGAACTGACGGCGAAGTATGCCATCTACGGCGGTGCCAACGGCTTCACGGCGCAACAAGAGATCGGCCTCAACGACCACCTGGAGATCGCACGGCACGTGCGGGCCGATCTCGGCTTCGAAGATGCAACGGGGTCACTCTTCAATTTGACGGGCGCCGGCTTGCAATTCGCACAGCCGTATGCCGTCGGCTCCAGTACGGCGGGGCTCGCGCTCACCGGCGGCACCGATTACCACGTCGGCGCCGAACTCGTCGGCGATCCCGATTTCAAAGCGGGCGCGCGTTTCGAGCACAGCAACTCGCTGTATGGCTCGGAGAACGTGATTCACCTCACCGCGGCCGGCTCGCTCAACGATTCCGACAAGCTGTTGGTGAGCTTCGACCGCAGTGCCGCTGCCAATCAGCTTTTAGGCTACATGCCGGCGGCCAGCGATCTCGATATGGGCTTTGCGCTGCGCGATCCGCGCTCTGACGCGCACAACTGGCTCATTTCGTATGAGTTCCGCCAGTATCCGGGGCTCTTGCCCTCGCAAGTCCTCACCCCCGGCCAAACGCTCCAGCAGAACGATCTGCTCAGTTCCGGGAGCGTGGTCACCGAGGACGGGACGCTCGCTCTCGAAGGGATCGAGAGCGTGACGCCGCGCCTGGAGCTGTACGGCAAGATCGCCTCGCGCAATTCGCAGAGCGAGATCTCGCCCGGCGTCTTCTCCTCGTCGACGATCGAGTTTCTCCAAACGCGTGCTCGCTACGAGATCGGCCAGCGTTACGATGCGACCCTCGAAGCGCGCGAGATCTTACAAAACATCGGCGATTTTCACGAGACGGGATACATCGGCGAATTCGGGTACCTCCTTACGCCCGAATTGCGCGCGGCGGTGGGATACGAGGGTGGCTGGATCGATCAGATGATCTTCGATCAAGGGCAGTCGCACAAGGGCGCGTACGTCGACCTCACGATGCGGGTCCAGAATCTCTGGCGGCACTAGCGCTCTCAAGGGCAGCTCTCCTCATGTGCAACCTCTGCAATTCGGAAAACGAGAGAACCTCCGAGAAAGCCGCGGTACCGGTGTAATGTCCGCTCGTTCGAAGGCGGCTCTGCTCGCGGGATTGCTCGCGGCGCTGGCCTTCGTGGTACATCCTGCGCCGGCTGCGGCGGCAGCGCCCTGTACATACGACGTCGTTCAGGATAGCAGTTTCGTGACCGGTGCACCGTGGACGACGACCGGCGGTTGGTATTTTGGTTCCTCGGTCGCTATCGACACGAGCGATACGGCGAACGACGATACGCTGAGCCAGATGACCTATGGCGTGGTTCCCGGGACCGAGCTCGACGTCACGGCGGCGTGGGGCTACGCCAACCACGTCGCTGGCTCGGGCAACGGAGCCTCGCTCGACGTCGATTACGCAGGCGTTACGTATGCGCGCTTCACAACCGCGTTGTACACCGATGCGACCGGACTTGGAACGCTCGTCGCACTCAACGGTGCCACCGTCTCGAGTTCCACGGTTCCCGAAGGATACACCGCGTACACGATTACGCTTCCCGCCGGTGTCCCCGAACAAGGCGAGCTCGCCTTCGTTATGAACATCGTGGAGCACGTCGCTCCCGGCGGCGGCGGAAACGACTGGTACCTGCAGTCGGTCGCGGCCGAGCCAGGCTCGATCTGCATGCAGGAGACGACGCAGGGTGGGACGCTCAGCTACGACTTTGCGACGACCAACCTCAACGACCAGACGTCGGTCGCCGCACCAACGGCGAATTTTTCGATCGCGACGACGGGTGCGGGCACGGCTGCGGTGTACGATGCGAACAGTGTCGTTCCGGGCGATCAAGCGCTGCTCGATGTCACACCGGGGAGCCCGGCGACGATCACGCAGACGGCGCAGCCGGGATGGCTGCTCACCTCGGCGACGTGTACCAACATGAACGGTGGAGCGGTGAGCGGGTATTCGCTCTCCGGGACGACGCTGACGGTGCCGGCTTCCCTGACCACCTCATCGTCGCTGTTGATCTGCACGTTCGTAAATACGCCCACCATCGGCGTGAGCCAGGCGTTTGCGCCGGCAACGATCGTAGCCGACGCCGATAGCACCCTCACGCTGACGATCGCGAACACGACCGCCGGAACCGTCGCGACCTCGAACATGGGGCTCACCGATACGCTGCCGAGCGGTGTCGTCATCGCGGCCACGCCGAATGCGTCGACGACCTGCGGTGCCGGGACGGTCTCGGCGACCGCCGGGGCCGGTGTCGTAACGCTTTCTGGTGGATCGGTCGCCGGCGGATCGACCTGCACGGTCACGGTGAGCGTCACGGGCGCCGCGCCGGGAACCTATACGAACACGATCGCCGCAGCAGATCTCACGACGGCCGCAGGGGCGACGAACCCGTCGCCCGCTTCAGCACAACTCACGATCGATTCACCGCCGACACTCGTGCTCACCAAGACCGACAACGGTCCCTGGACGATCGGTCAGACGGCTGCGCAGTACACCATCGTCGTGACAAACGCCGGAGAGACGGCGACCAGCGGTACCCTGACGGTCACCGATACGCTGCCGGCCAATCTCGATGCGAACGGCACACCGGCGGGCGCCGGCTGGACGTGTTCGGTGAGCGGAGGCAACGCAGTCACCTGCACGTCGCCGACGGTGATTGCCCCGGCTGCAGCCGCCGCGGCCATCACGCTACCGGTGACGATCGGTGCGGGAACGCCGAAGGGAACCGACGCGATCTCCAACACGGCGCACGCCTTTGGCGGCGGCGACCCGGTGCACAGCAGTGCCGCCACGGCGGCGTCGAGTCTTCCCGATCAGACGACCATCGAAGAGAACGCGGCGCTGACCGATACGACGCTCGGAAGTACGGTCACACCGGGCGCGACCGCAACCGACGTCTTCACGCTCACCAACACCTGGCTGGGCAGTGGAACGTTCAACGTAACGACCGCCCCGACGATCACGGGCCCCGGCGGCGCCATTGCGCCCAGCGGGTACACGCTGAACGGGAGTCAGACGGTGTACCCGACGTTGAGCGCGTTGCAAGCAGCGCTAGCGTTGGTTGTCGTGCCGGTCGGTGGTTCGCTCACGATCGGCGTGGAGTATCCGGTGCCAACGTCGGGCGAGACCGGAGAGACGATCGACGACACCTTGGCGCCCACCTTGACGTCGGGCGGCGCCACCTCTGCAGCGGTGCCGGCGACGGCGAGTGACACGATCCAACAGCGACCGATGCTGACCGTGACGGCCAACGCACCGGCCGGTCAAAACGTCGCGACGGGCGCGAACACCGACGACGCATTTACCCTCACCAATACCGGCTCTGCGACCGGCACGTTCGCGGTGACCCCCACCGTGCTCACGTCTGCTGGGGCCTCACTGGCCGCGACATATACGTTGACGGCCGCCGGAATCACGTCGCCGTATGCATCGCTACCGGCGCTCAACGCCGCGCTTGCCGCGACGCCAATTGCCGCGGGCGGCGCGCTCGTCGTCGGTGTCATCTATGCCGGCCCGACGGGACCGCTGGGCGGCACGGTTACGACGACCCTCTCCGGCACGCTCTCGATCCCGGGCGCCGGTGGATCGCCGGTCGAATCGCAGCCCGTCTCCGCCGATGAGATCGATCTCCTTCCGGGTCAGGTCGGGATATCGAAGACCGCCAACACGCAGGTTGCGCAGCCGGGCGACACGGTCACCTACGCCATCGATGTGACCAACCGGTCCGGTCACGCGACCAACGACGTGGCGATCTCCGACGCCTTGCCCGAGGGGCTGACGTGGGTCACGGGTTCGCTGGTGGCGTCAATCAACAACCAGCCGGTCGCGGTCACCGAACGCCAAAGCGGCGAGACGGTGCTCATCGCCCTCCCGACCGCGCTGCCTGCCGGCACGACGCTGCACGTCGTGTACGCGCTCACGATCGGTGCGGCGGCGGTCGTGAGTCAATCCAAAGCGCATCTGCTCTCGAAAGCGCACCTGCTCTCGGTTGCAAGCAACGTTGCCACCGTGGTTGGGCAAGTCCAGGGCACGCAGATCATCGCCGGCCCTGCGACCGCGACGATCGTCCTCCAGCCGGGCACGGTCGTGGATTCGTGCGGAACGATCATCGGGCGCGTCTTCGTCGACGACCACCGAGACGGACGGCAAACGCGCGCCGAGATCTCGCTTGCGCACGCCGTCGTCGTGCTCGACGACGGGATGCGTCTTACGACCGACGAGCACGGCCTCTTCCACGCGGAGTGCACCCACCCGGGTTGGCGTACGGGCACGCTCGACCTGACGTCGGTTCCGGGCTACGGCCCCGCCTCGGAGGCGATGCGTCTCGACGAGCGCTCCGCCACGATCAGCGTCCATTTGGAGCCCAACGGGATGGTGCGCATGAATTTCATGGTGGTCCCCATTTCAGGCGATCCGGAGCATGCATCCGCTGCGCGTACGCAGCCCTGAGAAGATGATGCCGGGCGGACCATCGCACGACCTCGGGGAAGCTGCAGCCGACGTGGGTCACGTATATCAGACAGATCTTTGATCAGGACGGGCCGCTCGCCCGGGAAAGGGACCGCGTACCGAGCGCGTGCGGGCGCCCGCCGTCTCAGCCGGCTTGCAGCCCCGAACGATCGTCGAGATCGTGGAGGGGCTTCCATGCTGCCCCCCGATGGAGGGACGGGTATGGGGGCACCGAACCTCGGGTCGGACTGCGCGGGTGTGATGTAATGGTAGCCTGCGACCTTCCCAAGGTTGACGCGCGGGTTCGATTCCCGCCACCCGCTCGGGCAAGCTCGCAGGTCGGACTCGTGTGGCGACGTAGCCAAGTGGTAAGGCGGAGCTCTGCAAAAGCTCTATCCCCCAGTTCGAATCTGGGCGTCGCCTCATTTATTTCTTAATGCGCCAACTTCGCCACAACGCCGATCTCGACGCGAACGTCCGCGGAGCTTTGACACTCGGCGCGATGTTGACGTTCATTTTGGCCGTCGCCCTCTTAGGCGCATTTCGCATCTACGATCAGCTGGACGAGGCGGCCCGGGTCGAGCGTATCCTGGTGCTCGCGCAGCAGCAGGTCTCGGCCGTCGAGCGCGCTCAACTCGACGAAGAGACGGGGCTGCGCGGTTTCCTCGCAACCGGGCAGCGCAGTTTTCTCGATCCGTTCTTAGCGGCAGCCGACACCTTCGACCAGCGTGCCGATCGGGTGGGCGACACCCTCGCGCCGCTGGGCATCGCCGAGGTGGGGCCGCTGATCGGCGAGATGAAGATGCTGCACAACTCGTGGGAGCAGAACGTCGCGCGGCCGCTCCTCAACGCGCCGCACTCGGCCGAGGCGCCTTCACGAGAGACGTTGGGGAAGGTGCTGGTCGACCAGCTCCGTTCGGATTCGAGCCACTTGAGCCGCTTGTTGGACCAGCGCCTCTTGCTGGCACAAAACGATCTGCGCGAGCGCATCAACGAGACGCTGGGGGGCGCCGTCGCCTCGATCGTGCTCTTCGGTGTACTGGGGATCATCTACGTCGGCTCGCGCACGCGCATGCTGGCACGGATCGGGCGCGAGCGGGCGATCATCGAGACGCTGCAGCGCGTCTTCCGTACCGGGTGGGATCCGCCGCCGGGCGCGCGTGTCGGGACCGCCTACATCTCGGCGACGGCGGACGCCGGAGTGGGCGGCGATCTTTTCGACATACGCCGGCTCACGCCGACGAGCGGTCTCCTCGTCGTTGCGGACGTCAGCGGGAAGGGGATCGATGCGGCCGTCAACACGGCCTTCGTGAAATACTCGATCCGCATGCTTGCGCGCCACGAAGACGATCCCAGTCACATCCTCTCCGAGTTCAATGCGGTCTTCATCGAGACGATCAAGGACCCCAACCTCTTCGTGACGGTCTTCGTCGGGATCGTCGACATCGCGACGATGCGTCTGCGCTACGCCAGCGCCGGCCACGGCGGAGCGTTTCTCCGTAGCGGCTCGGGCGTGCGCCAACTCCCGGTGACGGGCCCCGTGATCGGGCTCGATCCGTCGATGACTTTCGAAGTCGAGTCTTTGTCGCTCACGCCGACCGACGTCTTGGTCTTGGTGACCGACGGCCTCACCGAGGCGCGCGATCCCAAAGGGGAGCAGCTCGACGACGAGGGCGCGATGCGTTTGATCGCCGAGGCTCCGACCGAGCCGCAGGAGTGCGCGGATTTCCTGGTCGCCTCGGTGCGGGCGCACAGCGGCGGCACGCTGACCGACGACCTCGCGCTCCTCGTGGTCTCTTTCAGCGCACCCGCAGCCGAAGCGAACGCGGCGTAACGATGCTCGTTCGGCGGATCATCCCGTGTCTCGACATTCGCCTGGGACGCGTCGTCAAGGGCGTGCGTTTCATCGAACTTACCGACGCCGGCGATCCCGTGACCTTGGCGCGCCTCTACGAATCGCAATGTGCCGACGAGCTCGTCTTTCTCGACATCACCGCAACGATCGAAGGCCGCCGCGCGATGCTCGACGTGGTGCGTGCCGTCGCCGCTGAACTCACGATTCCGTTCACGGTCGGCGGCGGGGTCTCTAGCCTGGAAAACATTCGCGATCTCCTGCGCGCCGGGTGCGACAAAGTCTCGGTGAACAGCGCGGCGGTGCGCAATCCGTTCTTGCTCAAGGATGCCGCCGACGAGTTCGGGAGCCAATGCATCGTGCTCGCCATCGACGCGCGCAAGAACTCAACCCGGGCCGGCTGGGAAGTCGTCATCGACGGTGGCCGCACCGGTGCGCAGCGCGACGTCGTCGCGTGGGCGATCGAAGCGGCGCGCATGGGCGCCGGAGAGATCTTGCTCACGAGCATCGACCGCGACGGAACCAAGAGCGGCTTCGACGTCGAGCTCACCCGCGCCGTGCGCGAGGCCGTCGAGATTCCGGTCATCGCCTCCGGAGGCGCGGGAACCGTCGCTCACTTCGTGGACGTCTTCACCGAAGCCCAGGCCGATGCAGCACTCGCCGCCTCACTCTTCCACTACGGCGAACTCGACATCCGCGCGCTCAAAAAAGATCTGGCAACGGCACAGATTCCGGTGCGTCCCGGCTAAACGCAAGCTCTTGCCGATGTCGTCCTGGTGTGGGATGGGGAGGCATGGGCGCGTCGTCGAACCCGCTCCTCACCGTGGACGTGCAGCTTCGCCGGCATCGCTTCAGCGTCGAGGCCTACGATGAGATGGTGGCACAGGGCATCCTGACTTCCGACGATCGCGTGGAACTGCTCGCCGGAGATATCCTGGAGATGGCCCCGATCGGATCGCGTCACGCCGCCTTCGTCAGCCGCTTGGGCCGCCTCTTGACGCTCGCTCTTCACGAGCACGCAATTGTCAGGGTCCAGAGTCCGGTCGCCCTTCCACCCGACTCGCAACCCGAACCCGACATTGCGATCGTGCGGCCACGAGAGGACTTCTATGCGCGCAGCCATCCACGGGCCGGTGACGTCCTGTTGCTCATCGAAGTCGCCGATTCGAGCCTCACACTCGATCGAACCGTGAAGGAACCGCTCTATGCCGCAGCCGGCATCGCCGAGCTGTGGATCGTCGATCTGCGAGCCGAGGCAATCGCGGTGTGCGCCAAACCGGAGTGCGGCACATACACCGAGCGAAGCATCGGTCGGCGCGAGGCAACGCTCACGCCCACCGCGTTCCCCGAAGTCACGGTACGCGTGCAAGAGATTCTTTTCCAGGACGGGTAGATCGGCAGCGCGTGCCGGTTGCTGCCGTTAGGGACGCCGTGAGAGCGCGATCCACTCGGCTCGAAGGATGGCGAAGGCGAGGTCATCGGCCCACGGATGATCAGGTCCGCCGTTCCGATCTCTTGCATCGTCGTTTCTTTCAGGCCGGTGCTCACATGCATACGGTCGGGGCCGATAGGGAGGCTCGTACACACTCCCTAAGAGCGTTTGCGATGGTGAAACCTGACGAATTGCTTTGGGGCCCCGACGGCTTGCTTCCGGTAGTGATTCAAGATGCGCGGTCGGGGGCCGTCTTGACCTTGGCGTATGCGAATCGTGACGCCGTCGAACGGACGCTCGCGGAGCGAACGACGTATTTGTACAGTCGCTCGCGACAAGCGCTGTGGCGCAAAGGCGAGACCTCCGGGCATACGCAGGAGGTGATCGACGTGCGCCACGACTGCGACGGCGATGCACTGTTGTACGAGGTGATTCCCTCCGGGCCGGCTTGTCACACCGGGGCCGTCTCTTGTTTCGAAGGCACCGCCCACGCGGTCTCGCCGTTCGCGCAGGCGCTCACGCATCTGCGCACGACGATTGCTTCGCGCCGCAGCGCTTCGCCCGAGGAGAGCTACACGGCCAAACTCCTGAGCGGCGGGATCGACCGGATCGCCAAGAAGATCGGTGAAGAGGCGACCGAGGTCGTCATCGCCGCGAAGAACGGGTCGAGTAGGGAGCTCATCTGGGAGACCGCCGATCTGCTCTTCCACGTGCTCGTGCTGCTCGAAGAGCGGGGCGTCTCGCTCGATGAAGTCGGTGAGGAGCTCCTCCAACGCGCGAAAAAATAGCGGCTCCGCAGTCGCTGCGTGAGCTGCGCGGCGTCGGCCCGGAGTTGGCACGCAAACTCAATGCCATCGGCGTCCGCACACCCGCCGAGCTGGCCACGCTGCTGCCGCGAACGTACCGCGACTGGCGCGTCCCCAAACCCCTTGCGCAGATCGTGCGCGAAGCGCTCGAACGCGTGCAAGACCGCGACGCGCCCGACTCGTTCGAAGAGATCGCCGTTGGCGAGATCGCGAGCGTTCACGAGTTCCGGCGGCGTCTCTCCGTCGTCAATGCGCAACTTCGCGATGGCGGTGGAACCATTGCCCTCACCTGGTTCGGGCGGCGTGGCTTACGCCTCGAGGTGGGAGAGCGTCTCTTCGTCCACGGGCGGGTCGCACTCAGACGCAAGGCCGGACGGGCGAGTGTCGAGATGAACGTCCTGCACCATCGCGTGCTGCGGCCGGACGAAGTGTACGTGGGCTCCATCGTGCCCGTCTATCCCGCCACAAAAGAACTCTCGTCGCGTGTGATAGCGACCGTCATCGAACGCAATCTCGACGCACTGAGCGCGCTCGTGCACGATCCCATCCCGGCGGAGCTTCCGGCGCGCCACGGGCTGCTCGGGCGCAATGCAGCTTGGCGCGACGTGCACCGTCCCGCAACCATCGAATCCGCCGCCGCGGGGCGCAGACGGCTGATCTATGACGAGTTCTTCGCGCTCGCTCTCGCGGCCGCCGTCAAACGTGCGCAGCGCACGGGCGACGGCGGCGCGATGCCGTTGCCCGCGCCCGCGACCCTCTTGGACGATTTCGAACGCTCGTTGCCGTTTGCTTTCACGGCGGCACAACGGCGCGTGATTCTGGAGATATTCGCCGACATGGCGCAGCGTGTCCCGATGAACCGCCTCCTCCAGGGCGACGTCGGCAGCGGAAAGACGTTGGTTGCGGCGGCGGCGATCGTGCTTGCCGCGCGCGACGGTGTGCAGAGTGCGTTGATGGCGCCGACGGAGATTCTGGCGGCGCAACACGCCGCGAAACTGGCGCCGCTCCTGCTGGCGCACGGGATCACCGTGGATGCGGTCTTCGGAAGCATGGGGGCCGCGCAGCGGCGGCAAGCCCAGGATCGCATCGCATCGGGTGAGGCCTGGCTTGCAGTGGGGACGCATGCGCTGCTCACGGAGTCGGTCACTTTCAAAAATCTTGGTTTGGTCGTCATCGACGAGCAGCACCGTTTCGGCGTCGCGCAGCGCGCGCGGTTGCGCGCCAAGAGCCGCGCGCCGCACACGCTCTCGATGACCGCAACCCCCATTCCGCGCTCGCTCGCACAGACCAAGTACGCCGAATTCGATCTCTCGATCATCGACGAGCTGCCACCCGGACGCACGCCGATCGAAACCTATGTACTACGCGCCAGCCGGAAGTTCGAAGCGTACGAGTTCGTGCGCAAGAACGTAGCGCTCGGCCGGCAAGCGTATGTCGTCGCGCCGGCGATCGACGAAAGCGAAAACGCCGGGGACGGAGAGCTGATGCTCACCAGCGTCGTGCGCGAACTCGAACTCCTGCAGACGGAGTATTTCCCGGACTTGCGCGTCGCACTCTTGCACGGGCGGATGCCGCCGCGCGAGAAGGACGAGATCATGGGACGTTTCACGCGGGGCGAGATCGACGTCTTGCTGGCGACGACGGTGGTGGAAGTCGGCGTCGATGTGCCCAACGCCGCGGTCATGATCGTCTTGGACGCACACCGGTATGGACTTGCGCAGCTCCATCAACTGCGCGGCCGGGTTGGACGCGGCGTGGAGCGATCGTACTGCGTGCTCATCGCCCCCGACGACAGAGCCGACGTCGAGCGCCTCGAGGTCCTCGCATCGACGACCGACGGCTTCGCCATCGCTGAGGCCGACCTGCGCTTGCGCGGCTTCGGCGAGTTCGCTGGGACGGCGCAGGCCGGCGTGGCGGGCAATCTGCTCGGCGACATCCAGGCCGATTTTTCTTTCTACCTTCTGGCGAAAGCAGATGCCGACGCCCTCGTACAATCTGATCCCCAACTCGCCCAGCCGGAGCACCGCGCCTTGCGTTCGCTGCTCGATGAGGAGACCAATGTCCGAGCCATACTCGTCAGCAGTTGAGGTCGCGTCCGAATTGCAAGCGCCGCTCGCGGTCGGTTTCGATTTCGATCACACCCTCGGAATCGACAACAAGCTGGAGCGCACGGTAGGCGTCGAGTTGTTGGAGCGGCTCGCCATGGAGGGTGGCTGTGGCTTCGATCCCGACGAGGCGGGGAGTGCGATGGACGCTGCGTTGGCCGCCTTTCGCGGCGGCCCGATCTCGCTGGAGGAAGCCCTGCGCGGCGAGTTCGAACGCGTCGCGTGCCGGGGCGCAGACTTCGATGCCGCTATCGCGCAGTTCCGCGACATCGTCTGTCAGCGCGCACCCGCCTTCGTCGAGGCCCTTCCTGGTGCCCGAGAGCTGGTCGAGGCCCTCGATGAACTCGGCATTCCGCACGCCATCCTCACGAATGGTTGGAGCCCGCTGCAGGAGGAGAAGGCCCGTCTGGTCGGCTTCGACGGGACCGTCTTCGTGAGCGACGTCCTCGGCGCGTGGAAGCCGGCGGCGGCGGCGTACGATGTCCTGGTCGACCACTTCGGCGTCAGCCGCGAGCGCGTCTGGTACGTGGGCGACGATCCCGTGGCCGATGCGGCGGGTGCCCGTGCGGCCGGACTCACCTCCGCCTGGTTCGATTGGGAGCGCCGCCTCTACGCCCCGCACCTCGTGCCGCCGCACCTACGCATCCACGAATTGGGGGAGCTCACCGCCCTGCTCCAAGGTCGGAGCAGCCGAGCGCCGAAGGCCCGCCTATGACCTTGCGGCTTTCCGGAGGAGAGCTTCGCAGCCGCCGAATCCCCGCTCCCCGCGGGTTATCGGTTCGCCCCACACCCGGACGCGTTAAAGAGGCGCTCTTTTCGATCATTGGCGGGCGCATCGCCGGTGCGCGCGTCCTCGACCTCTTCGCCGGAACCGGCGCGATCGGTTTCGAGGCGATCTCGCGTGGTGCGGCGCAGACCACCTTCGTGGAACGTCATCCGCCGACTGCGGCGGCGATTCGCGCCACCGCAGCTGCGTTGGGCATCACCGACCGGGTACAGGTGCTCTGCGGTGCCGCCGAACGGGTCGCGCAGCGGCTGGAGGGGCGCTACGATTTCGTCTACGCCGACCCCCCGTTCGCACTTCCGCCGCCGGCAGCGGCGCTGGCGGCCTTGCGGGACGGCGGGGCGCTCGATGCACGAACGATCGTCGTCTACGAACGCCGCGCCGATGCGCCGCAGGCGGCGTTTGCCGGCTTTACGACCGAGCGCGAGGCGCGCTACGGCGAGGTCGCGCTGCAATTTCTGAGGGTCGATGCATAACGGAAGCGTCGGCCCCGAAGTCCACGCCGTCTATCCCGGCTCTTTCGATCCACCGACCAACGGGCATCTCGACGTCATCGCCCGCGCCGCGGCGATCTTTCCCAAAGTGACCGTCGCCGTCGTGGTGAACCCGCAAAAGCGCGATCCGTTCTTCGCCATCGACGAGCGGGAAGAGATGTTGCGCGCCTGCGTCAGCGGCTTTGCCAACGTGCGCGTGGAGCATTTCCGCGGCCTGCTGGCCAATTTCGTGCGTGCCGAGCATGCGCAAGTAATCATCAAAGGGTTGCGCGTCGTCTCCGATTTCGAGAGCGAGATGTCGTTTGCGCACATGAATCGCTCGCTCTCGGGTGTCGACACGATGTTTCTGATGTCGGACTCGAGCTATTCGTTCGTCAGTTCCAGCCTCATCAAAGAGGTGTTCCTACAAGGAGGGGACATCTCTGCCTTTGTGCCGCCCACCGTCCTTGATTTCATGCAAGCAAAACGCTCATCGGGAGGAACGCATGTCGATCTATCGCGTCATCGATAAACTGGAGACATACGTCCGTGAAGGGACTTGGCTGCCGTTTGGCCTGCGCGTGCTTTCGGAGGAACGCCTCTGTGAGTACATCGAGAAGATGCGCTCGACGCTCCCTGAAGAAGTCGGCCGCGCCAAGGTCATCGCCACGAACAAGGACCGCGTGATCCGCGACGCTCAGGAGAAAGCACAGCAGATCGTTACCGAGGCTGCCGAGACGCACTCGCAGTTGATCGATCAGACCGAGATCGTGCGGCGGGCGCGCGCGACGGCGGAGATCGTCTTACGTGAAGCCGAGGAGAAGGCGCAGCGGGTTCGTACCGGAGCCGACAAGTACGCAGCGCAGGTGCTCGCAGAGTTGGAAGGGCGCCTGGCGACTGCACTCGGTTCGGTAAAGAAAGGGCAAGAGGCGCTCTCGCCGCGAGCGGTCATCACCTCGAGTTCCACGGCGGCGAACGCACCGCTGGCCGACGCCGCAGCGAAAAACAAGCGTGCCGCATTCGATGCGCAGTTGGACGAGACGCACGCCCTGGAGCCGGTGGAAGTCACGACATAGCGAACGTTCGCAGCATGTGGCGGCGGTTGCTGGTGCTGGTCGTGCTCGGAGGTATGCTCGGCGCCCTCGCCACGGTTCCGACTTCGTACTGGTTCTTGGCTCCGGGGAATGCCGTCGACCTCGCGACGCGCGTGCGCGTGGACGGGTACGCGCTCCCGCCGGCTACGTTTTATCTTACCGATGTCATGGTCGCCCCCGCTTCGCCGCTGCTGCTCGCCTTCGGACGGTTTTTCCCGGGCGTGCGCCTGGTGCGCCAGGAAACCCTGATTCCCAAAGGGATTGCGCCGAAAGCCTACGATCGCGTCCTCGACGAGGCCATGATCGAAAGTCAGGACATCGGCGCGTTCGTAGCGGAGCGCGCGGCGGGCCTGCACGTGGTGCAGCCGCCGACGCAGGTGTACGTCGATGCGGTGCTTCCGCAATCGAAAGTCGGCGATGCGCTGCGTCCCGGAGACCAGCTATTGGAGATCAGCGGGCGCCGCGTCACCAGTTCCGCCGATGTGACCGCGAGGGTGGCGGCGCTTCGTGCCACGATGGTTTCGCTCGTGCTGGAGCGCGACGGTCACCTCGAACACGTGCGTGTCCCGACGGTGCGCCTCCCCGCCGGTCGGCGCCTGGGCATCTTGGTCGAGACGCGCGCCCAACGCGCCCAACTGCCGGTTCCCGTGCGCTTCACCCTCGACAACATCTCCGGCAGTTCCGGCGGCCTCATGATCGCACTGCAAGTGTACGACACGCTGCGCCCGCAGCATCTGCTTGCGACCCGTATCGCCGGCACCGGTACGATCAGTTACGATGGGACCGTCGGCGAGATCGAAGGGACACAGCAGAAACTCATCGCCGCCAAACGCGCCGGCGCCACCGTCTTCCTGGTGCCGAAGGAAAACTATCCCGATATCGCCTCCGAGCGCGACGTGCGGGTGATTCCGGTGCACACCTTCGCTCAAGCGCTCGCAGCGCTGGAGGAACCGCCTAAACCGGTACGGGCCGAATGACCGCTGCGCCGTCGATACGGTCGGCCTTGATCGCGGCCAGCGCATCGTTGGCTTCCTCCAGCGCGTAGACCGTCACCTCGGATTCGAGCTTGATCTGCGCGGCGAGCGTGAGAAAGTCACGCGCGTCGGCGCGCGTCATGTTGGTCACGCTGCGAATCTGGCGCTCGCCCCACAAGAGCGAATTGTAATCGAACGCCGGCATGCGGTCGAGATGAATCGCGTTGATCGCCACGACCCCGCCTTTGCGCAGTGCGCCAAGCGCGGCGACGACGACGTCGCCTGCGGGCGCAAAGGTGACGGCGCAATCGAGTGGGTCCGGCGGCCGGTCGAGTGGGCCGCCGATCCAGTCCGCGCCGAGGCGCTCGGCAAAGGCGCGATGGCGTTCCCCGCGTGTTGCCACGGCGACGCGACAGCCCCACGCCTGAAGCACCGGCAGCGCCAGATGTGCCGAGGCCCCGAAACCGTACAAGCCGACGTGATCGCCCGTGCGCACCCCGGCCACACGCAGGGCGCGAAAGCCGATGATCCCGGCACACAAAAGCGGTGCGGCATGCAGATCGTCGAGTTCTTCGGGGAGCTCATACGCGAAATCCGCACGGGCGACGGCGTATTCGGCGTATCCGCCGTCGACG
>DATJTD010000075.1:0-2437 GCA_035503775.1 Candidatus Acidiferrales bacterium
CAATGCGGACTGGGTCGCGGTGCTACGCGAGTTTTACGCCCCGTTCGCGCACGAGCTCGAAGAGGCAGAGAAGAAGCTGCCGCGCCTCGAGATCAAAGACGAGCCGACGGACGAGATCTGCCCGAACTGCGGACGGCCGATGGTCATCAAGACCGGACGCTTCGGCAAATTCATCTCGTGCACGGGCTATCCCGAATGCAAGACGACGAAGCCGATCGTCAAAGACACGGGCGCGAAGTGCCCGAAGGACGGCGGCATGATCGTCGAGCGCCGTTCGAAGAAGGGCCGGACGTTCTACGGCTGCGCCAACTATCCGAAGTGCGACTTCGTGTCGTGGGATCGCGTGATCCCCGAACCCTGCCCGGTCTGCGGCAGCTACGTCGTGGCGAAGAACCGCCGCGGCGGCGTCGTCCATCTGGAGTGCGCGGCGGACAAGGAGCACGACGTCTCCTCGCTTGCCAAGGCCGCCGGCGCCGACGACAGCAGCGAGGAGCGCGAACTCGCCGAAGTCTAGCCTGGGCGTGAAACTCTCGAAAGCGCTGTCGGCGCGCGAGCGCGACGAACTCGAATCGCTGATGGAATCGCGCAGCCCGGACGGAGCGATGGGTGCGAGCATCACGCGCCTGCATGGATTCTTGACGAATATCGTCTCGGGTCCGCCGGTTAGACCCTCCGAATGGATTCCGCAGGTTTTCGACGGGCCCGATGAGCGTGCGTGGGAAACGATCGAGCAGGCGCGGGGCGCGATGGGGCTGCTGATGCGCTTCTACAACGAGGTCGTTGCAAATCTTCGGCGCGAGGATGATCGCTTTGCCGTCATGATCGATCGCATCGGGGAGGGCGCGGATGCGCTCGATCTGGTGGACGATTGGGCTCGCGGCTATGTGCACGGTATCGCTTTGCGCCGCAACGAATGGAAGGTCGCGCTCGACGACGAGGAGCTCTCGCCCTGCTTCGATCCCATCTATACTCTGGCCGACTTCGGCGACAGATGCCCGGACCCGATCGATGAACCGAAGGCATACCAAGGCCTCGTACATCAGGTTCCGGATTGCGTCGTCGAGATTTACGAGTGGTGGCGCGATCGATTCGAGGAGGACGCGCACGTTTATGGCAAGCCGGTACGGCGCGTGCAGCCGAAAATCTCGCCGAATGCGCCGTGCCCGTGCGGAAGCGGCAGGAAGTATAAGCGCTGCTGTTCGCCGCTACGGGCGCTGCCCTAGCAGGCCTGTGAAAAAGCGGCGTCGCAAGGTCGATTCTACTGATGTTTTCCGTTATCATTATGATAATTCTCCTCGTATCATGATGAGGTTGCGACCGTTGCGGTCTAAAGACGTTCAACGCGCGTCCATGTGGACGACGCTTTCTCCCGAAGATGCGGTGCCCGCGGATCACCCGTTGCGGCCGATCCGCGGGCTGGTCAATATGATCTTGGCCGACCTCTCGCCGGAGTTCGCGAAGATGTATGCGAAACGCGGCCGGCCGTCGATCGCGCCGGAGAAGCTGCTGCGAGCCTTGTTGCTGCAAATATTGTTTTCGGTACGCAGCGAGCCGATGCTGCTCGAACAGTTGCGCTACAACCTGCTCTTCAAGTGGTTCGTTGGGCTCGGGATGGATGATGCGATTTGGGATGTATCGAGTTTCAGCAAGAATCGCGAACGCTTTCTTAACGGGAAGATCAGCGCAAAATTCTTCGCCGCCGTTGTCGCCAAAGCGCAAGCGGCGCAGTTGCTCAGTGACGAGCACTTTACGGTGGACGGAACGTTGATCGAGGCGTGGGCGAGCCACAAGAGTTACAAGCCCAGGAACGGCGGCGGCTCAAACGGCGGTGGCCGGAATATCGATGTCGATTTTCGCGGGAAGCCTCGTAGTAACGAAACCCACGCTTCGACAACCGATCCCGACGCTCGGCTCTATCGCAAGAGCAAGGCTGCGCCGGCAGTTCTTGGCTATCTCGGTCATGTGCTCATGGAGAATCGCAACGGCCTCATCGTCGACACACGCGTGACGCATGCAACGGGAACAGCTGAACGTGAGGCGGCATTGGAGATGGTGAAAGGGCGAAGATGGCACGGACGCCCGATGACCCTTGGTGCCGACAAGGGTTACGATGCCGCAGCATTCGTTGAAGAGCTGCGCCAGCTCGGAGTAACACCCCACGTCGCTCAACATACGAAACGTACGAGCGCGATCGATGCAAGAACGACTCGCCATATCGGCTATGCGATCAGTCAACGGAAACGAAAACGCGTCGAGGAGATATTCGGTTGGGGCAAGACCATCGGGCCGATTCGGAAAGTTCATCTGCGCGGGAAAGCATGTATCGGCGACGTTCTTCAACTCACGGCGGCCGCTTTGAACCTCGTGCGGATGCGTAACCTTGGAGTATGCACATGAACGAACCGATGATCCAGCGTACGTTGGCCGCCAGTTCAAA
>DATJTD010000076.1:0-20388 GCA_035503775.1 Candidatus Acidiferrales bacterium
GTATGTACGGCGCTTTGCCATGGTGGATTCTTTCTCCGTAAGAAGGAAAGTATCCACGGAACCGGGTCAACTCCAGACTTCTATATTACACCCCCATTTACAATAAACAAGGTCGTCGTGGGTTGTGCGGTGCCACCTCAAGGAGGACAGGCCGCCGTTGATTGCGGGAACTGGCCGGCAGCCCTCATCGTCGGGCAAACATTGGTCACGGTCTACTATTGGACCACGAGCGGCGCGGCGGAAGGCGAGGGAACGGTGTACGTGACAAATCAAATCACGTTTGGCCGAGGAGCCTCATCGTCGCCGTAACGATCTATGCAACAGAGCGCGAGCGGCATGAACGCACGGAGTGGTGTCGCTTTCGAGCCGGGAGTTTCACCGATCACGCGCTCAAAGTGCACGCTCGCGTCATGGGAAGCGCTGGGCCGAGGCCGAGCGCAAGGGGCTCCTGTCCGTCGATGCGAAGCCCCTGACCGGGCCACAGTCGAAGGGTACGGGCTCGGAGAAGCCTGTAACACGGGCTTTTCTGCCTAAGCAAGTCTAATTGATAAGCATGAGGTCCCTGGTTCGATCCCAGGACGGCCCACCAACGAGAACGGGGATGTAGCTCAGCTGGTAGAGCGCCTGCTTTGCAAGCAGGATGTCAGGAGTTCGAGTCTCCTCATCTCCACTGACTTTCCGGCTCACCGGGCTAACCCTGACAACCTAAAAGACAACCATCTAGACAGACGCGCTGCCGCTAGCAACAGGCCGAATTGCGACGAAGGTTTACTCCGGCGTACGTCCTTCCTTTAGTTAGTCGCCGTCATGCGCACTTGCTTAATCCGCTGGATCTCCTTTTCGTGGCCCGAATGCAGGGCTTCATACAGGTCGGTCGCCTGCTGAGCGTTGAGCCAGAACTGCGCTGATGTTCCTAGGGCCCGAGCTAGTCGCAGCGCGGTGTCCGGCGTCACACGGCGACGGCCATGGATCACTTCACTCAGCCGGTCTCGCGGCACCCCAATGTGCTTCGCGAAAGCGGTCACGGTCATATCCAGCGGCTCCAAAAACTCAATCACGAGCATCTCGCCGGGCGTCGTCGGGGGCCTATGCGAAGGAAGCCGAATCTCTTTCGTCACGATGTTCCTCCTAGTGGTAGTCGACGATCTCGACATCTTCCGCGCTTCCGTTGACCCACCGGAAACAAATTCGGTACCGGTCGTTGATGCGGATTGAGTGCTGGCCTTCACGATCTCCATGCAGAGCTTCTAGTTTATTACCCGGCGGGAAACCGAGTTCATCCACACTGATTGCGAAGTTCAGGCGGTCAAGTTTCGCTCTGGTGCGTTGCACGACGCACGTCAAGTAAGGTTAGCGACAACGTCGATTCCTAGCTTGCGAAGCCCGTGCGACACAGCACAATTGCACAGGGCACCGACCCAGGGCTCTCTTCGTTAAGCCCTTGTAATGTGGCGCTTTGCGCGCTTCCGACGTGCCGATATACCGAGCATCGGGCCGGGCGCTTTGCGAGAGAGTACCGCGGCGGCTCATTAGGTTGTCATGATCGGTTGTTATGAGAGGAGACTGGTAGGTCCGTGAATTTCGAGCACGTCTCACCTGCGCACTATCGGACGTCTACGGCGTTGGCCGTCATCTGGTCAGGCCTCTTGGTGAACCCCATGCTGGAAATCATTGCGCGGACGCGCGGGATATCTCCGGCCTTCGTTTCGGCATTCTCGACGGGCGCAGCGGCGTACTCGATGCTGGCCTTCGTTTATCTCGCGTACGTCCTGTACATGATCGTCGGCAAAAAGGTACAGCCGGTGCCACCTAGCCGGCGTGAATGGTGCGTCCTCGCGCCGCTCATGCTTTTCACCGTTGCGCTGATCGTCTGCACCCTGCCGTAACGCGCAGAGAGTCCGAAACCGGAGACCGCGTCCTCTACGACGCGGCCCCTTCCACTTTCAAAGCGACGGTAAGTTCGAGCAGAGAACTAGACGCGCTTCAACCCGCCGTAGCGGTAGAGCTCGAGCAAGGCTTCGTGTTGGAAGCGAATGTCGAAGGCGGTCTCGAAGCGCGTGCGGGCGGCGGCGGCGAGACGGGTGCGCACCAGCGGCGAGCGTTTGAGAAGGACGACCCGCTGCAGCAAGTCCTCCGCATCTCCGGGTTCGATGATGAGCCCTTCGATGTCATGGCGCGCGGCGAGTTCGGTCGCGCCGACGCGCGTGGCAACCGAGGGAACACCCGCGCGCATTGCTGCGAGTAAGGCAGGGCTGAGCGTCTCGTGGTGCGAGGGTTGAACGTAGGTATCCAGCGCAGCGAAGAACGCTTCTGGATTGTCGATTTCTCCGAGGAGCCGCACGTTTTTGAGGCCCGCAACTTGAAAGTTGCTCGCGAGTTCGCCGTCGCCGGCGATCGCCCACACGATACCGCGATCCTCCGTACCGCGGGCGGCGCGCAGCAGCTCGAGTGCCCCACCCATCTCGTTGATTCGACCGAAGAAGCCGGCGACAAAGTCACCTTTGCGCAGCCCATAAGCGGCGCGTGCTTGCGCACGTTCCTCTTCAGTTGGGAGTGGCTGATACGCGATTGCGTCGGCCAGGTGGACGACGCGAACCGAGCGCGGGAAGAGGTGCGCGACCATCGCGTCGGGGACGGTGACGGCGTCGCTCAAGCCGGAGAACTGCCGGTCGATACGATTGAAGAACCCGGCACGTGCCCCGGGTTCCTCCCATCCATGATGACTGGCGACCAGGCGTTGCATCCGCGCACCCATCAGGCGCGCCATCCGCCCCAACAGATTTGCGCGGTGCGAGTGCGTGTGGACAACCGGGATGGGTCCAGCCCCGATCAACCGCTTGAATCTGGTCACCGCTTTGGTCGAAAGGGCACCCGACCCGCTGTTGAGGTCGCAAACCGAGAAACGGGCGGCAGTAAGATCGGCTGCAAGCTGGCCCCATGAGAAACAGACGAACTCCGGCTCGACGAGACCGCTGTCGCGCTGCGTCTGCATGAGGGCCTGCACGGCGCGCTCTCTGCCCCATGCGGGAACACCGTCTTCACGCGCATCGACGACGTGAATGACACGGAGGCGCTCCTCTTCGTAGGTACCGCGCGCGATAGGGACGAGCGCGCCTTGCTGTGTCTGCATTCCCCTCCGGGAGTGAACCTTGGAACACGGATAGTACGCGGAGCCACCCAAGAGACGCAAGCACTTTGGGCGATCGTGATGACAAATGGCTCAGCGAAGAAACTCGTCTCGACTATCGTCCGGCGTGAAGTTGCTCCTTCCAAGGGAGCGTGCGGACCTATGACAGAGGACATGCGGACTACGACGATCGGCCGGCAGCAACCGGGCTACGTGCGTTGAAAGGCCCGCTTGCACGCGATTACCGGGGTCTCGTTAGGCCGAAAGTCACAAGCGAGATCGTCCAACGTGCTGCTCCGCCACACGGCGGCCACGCCTATAGTAGTTGGAGCAACCGACGTCCGCCTCGAGGAGCGCCTTGTCCCCGTCGTCCCTGTTTCGGTCCCATCGATTCCCGGCGCAAACCTTTTCGTCTGTCGGTGACATCTTCGTGCCACGGTTGGGCCCCTCGATACTGCACAAGGAAGCAAGATGTATCAGTTAACCGGAGATCAGACACTCCTGCCGCCGCGCGGAGCGACCGAATCCCGCCCGCTGGGCTGGCTGCAGACGACGCTGCGGCGCCGCGGCATGCTTGCTCTGAGTGTCGCAGGGGGCGTTCTCCTCTTGGTCGCCGCGGTTACCTTTGCCATCCCACCAAGCTACACGACGCAAGTGAAGCTCATCGCGCAGGCGCCGCCGATGGGATCGTCGACGAACCTCTCGCCTGCGGGCTCACTTCCCTTGCTCGCCGAGTTGTTGCAAGAGACACCGACGGCGCAGCGCGTCATCGACGAACTCGGTCTGAACATGCGCCCAACCGACTTCCTTTCGCACGTCAACGTTCAACCGCTCGGCGAGACGGGAATCCTCATCGCTAGCGTCTCCTGGCGCAATGCAACCGAGTCGGCGGCAATTGCCAACACGTTGGCCTCCGATTTCGTCGCCTACCGCCGAGACATGTCGTCACAACAGGCGCAGACGGTAATGGACTATCTCAACGCGCAATTGCCCCAGGCGCAAGCCAATGTGACCGACACCACGCGGGCGCTCGCACGGTACGAAGCCACGCACAAGACGGCGCGCATTGCGCAGCCGACGCACACCCAGCAATCAACCGTCAACGCGATCGAGACGCGCATCGCCGCGCTCGAAGTCGACCAGAGTGAGGCGGCGGCGCAGCTCCGCAACGTACGCGCCCAAACCACGACCCTCTCGCGCTCGATGTGGGTCGACCAGCAAACAGCCCCCAACCCGGTTCTTTCAGAGCTGCAGACGCAGCTTTCTCAAGTGGACGCGCAACTGCAAGCAGCCCGCAGCCACGCGTCGGATAACGATCCGACCGTCGTCGCGCTTGTGCAGCAGCAGTCCGAACTCGAGCAAGCGATCTCACTAGAATCGGCCCCCGTCGTCTCCGCGCGCAGTACCATTCCCAATCCCATCTACGCGCAGCTGCAACAGCAGGCTTCGACGCTTGCAGCTCGGTTGGCATCCGACCGCTCGCAGGACGCGCTGCTCCGTCAGGAGCTCACCGCCCTGCAACCGGCGCCTTCGCAGATATCGAATGCAGCTTCGGAATTGCTCACCTTGCAAGGCCGCGCAAAACTTGCCGGCTACGTCTACGACGAGCTCGAACGCAAGAGCGCCGAAGCCACCGTCGCGCATTCGGCAGCACTCAGCGACGTGGCGATCGTGCAGCCGGCCACTGCCTACGACGCACGCGTCACGCCGAACATCGGTCTCAATCTGCTCATCGGCGCGATTGCCGCGCTCTTGCTGGGCATCGGCGTAGCGCTGGCGGCCGAGATCATCGATACACGCATACACGCCGAGACAGAGGTCGAGCATCGCTTGGCCCTTCCGGTGCTGGCCTCGTTTCCGCTTGCCGGGCGGGAGCAGCTCGCGGCCCTTCCGTGGCTGCAATCGATCACGATCGAATCGTATTTCCAGTTCGTCACAGCGCTGCGCTATGCGTCGAGTACGCGCCTGCGCACGATCGCCATCACCAGCGCCAGCGCGGGGGAAGGCAAGTCGACCGTCGCGCTCAACACGGCCATCGCGCTGGCCGAAGTGGAGCCGCGGATATTGCTCATCGACGGTGATTTGCGCCGGCCGACGCTGCACACCAAGCTCGGAATCCGCCCGACGCAGGGGCTCTCCGACGTGCTGGTCGGAACGGCCGCCTACGAAGACGTCATCCACAAGACAAAACATCCCGGCCTCGACCTCATCGGCGCGGGAACGCGCACGCCGAACTCCTATCGCCTCTTGCAATCCGACCAGTTCGACGAACTCATCGCGCGCGCAGCTGAATCCTACACCACGATCATCATCGATTCGCCCGCAATCGAACCGGTCATCGACGCCGCCATCCTCGCCGCGCACACCGACGGAACGGTACTCGTCATCGCCTCCGGCCAGACCGACACGAACGTCGCACGGCGCGCTATTACCAAACTCCATGCCGCCGGCGTGCACAACATTCTCGGTGCCGTCCTCAACAAGACGGCCCCGCAGCGGAACGTCGAATTGAACCGCTACTATCTCGACGGCGACGAACGGCCGGCGCTTGCTTAATTGCCGATGATTACCTCTGCGACCCCACCGAGCGCTGTTCACAAGCGCATCCTCATCGTGGAAAACCTGACGCTCTTCGGCAAAGGTCTGGCCGCGCTGTTGGCCATGGATCCCGACCTCGAGGTGATCGGCGACGTGCAGAGTATCGCCGATCTCGTCCCGAGCCGGCAACCACCGGATGTCGTTGTCCTCGATCTGGACAATCATGAGGGATCGATTGGCCAGGCCGCCGATTTGGTGCGCTCCGTCTACCCGGCGGCACATCTGTGCGTTATCGCACAAAGCCTCACTTCAGGTGATATCGAGCGCTGTTTGGACGCCGGTATCGAGGGGCTGGTCGTCAAGGACGCCTTACCGGTGGAATTCATCCGCGCAGCCAAGATGGTCGCGCAAGGCGATGTCTACGTCGATCCGCGTGTTGCGGGCGCGATTCTGCGGCGCCGGCTACCGGCGGACATCACGCCCAGCGAACTCACCGCGCGCGAGACGGAGATCGTTCGTCTCATCGCCGATGGACTCTCCAACAAAGAGATTGCCGTGCGGCTCAGTCTCTCGGAGAAGACGGTGAAGAGCCATCTCGGCCGGATCTTCTCCAAATTGAAAATCAACGGGCGCACGAGCGCGGCCGTCCATGCAATCAAGGCCGGGTTGGCCTAGGCCTATCGACTGGGCTCTAGGGGCCCTCCGCATCTTCTTCGTCGTGCTCACGTCGGTTAAGATACGGAAATGATCGTCCGGAGCGGGCCTGTTAGTCGGCAAACGCGCAATGTCGTTGTTCTCGAGCCTCAGCTCCTCTTTGTTCCCCATCTGGTGACGTCGCTGGAAGCAAACGGCTGTCGCGTGATCGGCACGATGCCGAGCGTCGACGAAGCGACCCTCACGTTTTTGAGTCCCGACATCGTCTTCGTGGACCTTGGGGTTTCCGAGAGCGCAAGCAACTTTGCAACGCTCAAGCGTCTGCGCGAGGCGGTGCCGCGTGCGCGCTTAGTCGTGTACGGTGGTACGTCGAGCCCCACGTGGCGCGCAACGGCGTGGGCGCAAGGAGCCGATCAGGTCCTTACCGATCGCGATGGCCTCCCCGAGTTTCTCGAGGCCGCGAATGCCGTCTGCGCGCCGGCGCCGCTAGGCTGGTAGCGCCCTCGCCCTTTAACGGTTCCAGCCGAGCACGCGCGCGACGAGTTCCGCGCGATTGCGGCTTCCGGTCTTCGCCAACATGCGCTTGACGTGATCGTTGGCCGTGGACCGTGCGATGTGCAGCCGAATAGCGACCGCCGGTGTATCACAGCCTTCCAGGACCAGCGTGAGCACATCGAGCTCCCGAGGCGAAAGTGCAAAGCGCCGGCGGGCTCCTTCGATGGCGTTGCGGGTTTTGATGCGCTCGATCGTGACGATGAAGCCGTCGGTATTCGGGCCGAAAAGCGGCATGGCGCGAATGACGGCCGAGGGGGCGACGACGGCAACCGACGACCCCGCCAACACGTCGGGCCGGCTGTCGGCCCAGGTTGCGGTCAACTGCCGGATCTGCGTCTCCATCGCCGGGTCTAGCCGAAGGGTGCCGTCCGGCGGTCCGAACTGCGGCATTGCGCCTTCGTCGCTTTGCGACGGCAACCAATAGGAAATGACCCGGTAGTCGCGGTCGAGCACATAGAGCGCCGGCTGCGAGCGAGCGAGAAGATAGTCGTTTACCCCATCCGCTTCTCGGAGGTCTCCGCGCGCCGCTGCGCGAGCGGCGAAAGAGGAAGACTCCTTGTATTTGCGTACCGTCATTTACACTTACTTAACGCTTCTTGGGACAAAATCCCCATGCTGAGGGAGAGAAAGAGCGCCGTTCGACTGGTATAAATATCCACATCGGCGCCCCCTATCTTTTATTTGATCGCAGATCGAAGGTACTTAACAGCATGCCTTCCCTTGCTATTCGTGTTGCGGTGGTCGAGTTCCAGGCCCTTTTTGCTAAGGCCTTGTGCTCAGTTTTCTCAGGAGACCCAGAGATCAACGTGATCGGTGACTATCGAACACCGGTCGCTGCGCAATTGGCTGCCGCACGCCCCGACCTCGTGATTCTCGATATCGACGGACAGACTACCGACGTCGCCGAGGCGATTCAAACCTGCGCCTCCGCGGCTTCCGGGACGCGCGTCTGCGTCCTCTCGACGCGTGTTACCCCAGAAATCATGCAGCGCTGCCTCGGAGCCGGAGCTGACGCTTATATCGTCAAGGATATTTCGCCCGCAGAACTCATCAAGGCAGCAAAATCGGTCGCATCGGGCGAGACGTACGTCGATCCCCGTGTTGCCGGCGGTCTCCTACGCCGCTCCACCGCGACCTCGGGCCGCCCCGACCTCGTGGAGCTCTCGGCTCGTGAGTCTGAGGTGATCAAGCTCATCGCCGAAGGCTTGGCCAATAAACAGATCAGTGCGAGATTGCACCTCTCCGAGAAGACCGTAAAGAATCACATCAGCCGCATCTTCTCGAAGCTCAACATCAATGCTCGCACACAAGCGGCGGTACACGCGATACGTACCGGCCTGGTCTAGAAGCGAACGGGTTCGTTTTCGGTCACGAAGAAATTTACCGGAGTTATTTGACCAATCCGTTGGAAATAACGTCCATAAAGTAACCTCGCGACTGAAAACGTTAACCGGAACAACGCAGTGCATGCATCATTATCGCTCTTCGGATGCGGATGGAGGCGTGCGCGATTGACTCGAGTAGCGTTCGTGGATCAGCAAGGGGATGCCGCAGGGGGTGCCGAGGAGAGTCTCGCGCTCCTTCTGCGGTTTTTGCCACCGTCGCTCAAGCCGATCGCGGTCTTCTTCCGGGACGGTGCCTTCGCACGCCGCGTGCGTGAGTCCGGCATCGACGTGGAAATCTGCGAGATCGCGCCGGCGCTCGCGCGAGTCCAGCGCGAGCACCCGATGCGGGCTGCGCTCACCTCGATGCCTTCAGCCGTCACTTCGCTCAGCCGCCTCTATAAGCGCATCCAGGCCGACGTCGTCTACACCAACACGATCAAAGCCCACGTGCTCGCCGCCCCGGCGGCCCGCATGCGTGGCCTCGCCACCGTCTGCCACCTACGCGACCTTCTCGAGGGGACAGGCCGGGCGCTGGTTCGTCCGGTGCTTGCGACCTGCTCGACACAGCGGGTGGCGATCTCGCAAGCCGTGGCGCAGTGTTACGGACTACGCAATACGCACGTGATACCGAATCCGCTGGATCTGCCGTCGTACGACGATCTTCCCGACCGCATGAAAGCGCGCGCGGCGCTCGGCATCGACTGGGACGGTCCGCTCGTCGGTATCGTCGGACGCATCAACCGCTGGAAAGGGCACGACCGGTTTTTGCGCATTGCGCGGCGCGTCCGCGAAGAGCTGGACTGCCGCTTCGTCGTCGTCGGCGATGCGATCTTTCGCGATCTCGATTTTGCTGACGAACTGCGCGCCACTGTCCGCTCGCTCGGGCTCCTCGACGCCGTCTCTTTCGTCCCGTGGCTCGACGATCCACGCATCGCGTACGCGGCACTCGACGTCCTGGCGAACTGCTCGACTCGCGAGCCATTTGGGCGCACGACGATCGAAGCCGCTGCCGCCGGCCGTCCAACGGTCTGTTTCGATGACGGCGGCGCGCGCGAAGGAGTTATCGACGGAACGACTGGCCACGTCGTGCGAGCCGGGGACGAAACCGCGTTTGCCCGAGCGTTACTCTCGCTGCTCTCGTCTCCAGAGGCCGCTCGCACCGCGGGCAGCCTCGCACGGACGCACGCGCAAACCTACGCCGCCCCCCTTCACGCCGCGCGGGTCGCCTCGATCATCCAAACGCTCGTCGCCTGAAACTTCTGGAGGCAAGGAGACTCGAACTCCTGACCCTCACGCTGCCAGCGTGATGCTCTACCAACTGAGCTATGCCCCCGGTTCTTGTGCCGCCGGAGCCTCTGGATGGACCGGGGCGAACGTCCTCAGATTCGCACGAGCGGGTCGTGCCCCTTTCGTGCTATACTAGCCCGCGGAGTACGCTGGGCGGTCGCGCGTTCGCGAACGAACGTGAGGAAAGTCCGGGCTTCATCGGGCAGGGTGCAGGATAACGTCCTGTCGGGGCGACTCGAAGGAAAGTGCCACAGAAACATACCGCCGGCTTCTGCCGGTAAGGGTGAAATCGTGAGGTAAGAGCTCACGGAGCGCACGGTGACGCGCGCTCGGGTAAACCCCACCTGAAGCAAGATCGCTCGAACGGCCCTCTGGGCCCGGGTGCCCACCCGAACGAGCAACATCGCACCGAGGCGCACGGTAACGCGCGCCCCAGAGAGATGGCCGTCACCCTTCGGGGTACAGAATCCGGCTTATAGGCGTAGTCCGTCTTGTAGGGGGGAGACCCCCCACACCCCCCGCCGCCAGAGCCGGGGCATGGCTGCAGCGCAACTGGCGAGGCGGTGGGGGCGTTGGTACGGAAGAGTAGCGTATCCAGAATTTGGGAGTGGACGTGAGCACGCATTTCAGCAAAGACATGACCGTAGAACAGGCTTTTAAAGTGCATGCCGGGGCTCGGCGCGTTTTTGCGAAATTTCATTTGGGCGGGTGTTCGAATTGCGCGATCAGCGAGACCGAGACGGTCGAGCAGGTGAGCGAAGGGTACGGCATTCCGCTGCCGATGCTCATGGACGAACTCGAGAAGCTGTTCTCGCGGACGGCGTTGTCGGTGGGCGATAAGGTGCGCCTCCCGGACGAGATACGGAACAAGATTCCGCAGCTTGCCAACGTGCCGGAGATCGGCGAGATCAAAAGCCACGAGACCGGGGCATACACCGCGGAATTCGGTGAGGTGCGGCTGCAGGGTCTCGCTGACGACTTCATCCGCGTGGAGCCCGCGAACGCGGCGGCCTCCTGAGGGGCTACAGCCCTTTTCGAAGCGAGAAGTTTTCGTCGGTGCCGTGCCAATAGGCAACGGCCGGCTCCCCCGCCTTCCAACAAAGGTAGACGGGCCGTCCCTCGCGGACGGCGGGAAAGTCCAGCAAGCCTAGGTCGATATCTTTGACGATGCAGCCGTGGGCCTGGATCCGCTCGATCGTCCGCCGGATCGCGGCCCGGCGCTCTTCGAGGCGGCGGCCTTCTTCTTGCGGCGAGGGGCTCGCCGTCGGATGGGCCGCGCGCAGCGCCGGGTCGGCTTCGAGCAACGCGATGGCGAGGCTTTGGCGCTGGGCCCACAGCTCTTCGATGAGCGGCGTCAGGACGGGGATGAGGGCGTTGGCTCTTTCAGGCGAAAAGAGCTTCATGGGCATTTTGCTCGCGTGGCAGAAGCAGTAGGTCTCATGCGCTTCGTCATCGTTACCGGGCTCTCCGGCGCAGGGAAGAGCCAAGCTATGAAGTCGTTCGAAGACCTCGGCTTTCATTGCCTCGATAACCTGCCGCCGCGTCTCACCGGCGAGATCGTGACGCTCTGTGAGCGTGCGGGCATTCGCCGCCTGGCGTTGGCACTCGACGTGCGCAGCCATGGGCCGTTCGGCGACGCAGTCGCTGCGCTCGGCGAGTTGCGCGAGCGCGGGATTGCCTTCGAGCTGCTCTACCTCGAGGCCAGTGACGACGTGATCATTCGGCGCTATAGTGAGACGCGCCGCCGCCATCCGTACGAGCACCTCGGGAAGAACCTCGCCGATGCGATCGCCACCGACCACCGCGAGATGAAGGCGCTGCGCGCGCAGGCAGATCGCGTCTGGGATACCTCGCGCCTGACGCAAGCGTCGCTCAAGGCGCGCGTCGTCGCGGCTTTTGCCGACAGCGACGCGGATACCACGCTCGCCGTCCACGTCGTCGCCTTCGGCTTCAAACATGGCATCCCGCTCGATGCCGATCTCGTCTTCGACGTGCGCTTCCTACCGAATCCCAACTATGTGCCGGAGCTCAAGACGCTCACCGGAAGCGACGAGCGCGTCGCCGCCTACCTCGCACCGCTTCCGGCGACGATGGAATTTTTGCGCATGCTCCACGGGTTCATCGACTTCCTCATCCCGCAGTACGCACAAGAAGGGAAGACGCGCCTCACCGTTGCCATTGGATGTACCGGCGGCCGGCATCGCTCGGTCTTCATTGCCGAGGAGCTGGCTGAACACTTGAGTGAACGCGAGCACGTGGAAGTGACCCTCGAGCATCGCGACCTGGCCTTTGCCGCATGAAGCGAAGCGCGCTGCGTCTCTTGCGTTGGTTCTACCCTGGCCTCGGCGTGAAGCGCTGGCTGGTAGTGGCGGCGCTGGGGGCGGTGCTCTTCGTCAACGGAGCCTATCGCTGGCTCCTTGCCGAAGGGATGCACTTCGAGGTCGATGAGTTCGTCGACAACTTCTTCGACGACTTCATGCCGGTCGGCTGGCTCATGTGGATATTCATGGTGAGCGGCGTCGTGCTCGTCGTCGTCGGGATACGGCAATGGATGCGCGCGATCGTGGCGGCCCTGACCCCCGAACGCAAAGACAACATCGTCGAAGCGCTCTTCGATATGCGTCTGCGGCGCGGGTACCGCATCGTCGCAATTGGCGGTGGGACGGGGCTCTCCACGCTGCTGCGCGGGCTCAAGCGATATACGAGCAATCTTACGGCGGTCGTGACGGTAACCGACGACGGTGGAAGCTCGGGACGCCTGCAGAAAGAACTCGGCATTCTTCCCCCGGGCGACGTGCGCAATTGTCTTGTGGCACTCGCCGACGACGAAGCGATGGTGACCGATCTCTTTCGCTATCGGTTCACTGAGGGTGACGGTCTCTCCGGCCACTCCTTCGGCAATCTCTTTCTCGCCGCGATGACCGGGATCACCGGGAACTTCGATAAGGCGATCAAAGAATCGAGCCGCGTCCTCAACATCAAAGGACGTGTCCTGCCGGCGACGCTTGCGAACGTGCGCCTGCACGCGGTGCTGCTCGACGGCACCGAAGTCGTCGGTGAGACGAACATCTCGAAATCCACGCAACCGATTCAGCGCCTCACCCTCGAGCCCGCAGCCGCCGAACCACTCGACGAAGTGATCGCCGCGATTCGCGAAGCCGATGCCATCATACTCGGACCGGGCAGCCTCTACACCTCGATTCTTCCGAACTTGCTCGTGCGCCGGATCGCCAAGGAGATCGCCACGGCGAGCTGCGCGAAGATGTACGTCTGCAACGTGATGACACAGCCCGGTGAGACCGACGAATTCACCGCCTCACAACACGTGCGCGCGCTTCTCGATCACACCAGTGAGCACGTCTGCGACTACGCCATCGTCAACGAGCAGGCGCCGCGCCGGCTCCTCGAAGCGTACGCAGAGGAAGGCCAGATTCCGGTGCAACCCGATATCGAGGCCATTGAAGCGATGGGGCTGCGCGTCGTCGGCGCCAACGTGATCAGCGAGACGCAGACCGTGCGCCACGACTCCGCGCGTCTTGCCGAGGTCCTGATCCACGTCATCGACGACTACGTCGTCGAGCGCTCTTCGTTCGTGCGGCTCACGACCGCCCAGCCGGTGCCGTCCGCGCCGGTAATCGGTCGCTGAGCAACAGCAGCCGCGCGAGCCGCGCACCCGTTCGTTCGAGCAGCTCGGGTGCATTCGCCATCGATGCGTCGAGCGTCGCCGGGCCGTCGGCGATCGGAAGGACCGCGATTCCACGTCGGCCGAGTTCTTCTTCACCGCGCACGTCGACCGTGCCGGCAATCGCGATGACCGGAACGCCGGCTGCTTGCGCAAGCCGCGCGACGCCCGCGACGGTCTTTCCGCGCAAGGTCTGATCGTCGACTCTCCCTTCGCCGGTCACACAAAGATCGGCGGCGGCGAGCGCCGCAGGGAGCCCGCGCAGCTCGGCGACGATCTCGACGCCCGGGCGAAGCTTTGCACCTAGATAACTGAGCAGCCCGAAGCCCAATCCGCCGGCGGCTCCCGCACCCGGATCGCCGCAATGATCGACGCCGAGCGCCCTCGCTGTGACTCGCGCAAAGTTTGCGAGCGCGCGCTCGATCGTCTCGACGTCCTGCGGCGAGGCGCCCTTCTGCGGACCGAAGACCGCAGCAGCTCCGCTGGGGCCGCACAGCGGATTGTCGACATCGGCGGCGGCCTCGATCGTCACCGCACGCACGCGCGGGTCGAGCCGCTCGAGTTCAACGCGAGCGAGGCTCTCGAGCGCTGCGCCCCCGGGTTCGAGCGTTCGTCCCTCGGCATCGAGCAGGCGCGCCCCGAGGGCTTGCAGCATGCCGGCCCCCCCGTCGTTCGTCGCGCTGCCGCCAATGCCGATGACGATGTGCTTCACCCCGCGGTCGAGCGCCGCGGCGATGAGCTGCCCCGTCCCATACGTCGAGGCGCGACACGCATCGAGTTGTTCGCGTGTCAGGAGCGCAAGCCCCGAAGCCGCCGACATCTCCAGGATCGCCGTCGTTCCGTCGAGCGCGAAGGCCGCGTCGCGCGGCTCACCAAGTGGTCCGCAGACCGGGACGACGACTCGCTGCGCACCGGCGGCAATGAAGGCGTCGACGGTGCCTTCACCGCCGTCGGCCATCGGCACGATCTGCGTACTCCACGACGTTCCGACGACGCGGTGCATCCCGCGCGCGATCGCTTCGCCGACGCGCAGAGCGTCGAGGCTCCCTTTGAATTTATCGGGAGCGAGCAAGATGCGCAACGGTTACACGTGCGTCAACGGGATATTGAGCGTGTACGTCTGTCCCGGAGTGAGCGTAATCGAGCCGCCTTGCTGGTTGTAGAGGACGCCGGCACTCGCCGACCAATCGACGGGGCCGTTGGGGACGTTCACGATCTTGAAGAAGCCGTCTCCGTCGGACGTCGCCGACTGCACGCCGTTGACGGTGACGATCGCACTGGGGATGCCGGCGTTGGTGGCGCTATCGAAGACTTGGCCGCTGACCGTTGCATACTGCAGCGCCGGCGGCACTGCCGGGGTACCACAGCCGGCGCAGGCGAGGATCAGAACCGCACCAAACACACGAGCGTGCGTCATGGCGGGGCGCCTTCGTTAAGCGGCGGCGACGCCCTCTTCGGCATCTTGGCGATCCATGTTGGCCGCCTTCTCCTCACGCAGCCAGCGATTGGTCTCGAGGCGCACTGCGTCGGAGACCCGGCTCTGCAGCCACGCGAGGATCGCCTCATCGGTCGGGTGCGTGCGAATCGCGACGTCGAACTCGGCGGGCGTGATGCCCCAGTGCTCGAAGACGCCCCGATCCATTGGGCAGGGATAGATGTAGTCGTGAATCGTCCCGGCCGCCTTCGCTCGCGCTTTGTCGAAGACGCGCAGGAGCCACAAAAAGCCGCCGTACTCGTCGCGCCCTCTGCGCGGGAAATCGGTACCGCTACGAAAATCCGTCGCCATCGCCCCCTTCAACCCGCTCGGCGGGCGCCTGGATTCAGGGCCCCGAAGCCCTCCTCCGACTGCACACGTGAAGGACGGAACCTCCATGCCGGCTACGACCGCACCTCAGCTGACCTACTACAAGAACGCCCTGGAGGCGATCGGCAAGACGCCGCTCATTCAATTGCGCCGCGTGGTGAGCGATGCCAAGTGTCTCGTGCTTGCCAAGGTGGAGTACTTCAACCCAGGCGGCAGCGTGAAGGACCGCCCGGCGTACAAGATGTTGCTCGATGCCGAGCGAGCGGGAGACCTAGGACCCGGCTCGACGATCGTCGAGGCGACCAGCGGCAACACCGGGACCGGCCTCGCCATGGCGGCGGCGATCCGCGGTTATCGGTGCATCCTCGTGATGCCGGACAAGATGTCGAAGGAGAAAGTCGACCTCCTGCGCGCCTACGGCGCGGAGGTAGTCATCACGCCGACCAACGTCCCGGCCGATTCTCCGGAATCCTACTATGGCGTCGCCGAGCGTCTGGTCAGCGAGATCCCGGGCGCCTTCATGCCCAACCAGTGGCACAACCGTGCAAACCCCGGGGCGCACTACGAGACGACCGGACCGGAGATTTGGGCGCAGACCGCGGGGACGATCACGCACTTTGTCTCGGGCGTGGGGACCGGCGGAACGATCTCGGGGACGGCGCGCTATCTCAAAGAGCAGAACCCGAAGATCGTCGTGATCGGTGCCGATCCGGAGGGTTCGATCTATTCGGGCGATACGCCGAAGTCATACAAAGTCGAAGGCATCGGGATGTCGTACTTGCCTGAGACGATCGACCTCAAAGTCATCGACGAGATCTTGCGCGTCTCCGACCGGGAGTCGTTTCTCATGGCGCGGCGCATCGCCCGTGAGGAGGGGCTGCTCGTCGGCGGTTCTTCGGGGACGGCGGCAGTTGTCGCCGCGCGCATCGCCAAGACGCTTCCGGCCGAGGCGGTGCTAGTGGTGGTCTTCCCCGATCATGGGCGCGGCTACATGTCGAAGATATTCAACGACGAGTGGATGATCGCCAACGGCTTCATGGCCGAGGGGACGCGCGGCGCGACGGTCGGCGACGTGCTCAACTCCAAACAGCCCCTGCCACCGATGATCACGGTCAAAGAACACGACGTGGTCAAGGAGGCGCTCGACCTGTTGCGCCGGTACGAGATCTCGCAGTTGCCGGTGATGCGCGATCATGAAGTGGTCGGCAGCATCAACGACGTCGCCGTCATGCAGGCCGTCTTCGACCGTTCCGACCTCTTGCACAAAGAGGTGCGCGAGGTGATGGGCCGGCCGTTCCCCATGCTGCAAACCGGTGCGGAGATCGACGAAGCCTACAAACTCCTCACGTTGGCAAACTCGGCAATCGTTGTCAGCAACGGCAAAGAGCCCGTCGGTGTCGTTACGCGTCAAGACATCATCAGTTTCCTCTCCGCAAGCTCCGCTAAATAGAAACGAGCAATATGGAACTCAGCGCTCGCAATCGACTGCCGGTCGAAGTCCGGATCGACGCGGCTAGTGTGGCGGCAGCGATCACGCGCTCGTCGGTCGACCGGCTCGATATCAAAGAAGGCGATCGCGTGAAAGTCCTGATCAAAGCGACCGAAATCATGATTGCCAAATAACTGCATGAAGTTCAGCACGCGCGCGATCCACGCGGGGCAAGAGGCTGATCCCGCGACGGGCGCTACGATCGTCCCGATCTATCAGACGTCCACCTACACCCAGACGGCCGTGGGCGAAAACAAAGGCTACGATTACAGCCGCACGATCAACCCAACCCGGGTTGCGCTGGAGCGGCAGCTGGCGGCTCTCGACGACGCCTCCTATTGCAGCGCCTTCGCGAGCGGAATGGCAGCGACGTCAGCCGTGATGAACGTGCTCTCCTCGGGCGATCACGTGGTCGTCGGTGACGATCTCTATGGTGGGACCTATCGCCTCTTCTCGCGCGTCTTGGAACGCTACGGGCTGCGTTTCACGTACGTGGACATGTCGGATCTCGCCGCGACGCGCGCGGCAATCGAACCGCAGACCAAACTGATCTGGGTCGAGACGCCGACGAATCCGCTGCTCACGATCGTGGATATCGCGGCCGTGGCGAAGATGAAGCAGCCGGGGCAGATTCTGGTCGTCGACAACACGTTTGCTTCGCCGTACCTTCAGGCGCCCTTGAGCATCGGGGCTGACATCGTCGTCTACTCGACCACCAAGTACATCGGCGGCCACAGCGATGCGGTGGGCGGTGCTGCGGTGACAAACGACAAGGCACTGGCGGAGACGATCAAATTTCATCAGAACGCGGTGGGCGGGGTTCCGGGGCCGATGGACGCGTGGCTGGTCATGCGCGGTGCCAAGACACTCGCCGTACGGATGCGCCAGCACATCGAAAACGCACAGGCCGTCGCCGAGTTTTTGGCCGGTCGGAGTGACGTTGCGCGAGTTTATTATCCGGGGCTCCCGTCGCATCCGCAGCATGAGGTCGCGCGCCGTCAGATGCATGGGTATGGGGGGATGGTCTCGTTCGTTCCGCGCGGCGAGACGGCGCGCGCGTACGAGCTCGTCAAGCACACCCGGCTCTTCTCGCTGGCCGAGAGCCTCGGCGGTGTCGAGTCTTTGATCTCGGTACCTGCGCGGATGACCCACGGCGCAATTCCCAAAGAGATTCGCGAGCGCCGGGGGATCACCGAGAACTTGCTACGGCTCTCGGTTGGGATCGAGGATCCGTTCGATCTCATCGAAGACCTTCGGACGGCGCTCGACGCCACAGTTGAACTAGCGGCCAGAGCGTAGCTTTCGTGCGGCTTGGCAGCGCGCGGCGGATCATTGGAATGCTCGTGTTCTGCACGAGCGTCCTTGCACCGCCGTGCGGCGCCTTCGCTGCCGGCTACGGGCACAGTGCGATCGTGCAACGCGACGGCTATCCCGTGTTCACGGTCGACGGGAAGCCCTTCTTCGTCTACGGCGCCTCTTTTTTCTACGAGCGGCTGCCGCGCGATCTCTGGCGCGATTCGATGGTACGCCTGCGCAGTCTGGGCATCAACACTCTCGATCTCTACGTGCCTTGGAATTGGCACGAACTCAGCGACGGCGACTTCGATTTCGATGGGCACACCAGTCCGCGGCGTGACTTGCACGAAGTCATGCGGCTCGCGCGCTCCTTTGGTTTCAAGATCATCTTACGGCCGGGGCCCGTCATTCGCAATGAATGGCGCAACGGTGGGTATCCCGCCTGGCTGCTCGAGCGCCCGGAATACGGGATGCCGCAGCACGATCTGCTCGAAGGACGCTATCCGCCGACCGCCACGCTGCAAAACGCAAACTCCGACGATGCCGCTGCCGCGTGGATGGCCAATGCGACGCACATGCACTACGCGCGGCGCTGGCTCGAGCGCGTGCTGCACGAGTTCGAGCCGGTCGCCGATCTCGTGATCGCCGTGCAGCTCGACGACGATCAAGGCGCGTACATCGACAATCAAACGTGGCCCGCGCCTCATCTCGCGGCTTACCTGCGCTGGCTCGCGTCGGTCGTGCACGGCGTCACCGGGCCGGCCGAGCCCGTCTTCATCAATACGTACGACATGAAGGTCACGGGTTCGTCACCGGTATGGGCGATGGGGAATTGGTATCAGAGCGACACCTACTCCATCGGCGAGCACGACCGCACGCAGTTGGAGTTGGCGACCGGGCTTCTCCAGACCCAACGCGACAAGCCCGTCATGGTCAGTGAATTTCAGGCGGGCTGGCTCGAGCAGCCCGACGACATCCGCCCTCGCGCGGCCGACCCGTCGAATACGGAACTCGCGATCGGAACGATCATTGGCCTCGGTGGACGCGGCATCGTAAACTTCCCCGCACAAGATACGCTGTACCCGAGCGGGATGGAGGCTCCGTTCGCTAACGCGTTCTACGCTTGGGATGCAGCACTTCCGCTCGATCCCACGTCGACGCCCGAAAATCCGCGGGCCGTGCCGACCCGGCGCATGGGCGATATCATTGCGCGCTACGGGCCGCAGCTTGCTTCTTCGCACGTCGTCGCCGATGCCGGCATCGTCTACCTGACGAGCGCCTATGATGCGACGCGGATCACCAACACCGACATCGCGGAGATCGCGGCGCAGACGGCCGCTACGCAACGCTCGTGCCGTGCCTTCTCGCTCACCTGTACGCTGGTCGATCTGCGCTACACCTCACCGGCTGCGCTCGAGCGCCTCCCGATGCTCATCGTGCCTCAGCTTCCGACGCCGACAGCGGCGACTGCGCACTTGATGAATGCGGCTCTCGACCGATTGGCAGCTTATGCGCGCCATGGGGGCATCGTCATTCCGCTCTCACGACCGCTGGATCGTGCCCTTCCGAACACGCTCTTGACCTCGGCAACCTCGCTCAACGGAGGGCTTGTCGCACTCGCGCTCCACGCGGCGCATCACCGGCGCACTGTCTCGTTTGTGCCAGGTGCGAGTTTTGCAACCTCAACAGATGGTTCGGGGCTTGGTTTTCTCACCATTGAAAACTATCAGCCGGTGAATGTTCGCTACGGGACGATCGTCCTTCGCCCCAGTAGTGCGCAGCGCATTGTCTTGCGCGACGTGGTCGTTCCGGCCCGGCGCGTCCTCATCGCACCCGTCAGAGTAAAAGCGGGCCATTCCGGTAAGCGTGTGTTGATCGCCGAAGCTACCGTGGAGCAGCGAGTGGCGCAATCGCCCGCTGCCGCGCTCCCGATTCGACGCGATCAGACTCTCCCGGATTATACCCTGCAGCCCGTGGGCGCCGGTAAGGCGATGGCGTCCCTGCAAGACGTCTACCGAGAAGGCAGCGATGCGGTGGTCTTGCAGAACTCCGTCGTGCGCCTCGTCGTGGCGCCGAATGCCGGCGCGCGCGCCTTTGTTTTCGAGGATTTAGCTACGGGCACCAGCATCTTTACGACGGTCGGTGCTCTCCGAGACGATGTGAAGATTGAACCTCCTCTCTCTACAGTCGACAAGATCGCAAAATACACGCACCAATTTCCCGCTGGGATGTTCAACCGTCCGTATACGGCGACGATCGTCCCCGATGGAGCCAACGCAACTGCCCGCTTCTCCTACGATGCGCCAGACGTCGTCCCGCACGGCGCACATTTTGAACGCACCCTCTCCCTTGCCCCCGAGGCGCATGCCTTCACCGTCGACGAGATCGCCCAGTTTCCGGGCGACGAGGGAGCGACACAGCGGGCCGTCTCGGTCACCTCGCTTGCCGTCGGTGCAGCCACAACGATGACGACAGCTATTGTGCTGTCACCTAGGCCGTCGCCGTTGGTCGCGGAAACGACCATCAACGACCCAGCGAACGTCGTCGGCTTCTACGACACCGCCTCGCACG
>DATJTD010000077.1:0-2812 GCA_035503775.1 Candidatus Acidiferrales bacterium
GAGCAATGGCGCATCGACTACAACGAGAACCGACCCCATCGGTCGCTTGGACAGCTCACACCAAACCAGTTCGCCACAGATCAACTCCGTTCACTAATCGCACTCCACTTATGAGCATGATACCGGACGGGGCAACGTCAAAAGGTGACCTTCACGCCGCTGCCCGGACCGAGCGCCAGTTGCTGGAGCTGGGCATAGGTGACCCGACCTTTGCGACGGTGAGCTATGTGCCCGCACGCCTCTTGGTGTTCGCAGGCGCTGGAGAGTTCGAGAAGGGTCTTCGATGGCTCGAGCCGTGGCTGGAGAGAAGCGGATGGGATGACTGTGGCGATCGCGAGCGAGATTTCCACAATCTTGCAAGATTTGCCCTGTACCACGCAGCGGCCGGCGCGCAAGAGCGTGCTCGCGCACTTTTGGACAGAGGAAAAGCGGTGGCTCCCGCGTTTTCGGAGATTCGTGTCTCGACCAAGCAGTGGTACGAAGCTCATCTGTGGTCGGCCTTGACGTACGTCGTCTTGCGCGAAGACCAAAGCGCCGAGGAGTTCTTAGCCGTGGTCGGTCGCGATGAACCAAGGCTGATCGCGCACACGCGGCGGTTATGGCGAGCAATTGACCAACTTCGTAAGATAAGCCGGATGGGCGAGAGTGCCGATCTCACCGAGTTTGAGCGATGCTGTGTCGAGCTGCAGGCAAACGCGCAAGCCGGTGTGGCGATGATGCTGGAAGCGCTGCAATCCCGGCTCGCCACCGGCCATCTACCGCTCGGCGAGCACGCCCCCAGCTCTGAAGCAGTCGTCGAAGTCGGAGATGCTAATGGATGAGATTTTTCCGACGCGCCATCAAACGAGCAGCGATCGCAACCAGCGATATCGTCGGTGTCCGTTTCGTATCGCCGAGCGCTCCGGCTTCGGCTCTGCGCGCCATCTGCGCCGCATTTGGAAGCGCTTTGTTGGCGTCCCGCCGCGTTCGGCTCATCCAATCGGCAAGCGATGAAACGGCTGGAATGCCGGATGGCGCCGGCCGGCGCGAGTTGCTGCGCTACTGCACGACCTGGTTTATCGCGTCGAGCAGCGACGGTTCAGGCAGCTGCCCGGAATTGATCCACGCGATGGTTTTGTCGGGCTTGATGAGGAGCATCGTCGGGAAGCCCGTTGCCAGGTAGGTCTGTGCAACCGACAGGTCGGGATCGAACGCAATCGGGTAGCTCACGTGGAAATACTGGGCGAACGCGTTTACATCGGCCTGCGACTCAGGGCTCTCGTGGTCGCCGCCGAGTGCGCTCCCGCTGACGGCGACGATGGCGAGCTTGCCCTGATACTTACGCGCCACGTCGTTGAGCACGTGCGTCTCGAATTGACAGTGGGGGCACCAGGTCGCGAAAATCTCGAGCAGGACCGGTGTTGACACCGCGTCCAGATCGAATGGGCCGTCGTCTGTCTCTACGGTGAATTCCGGTGCCTTCTCTCCGACTTTGAGCGTGCTGTTTCCCACAGCGGTCGTGGAGGCAACCGGAACGACGTCACGCGAAAAGTAGACCGCCGCCGCAACGACCGCGATGACGACGCAGACGATGAGCAGAATGGAGCGTCTCCTGGAACGACCCACCGGTTTCCGATCGTCCGTCGTATCGTTCATCTGGATCAAACGCTTCTACGTCTTGAAAGTGGACTCCGGGGTCCTGGCGGCGATACGTCCGAACCGAGAAGAGCCTGCACACGCAACAAGGAGAGCGAGCACCAGAAAGAGAGCGTCACGTGCTGCCTCGCCCCAACTCGTGGTCGACGCGTCGTTCGGTCCGAAGCAGCCGCAATCGACGCTCATCCCGCGGGCGGCGGCCGATGCGACGGCCGCGTCGTACCCGGCAAAGAGCACGACGGCGGTCCACGACGCGGCGTTGGGGAGAATGCGCAAGAGAAGCGCAATACCGACAAGCACTTCAACGAACGGCAGCAAGACGGCCAACGGCGCAATGACCGGCTGCGGGAGAAGCCGGAACGCCGCGATCTCCGTTGCGAATCGGCCGAAGTGGCCGATCTTCGCCACACCCGCCGCAATCAAAATTGCACCAAGAACGACGCGGATGAGCAATATTAGCAGGGCTCGTGCCTTCTTCAACGTCCGCTTCGAGGCTCCGATGACGATCGCGAATTGCCGCCCGTGACTCCTAATAGCCACCTTCGCGCACGGCGCAGGGGGACATGATCGCGTCGGACATGCCGTGGATCAACTTCTTGTCGGCGGGGGCGATCGTCGCGAGGATTCCGCCCAGCTGGACGCCGTCGCCGAGGACGAAATAGTAAGGCGAGAGGCGAACGCGGCCGTCGAGGACGGTGATGTCATCGGCCTTGACGTTGTAGTAGGGTACGCGCACGCGTTTTCCCTTATGGAAGCGTTGCAGAACGTACGGCGTCTTCTCGTACGATTGGAGCGCGCTCTCGAGCGCGCTCTGCCAATCTTCTTTGGTGAGGTCGTTGGCGACTTTGACGCCGCGTGAACCCCAGGCAAGCTCCGAGAAGCCCGAGGGTTTGACCACGAAGTCGCGTTCGCTCTTCCCGAGTGGGACGAGTTGCGTCCAGTCGTGCACCGGTTCGCCGGCAGCCGTCAAGGTGTGGATCACGCCTTGCGGCGGAAGCGGCCGCGGATCGAGCACCCATGTTTGCGGAAAGACGACCTTGAGGCGCTCGTACGCATCGCCGAGTTCGGCGCGCCAGAGCTTGGCCAGCAGCGGATGGTGGAGCAGCGCGAAGCTGAGCTTCTCTTCGAGCTGCGCCTTCGGCGGAGGGGTCATCTTCACGCGGTTGTGACGCGTCGC
>DATJTD010000078.1:0-12840 GCA_035503775.1 Candidatus Acidiferrales bacterium
CTCAACGGCAGCAAAGTTCTCATTCGCGGAAACCATGACGCCACGGCAAGGAAGATGGAGCAGTACGGTTTCGCTGAGGTGCCAAACCCTAACAGTGTGATCGATGTCGAAGGTGTCCTCGTCTGGATGAATCACTACCCGATTATTAGTCCAGACGCGCGGCTCCTCAAGCGGCCGCCTCCACCAGGGGACTACGACATCGCGATCTGCGGGCATGTGTACCAGCGTTGTATGGTACAATCTGGCGCGGTAAACGTTGGCGTCGATGTCTGGGATTTTCAACCGATCGGGCTTCATGAGGTGCTTTCTGCCCTTATCCGCGCGGAGGACACCCTACCTCAAGGCACGATGGGAAAAACGATGAATGAGCAAATGAGAATTAGATCAACCGGACAAATGAGCGCATGACCAGTGGATTCTACCAGAGCACTCACGGCCACGCCGGTCGCCGGCTCAATGCACACGACATCACGAATATCACTGGACTGACGGTTTCTGAACTGGCTGGCTTTATTGGGGTCAAGAGCGCCGCGCTGAAGAAGGATCCGGCGGCTCCTGAAGCGCAACCCGGGCTGGCAAAGTTCGTTCGGGCTTGGGAGCAACTGCAAACGCTCTTCCCTGGGGACGATGCGATCAAGGCGTGGCTCGACCATCCGGTGCCTGCTTTGGCTGGGAGAACCCCGAAGTGGTTGCTCGACGAGCACGGCGTCGATGCGTTCACCGAAATGATCGCTGAGATGCTCGAGGGTGGCCACGGCTAGCCTGAACATCTAGCGCGCAGACCGGAGTCCCGGACCGACAGGCCGCCGGCAACAAACGCCGCCCATACCCAGCGCAGCTCCGCCAGGCCGCCGACGGGGAACGGTTGGGCATAATACGAATCAGTTGAGTGATCCAGAATTGTTCGTCATACCAGAGGCGGGTGTGTCGTATTGCAGGGCATTGAGTTAGGGACTGCAGCCCCGGCGGGGGGCTCGCCGATATCGCCATCGCCAGACTCTTGCGCCGGCCTCAGCGCTGAAGCGACCTGCGTCGAGTCGTGATTTCGCAGCACGGCGTCGATTCCAACACGCCAATGGGGGCGAATCTGATCGCCGATGGCGCGACGTTTCGCGCGTGGGCTCCGCGTGCGACCGCGGTCTACCTCAATGGCCGGTTCGGCGGTCGCGACGCATGGACCAAAGATCCGGACCTCTTGTTGCTCAAGGACTCCGGTGGCTACTGGACCGGCTTTCTTGAAGCCGTTTCCGACGGAGACATCTATTCGTTCTACGTCGAGGGGGTGGGATCGAGCGGCTACAAACGCGACCCGTACGCGAGGGAACTCACGGCCAATCCCCCGTTCCCCAATAGCAACTGCATCGTTCGAAGCCCCGCATCCTATCCGTGGCATGACGGCGATTTCCACATGCCGGCTTTTGCCGATCTTGTCATTTACCAGCTGCATATCGGCACCTATGCGCTGTCGACTGCGAATGCGCCGTCGACGTTTTTGGACGTCATCGACAAACTCGAGCACCTGACTTCGCTAGGCGTAAATGTCTTGCAGCCTTTGCCAATCGATGAGATGGAGACAAATCCCAGTCTCGGCTACAATGGCGGTGACTATTTTTCCCCTGATCTGCCCTACGTCGTGGTCGACCCGAATGTACTTGAGTCCCACTTTGAACGCATCAATGGTCTACTCGCAGCCAAGGCTCGGACGCCGCTTGCTAACATCGACACGATTCGAAGCGGCCCGAACCAATTAAAGGCTCTCGTCGACTGCTGTCACCTGTGCGGCATCGCGGTCACGTTCGATGTCGTATACAACCACGCGGGGGGATTCTTTGGGGACGATCATGCGCTGTACTTCTGGGATCGTTTCTCGAACGGCAACCTAAACAACAGCCTCTATTTTACGGATCAAGGCTGGGCGGGCGGCCTTTCATTTGCTCTTTGGAATCGCGACGTTCGGCAGTTCGTCATCAACAGCGCGAAGTTTTATCTCGCGGAGTTTCACGTGGATGGATTCAGGTACGACGAGATCAGCGTTCTGAACCGACTCAACGTCAATACCGGATGGAGCTTTTGCCAGGATCTGACCAACACCGTCCGCTTCCTCAATCCGCGCGCGCTTCAAAACGCCGAGTATTGGCCCGTGAACCCTGCCATAGTCGCATCGAGCGAAGATGGCGGAGCCGGGTTCGACGTCACGCAGCACGACGGCCTGCGCGACAGCGTGCGAGCCGCCATAGACGCTGCGTCTTTCGGCGAGCAGGCGACCTTGGATATCGACGCGATTGCCGCGCATATGTACCCCGTCGGCTTCGCGAGTCAGTGGAAGGCTGTGACGTGCATCGAAAATCACGACATCGTCAAGGAGGGCACCGGGTTGAGGATACCGACTCTTGCGGATAAATCGGACCAAGAGTCCTGGTACGCCCGGAGTCGCGCCAGGGCAGCCACGGGACTCCTCCTCACCGCTCCCGGCATCCCCATGTTGTTCATGGGTCAGGAGATTCTCGAAAGCAAACAATGGTCCGACGATCCAAAATCGCCACTTCATATCGACTGGTCGACGCTAGACAAAGAAGCCTCCAAAACCGACTTTCTGCATTTCGCGAGCGACATCGTGCATCTGCGATCAGAATATCCCGCGTTACGGGCGCAGAACGTCAACGTCTTTCACGTGCACAACGAGAACCGTGTCATGGCATTTCACCGATGGATATCGGGGATCGGAGCAGACGTCGTGGTGGTGTGGAGTCTTTGCGATACGACGTACCATGAGTATGACTTGGGCTTCCCGCAGCCGGATCATTGGTTTGAGGTCTTCAACAGCGACGCGTACGACCATTGCCCAAACCCAGTGGTGGCCGGAAACGGCGGATCAACGAACGCGAGTGGACCTCCGTTGCACGGATTTTCACAATCGTCGTCGATCACCATACCCGCAAATGCCATTCTCGTCTTCGCAACCCATAGAGGCGATTAGCAGGAGGTTTCTCCACCATGCGCATGATCGTTGTCCTAGCAATATTTGGAGCGTTGATGCTTTGGCCAGTTTCCAGTTGGTCCTGGACCGACGTGCTGACGCGTCAGTACGATGTCGAAAGGACGGGAGCCAATCTGAACGAGACCCTATTGACTCCCCAAACGGTCAGTTCCTCAAGGTTTAGAAAGCTGTTCGAATTGCCAGTAGATGAAAAGGTCGAGGCGCAGCCGCTGGTTGTCCGAGCGGTGCCGACACTCGGTGGCACGAAGGATCTGATCATCGCGGCCACGATGAATAACCGCGTCTTCGCCTTCAATTTGGTTGACGGAAAGCTCGTATGGAAATCCGCACAGCTTGCGGTTCCCCTAGCGGACGATAAGAGCTTCGACATATGGGCCACAAACACGAGTTGGGGCATCCTGTCGACGCCGGCGATCGATCGAAGCACATACGAGATGTATCTCGTCACCTGGGGCCTGGAGAGTGAGAAGCCCGTCTACCGTCTTCGGGTGCTCGACATTCGCAATGGCGAAGAAGAGACACTCGGGACCGGAGCGCAGAGCTCGAAGGGGATCATAATCTCTGGCACCGTGAACTATACCGGGCGCGACGGGACCCCCAGGACCCTTTCGTTCGATCCCGCTCGGCAGAAGCAGCGGCCG
This sequence comes from Candidatus Acidiferrales bacterium, assembly GCA_035503775.1. Lineage (GTDB taxonomy): Bacteria > Vulcanimicrobiota > Vulcanimicrobiia > Vulcanimicrobiales > Vulcanimicrobiaceae > DATJTD01. Next base: position 3,640 of record DATJTD010000078.1, read on the forward strand.
GCACTTCTCCTGCAAGGGGTGAAGACGCAAAGCGGCATCCGTCATGTGGTCTTCGTCGCATTCGGCGCGCTCGGAGAGAAACTCGATTCCTCCGGAGATCCCTCGCGAAACTCCCACGGATGGGTCATCGCCTATGACGCCGATGATCTTCACCACAAGGGCGCTGGAGCCACAGGTGCTGTCTGGTGCACGACGCCGCGTGGAGGCGACGGGGGAATTTGGCAGGCCGGCTCCGGAGTGGCGGGAGACCCCGACGGCAATGTCTACGCGCTCACAGGCAACGGGACGTTTGACGGGGTTACCGACTATTCGGAAAGCTTCTTACGCCTTCGCTACTCACGCAGCGTTGCGGGCGTCGGTAGACTGCAGCTCGTCGATTGGTTCGTCGCTTTTCGGGACGCTCAGCGCGCCCAGGATCCCGACCACCAGGATCGAGATTTGGGTTCGGCCGGGCCGATCGTCATCCGCGATCTCGGAGTCGTTGTGGGCGGCGGCAAAGACGGGATACTTTACGCGACGCGCCTCTCAAACTTCGGTCACGAAGATCCGAGCAGCCTTGCGGAGCCGCCTTTCGTGGCGGCTTACGCGCCGGCGAAGGGAACGGACCCCGTGAAGGACCTGGACGCACCCAGCCCCGATGGCCTGTCACATCATATTCACGGTGCGCCCGTGTATTGGCGCGCCGACGGCGTTGGCGCATTACTCTACGTCTGGGGCGAAAACGAAATGCTGCGCGCCTTCAAGTACGACGGTACCCGCTTTGCGCTGGTCGCCAGCGCGCCCCAATCACAGAGGGCGTCTCGGCTGATGCCGGCACCAGGGGGCATGCCCGGCGGCTTCATTTCGCTCAGCGCGAACGGCAGCGATCCGACATCGGGCATCGTTTGGGCGACGGCGCCAACGACCGGAGATGCGAACAAGGGGCAGGACAGCACCGACGGAAGGACGACGTTCACGACGCCGACGCACACGGTCGCGGGAACGTTGCGAGCCTATGATGCGGTACATTTCGACGTCCTTCCTGACCACAGCCGTCAACTCCGACTCCTGTGGGACAGCGATCGGCGGCCAGGAGATGCGTATGGGGCGTTTGCCAAGTTTACGCCCCCGACGATCGCGAACGGGCGAGTCATCGTACCTACGTTCGGAAACAAACTTGTCGTCTATGGGCTCGCTGGTAACGACTGAGGCAAGCAACTGTGGGACGGCGAGGACGGCACACGCACCAAGCGCATTTCGGGTGGCGTCGCTCCCGGTTCCTGAAACATTCCTCAGACTAGCGAAGATGCCAATTGCCGTATCGGCAGGCGGCAAATAACCTTTTCAGCGTTGCCGAGTCGTAGCGCTGCGTAGCGCAAACTCGGGTTGTTGTTTTGGCTTTCGCCGTCGACGATGATCGCGTCCACCGAAGTTCCCAAATACACTCGGCGGGATGTGCGTCGGCACGCGCGGGTCACTTCAGGCGGCGACGAGTAGAGCACGAGTTGCCACCTCGCAAAATGCTGTGCTGGGAACCAATCGTCAGGCGTTGCCGATTTGAGAAACCTGTCGTCGCCCGGAGCGTCCGTATAAATTCCCCAGCGTAAAAATGGTCGCGGTGAGAACGAAGCGATCAAAGATATTGCCGCACCGGCGCCGATTTCGGGGCCATTCGGTCAGAGCGGTTATTTGCGCGCGACAACTAACCGCGCTCCCTATCCCTGTCCGATACCTTGATTAACAGCCGTCTGGGTAGTCAATCAGTCTTTGGGATGTGACATCGTCGGGGCGGCTTCGCATTGCACGCCGCCCCTTTGTGTGGCGTGGCTTAGATGGCTTTTTCGGGGTCCGACACGGCCAACGCGACCATCGTCAGGGCGATCGCAGTCATTGCGTTTAGCCTAACCATACTTACCTCCGTCATAATAGCGGTCGAGAGGATGGAGTCGGATCCTTGAGCGTCTCGCCAAGGATTCGCCGTTCATTTAGCTAAAATGGCTAGTTAGATCAGGCTATCGCTTGGTCCTGCTTGGAATCGGAGGTGTGGTCCGTGGACATAAAGTCAAACTTCACTTTTGCAGGGACGGTTGACGCGCCACCGCCCCCCTTTCCGGAGTTCCCGGGCGAGGATCTAGGACCACTCTCGGCGCTCCTGGGTACCTGGAAGGGCGAGGGATTCAACGTCATTTGGAGACCGGATCACGTCGCGGGCAATCCCTCGCAGGATCGGTTTCTAATGCTCAGCCGCACGATTGACACGATTGAGTTCGAAGAAATCCCGGGGCCGATTCCCAATCGCGGATTCTTGCAGGGCGATATCGATATGTTCGGCGTCACCTATCTCCAAAAGATCAGCGACGCCGTTACAGGCAACGGACTCCACGCAGAGCCGGGGGTTTGGGCAGTGGTGCCCGCCACGACGCATCCTCCCGAACCGCACACGGTGGTTCGAATGGCCTCTATTCCGCACGGAACAGTGATCTTGGCGCAGGGAACCGCGATGCAGGGTTCCGGTGTGCCGCCGATTCCTGACAACAACATCCTGCCGTTCCCGATCGGAGATCCTGGACACCCCATTACTTTTCCAGAACAAGAGCTTGCGAACCCGACGGCCTTCCGAACGCCGCCGAACGAGATGACGGGCGTAACGCAAGATATGGTCAACAACCCGAACTCGGTGCTTAAAAACGCTCTCGCTGGTCAGGAGATAGACTCCCTGGTTACGTTGCTCGTCTCTACGTCCCCAGCGCCGGTTCCGGGAGGAGGCACAGCGAATACAGCATTTTTACAAGGAGTTCCGCAGTCGGTCGCGGCCAACGCCGAAGCAAAATTGGTGACGGCGATGATCTGGATCGAAACCGTTAAAGGAAATCCCGACTTTCTTCAGTTGCAATACACGCAAACGGTGCTACTAAACTTCAACACCCTGAGTTGGCCGCACATCACGGTCGGAACGCTGCGCAAACTGCCTCCAACGCCGTGACCTCCTAGAATAGATTCCTGAGCTAATGTCGTCGCCTGTCGGCACTGCGAGAGCCAGATCGGGCCTCGCGCCAACGCTACCCCCTTTCCCGCCTCTTTTTCGCTTCGGCGTCGCCACGGCCGACCACCAATGTGAAGCCTACGTTCCCGGGCAAGACGACGTGCGTGACGAGTGGGAACGCGTCCGTGGACTGCAGCGCCGGCTTCGAGCCACTGATTTTTGGACGCGCTACCCGGAGGATGTGCAGCTGGCGGCGTCGTTGGGATGCAAAGCTTTTCGCGTATCTCTTTCGTGGGCCCGCTTGGAACCCGCACCGGGCTCCTGGGATGCGGCCGTCGAGCGGCACTATGCCCAACTGCTGAACACCATACGCGATGCCGGTATGAAGGCCATCGTGACGCTGCATCACAACACCTGGCCGCTTCATGTACAGAACCTCAGTGGAGGCGATGGGATGCTGAGCGACACTTTTCCCGATGTGTTCGCCAAATACGCCGGACGCGTCGCGACATCGTTCGGTAACCTCGTTGACTACTACCTCACAATCAATGAGCCCAACCAACTGATCTACGGTTACATCAAGGGCTTCTGGATGAGGGCCTATCCCATGCCGCCGGGACTCGACCCCTTTGCGCCGGAGGTCGAGCAGATGCAACGGGTGATACGTCTTATTCCGAACCTATTTAGGGCGCATGCGCGTGCCCGTTCGGCGATTCGCGCCGTCGAACCGAAGGCGATGGTTGGCAGCAATCCTTTAATTCTCGGTGTCCCAAAGTGGTTGCGTGCGTTCATAGACTGGCAGGCGACGCGGGTTAAGCGCCCAGAAGACTTGCTAAAGCAGGCGCACTGGCTTTCGCAGACGTTCTTGGTCGCCTCGGGCGAAGTGGACTTCTCGATAGCGCAGTTGACGATGACGCAATCACGGATGGACAAGGTCTTGTTCTCCGAGCCGTATTTCATCGGCCACTTGGTCGCTTTGCACCGAGCCGAAGCGACACTCCCAGAATCGTTCGTTTCCTGGGAAGGGAACGTCGGTGTCACGCAGGAGACGGCGCCGGCCGCAATGGCCGAGCGCGTCTTCCCCGACGCCGCCATCACCGAATACGAAAATACGGCAAAGGCGGTCGAGGCCTTACGCAATGCTGAAGTCGACGTTGTCTTCGATGACGACGTGATGCTGAGACAATTCTCCCGCGGCCTCGAAATGACAGCACTATCGGCGCCGGATCAACCGTTTGCTATCGCGACGGCGTTGGGTTCGCGTAGTTTGCTCAACGCCATCGATTTGGCGCTGCGCCGGTTCAAATTCGACTCGAGCGGGGCGTCGCTCTGGCAGGAGGCGATCGCGGCCGATTTTCCAGGTTTGGCCAAAGCGGGTGCGCCCGACTTACAGAATCGGAAGACCCTTGCACACCTCGGTCGCACTGGGGCAATGCTTCCGTCCCCCTCGGACGTTCCGGGGATGGATCGTTCGCTCGACCTCGTCAAGAGGCGCGGACACGTCCGCGTCGGGGTCCATTCCGGCGTCGATGGCCTCTGCACGAGAAACTCGAACGGCCTGTACGAGGGCTTGGAACCCACGATCGCGCGATACGTCGCTTCACAGATTGTGGGGAAGGAAACTGACGTTGAGTTCGTAGCGCTTGACGGGGATCGACGTCTGGACGCAGCCCGTTCGTGGCTGTCATTTTTCGATCGACCCCGTAAGTTGCTGTCTCTCACGCTCTCCTTCGTCGGAGCGGATTGGTGGAATCTCGGGATGGCCGGGCACCTTGCAGAGTTTCTCTGTCCGGCCGAATGCGTTGGAACACTCGACTTCGTGGGCCTCGATTACTACTGGGGCGCGGATTCGCTTTGGCAGGCCCCACGGTTGCTTCCGGCGATGGAATGTCGATACGGAGACGCGCCGGTCTGGCCTCAAGGCCTTTACAATCTTCTGCGTGAGGAGAGCCGGCGATTCCCCGGCAAACCGTTGTTGATCATTGAGAACGGATGTGTGCCGGTCGCCGATGGCGTCTCGTGCGCAGACTACCTGACGGCGCATGTCAGGGAGGCGCAACGCGCACTCGCCGATGGCATACCGTTGGAAGCATACGTTTGTTGGAGTATCACGTCGAACCGCGAGTGGGGCCTGGTCTTCGATCACAATAGCGACTTCGGGCTCTACCACATCGATCTCGATCACGATGATGCGCTGAAGAGAGCGGCTACCGACGCGAGCGCTCGCTACGCGCAGATAATCAAAACGAGATCGGTATGAGGGAGCGCTTCGATGTCGTCGTCGTCGGTTCGGGCTTCGGAGGAGCTGTGACGGCATACCGGCTTGCGAAAGCGGGCCGACGCGTGTGCGTACTTGAGCGAGGGAGAGCCTATCCCCCTGGTTCGTTCGCGCGTACGCCTCGAGCCGTTAGCGACAACTTCTGGGATCCGAGCCAAGGCCGCTACGGATTGTTTAACATCTGGTCCTTTCGAGGAATGTCGGCCATCGTATCCTCGGGATTAGGCGGCGGTTCGCTCATCTACGCCAACGTGTTCATTCGCAAAGACGCGCATTGGTTCGAGGACCCGATTGTGGGCGAAAAGGGGCGCTGGCCCATCACGCGCACTGACCTCGATCCGCACTACGACGCCGTCGAAAGAATTGTTGGCTTAGAACGCTATCCGGCGGCGTACCAGTGCGACAACAAGACGACCGCGATGCGCGATGCGGCTCGACGACTCGGCATTGCCGAAACCGACGGTCGAGGCGATCCAGCCAAACCGCAATGGTTTCTGCCGCAACTGGCCGTGACGTTCACAGAACCGGGTCAAACGGCCGCACGACCAGGGCGCGTGTTCGATGAAGGTGGCAACCTGCACCATATGCCGCGCGAGACGTGTCGGCTGTGCGGCGAATGTGACGTGGGCTGCAACTACGGCGCCAAGAACACGATGGACTACACCTATCTGACGCTCGCCCAACAGGAAGGCGCGCAGATAAGAACGCTCTGCGAAGTCAAGACCTTCACTACCGCCCCCGAAGGGGGGTATGGTGTCACATACATCGAGCACGACATCGGTTCACGGACGAGACCCGGCGCGGCAGATCCGCCGAACGCTCGCGAGATTGTCGCGGATCGACTCGTCATTTGTGCCGGTACGCTGGGCAGCACATACCTGTTGCTTAAGATGAGGGCTCTCGGCCTTTTCCCGAACCTAAGCCCCATGCTCGGCTCGCGGTTCTCAGGCAACGGCGATTTGCTCATGTTCTCTACAGGCTGCAAGGATGCAAAAGGGAAGCCTCTTCGGCTCGACGCTTCACGAGCGCCGGTGATCACCAGTACCTTCCGTTTTCCGGACGGAGAAGACGATGGAAGCCACGCGAGGGGCTTTTATCTCCAGGACGCCGGCTATCCGCTCATCCTCGATTATGTTTGGGAACTCCTTGATCCGAACTGGATTCCTCGATGGGCTCGGGCCATCGCGGGCTTCATTCGAACGGAACTGACCGGCGATGTTCGCGGCGAAATCGATCGGCAAATCGAAGAATTCATCGGCGATGGGACTATGTCATCGTCATCAATGCCGCTGCTAGGCATGGGCCGCGACGTTCCAGACGGAGTCATGTCTACCAAGAGCGATCCCGGTACCGGCGTACCCCTGCTCGAGTTGGATTGGCCCAATGCGCCGTCGGCCGGATACGTAAAAGGAGCCTTTGCTCGCGGCTGCGCGGTCGCACAAGCGCTCGGCGGCAGTTTTAAGGAAAACCCGTTGACGATGCTTTTCAGGAAGTTCGTCACGGTGCATCCGCTGGGCGGCTGCCCGATGGGAATGTCCAGCTCGAGCGGTGTCGTAGACGCGCGTGGCGAGGTTTTTGGCTATCCGGGGCTTTATGTAGCGGACGGATCGGTGCTCCCGGGACCGGTCGGTGCCAATCCAAGTTTTACCATTGCCGCGGTAGCGGATCATATTGCCGACGGCATTGCAGCATCATAACGGTACCTCAACGAAAAACACTGGAATATGAGGTTCTTGCGTGAGCCCTCAGGATTTGACGAAGCATCTGGGAAGTTGGAACGATAACCTTTTGACTAACCAACGGCGTATTATCGGCACTATCGGTCGTGACGGCCAGAAACTTTTATGTCGTTACCAAGGACGGTACGCATATCGCGATCGACGCTGCCCATGTCGAATTCGTTTCACCCTCTCACAAACGACCGAAGGTCAATGCTCCTCCGTCGACGCCCGGTACCCGGCTGATACGGAGCAGGATATCATGCCATTCCTTGACAGAATGGCGCGCATGTACCGGAAGAGCGGAGGATTCGATGACGCGGTATTGGTGTACGACCCCTTTTGGTTGGCAGACTTTGCATCCGCACCGCCTCGACGAAAGCCGGGGAAGGGCTGCGCAGCAGGACAATCGATTGGCGCTATCGCGTCGATCGAATTGCTCCGCTAGGGGTGACGTAAGCGGCTCACATGGACCCCCTACGATTTACGGTACGTGAGCTGTACGGGCGGGGGGCAATGGACGCAGAGTGTTTCACTGTGAACCACAGGGAGCGCTTGTCGCCAAATGCTAGACCGTCTGCGGACTGGACTCCATTTTCGTCGACGTCGACCCATATGACTACGGAGGCCCCCTTGCACTCGCAGGTCGACTGCCTTCACTGAAGGTCGCGCGGCGTTAGATGAGCGTTCGCGAACACGCGTTGCTCTCAAGAAGGCATGAGCCCACGCCGAGACGCTTCGGCTAAAAGTCCTGCACGACTCTTGACATTGAAGGCGCGAAAAATCTCCTTCAACTGATTGTTGACGGTATATTCACTTCGGTCGAGGGTCTTAGCGATCTCCGCCGTCGATTTGCCGCGGCATACCTCCTCAAACACGCGCTTCTGTCGGGGAGGAAGAGCCACGTCTCCGGGTTGCTCACCTAACGCTCGCAATTCTACCGCCAGCCAGCTTTGGCCGTAATTTCGCATCTTCTCGCTGGCGATCGGTAGCAAGTCGGCGTTGCCGGTGACGCCATACTCGGCAAGCAGACAACGCGCAACGCGCCATCCGTAACCGAATCGCTCGAAGACCTTGCGGGCCTCATGCAGCTCAGCCATTCCGCGTTTGAGATTGCCAAGGGCGATCTCGGTGACACCGGTGGAATAGCGGGCGAAAGCAATTAGTCGCGCATCTGCCCTATGATGGAGCGGCGACTTGATCGTGCCTAACTCTCGATATTGCGCCAAGTACATGGCGGATTTTGCGGAGTCGAGAGACGCAAAGAGTTCGGCCAGAAGCAGCAGTCCTATGCGTTCTTCTCCGAGCGTCGCGTGCCATGCGACCTTCGCGGCCGTTTCTTCGGCAACGTCCAACTCCTGGCGCGACCAGCTGGCCTCTCGAAGACATCTCGCCAAATAGGCGCGGTCGCATGCCGCCACTACTTTCCAGGCGTCGGTCGGAGCGAGCTCTGATGCTTGCCGGAGATGGCGAAAAGCGTTGAAGTAGTCCCCCTGCAGCGCCTTCGCCCAACCCAATGCTTTCGTCGCCTGATACCGGTTTGCCCGAAAGTCATCGGTCCATGCCCCTGCCAAGTGCCGCTCTATTTCCGGAATGGCCTGCGGCAGAAACAGTTCCCTGGCGAGTACGGCGAGCGTGTGGGCAGCCCAGGCACGATGGTGCAAAAACTCGAGGCTACCGGAGTCGACCGACCGCAAAAGCTCGACGAGGCGATCCGCTTGCTCCTTCACGCCCTCCTCGTAGCCGAGGATAAACACTTCGGCATGAAGGGCGTTCAAGCGAGCTGCCTGTGATCGCCCACGACGGATCAGTTCAAGAAATGGGCGTGCCTTGACGGGGTCCCCCTCGAAGAGGTGGCGTCGGACAAAGCGATATCCAATCTCAGAAACCAACTCGAAGTCCCTTAGCTTCTCCGCGGTGGACAGGGCTGTTTCAAGGCGCGAATCCGCGGACGCGTAATCTTGCGTTCGACCAAAGGCCTCGCCCAAGAGCATGTCTCGCTCGGCCGATTCGCGTGACCCCACCGGAGTCTTCAAGCCGATAAGGAGCTTGATAACGCTTGTAGGATGGTCGGCCAGATGCGCTCGCCCTGCCAGTAGGAGAAGGCGTGGTGGTACGCCTTTGCCGGCGTTTCTGTCGAATATTGCCGCTGCTTCATGGTATCGCGCCCCGTCGTAGGCGCGCGTGAACTCGGCCAACCAGTTTGATACGCCGTCGACCTTTTTCTTGAGTGCGCTCATTGA
>DATJTD010000079.1:0-29426 GCA_035503775.1 Candidatus Acidiferrales bacterium
GCCGGCTGCAGCCGCATGGTCGACGATATGGTCGACTTCTTTTCGGGCGTGCGTGAGCCGCGTTTCGTCTTCGCGAGCGCCTACCCGGTCCAGGCGGCAAGCTAGCCTCCTTCCCCGGGCGCCCGGTCGATGATGGCGCGACAGATGCGCCGCGCCTCATATAGCGCGTCGCCGTTTTTGCGCACGAAGAGCTTGCGCCAGTAGGCGCGTCCCGAGAGCTTGGCGATGACGTCCGAAGCGGCTCGCGCGTCGACGACACCGGTGCTGGTACGGACGAGCACCGTCGGTGAGCCTTCATCGACCCCGAGCGGGAGACGGTGGAGGAGTTGTTGCTGCTCGTCTCCCCAGACGCCGTCGCCGAATCGCGCGACGAGCGCGGCATGGCAGGCCTGATAGCGCGAGAGATCGCGCTCCGCGTTGAAATCGGCGGCGAGTCCGTAGAGCGTCTGGCGCTCCCGTAAGGCGCGGGGCGCCGCGCCGTGCGCCACGCGAAAGGCGTCCAAGACGCGAAAGTCGTCCCACCCCAGGAAGGCATCGGTGCCGGCGAGTGCCCCGGGATCCGGCCATATCTCGCGCAGCGCGTCGTGCAACACATGTTCGAAGAGGCGCGTCGTGTGGTGAAAGTAGACCGTCGCGAACATCATATAGCGAGCGAGGACGAACGACTCGAGGGCGACGACCGCACGCCCGTCGACGCCGAGTACCGCACGGCCGCCGCGCTCGAAGACGCGCAGCGAACCGATGAGCTGCTCGACGTCGTAGCGCCCGCTCACGACACCCGTGAAGTAGGCGTCGCGCAGCAGATAGTCCATGCGGTCGGCGTCGAGGTTCGGACCGCTCACGATCTCTTTGAGCACGGGATAGCGCGGCGGCTTCACCCCCGTGATGAGGGCGACGAGTTCTCCGGCATCGACTTCGATAGCACTCAATGCCCGCTGCACCTCGGGGAGCGCAACGATAGCCTGCGTACGTACCTCGTGCGCAACGCCCAGCACCTCTTCACTCGCGTGACTGAATGGACCATGCCCGATGTCGTGCAGCAGCAAGGCAGCGCGCAGCAGTCGCCGCTGGGCCGCGTAGTCCGCCTCGCTCGCGAAGTACGTGTCGTGCCGGCGCAACGAGGTGATGACGCGTTCGCCGACCGCGAGTGCGCCGAGTGCATGACTGAAGCGTGAATGTTCGGCGGCAGGGAAGGCGAGGTACGCAAGGCCGAGCTGACGCAGACGGCGCAGCCGTTGCATCGGTGCCGTATTGAGCAGCGCGACTTCGCCGTCGTCGAGTTCGATGAAATGGTGAATTGGATCGAAGATGCGTTTCACGCGCGGCGCCCGCTCACACCCGTTGTGAGAAGTGGAACGAGCGGATGGAAAACCCGTGCTTCAAATAAAAACGATGTGCGTCGAGGCGCTGCGTCCCCGAATCGAGATGGAGTTGTTCGCAGCCTAAGCGTCGCGCCTCGGCGAGGATCCACCTCATCAGCGCGTCGGCGTGTCCGGCGCCGCGAAAGGCCGCCAGCGTGATGAGGTCGTCGACGTGGACGGCATCGCCCCAGGCCAGGCACCGAACCCGCCGGAATCCGGCGGCGGCGACGGCAGCGCGCCGCCCGGCGACGAACGAGCCGATGAGCCGGTAGCCCTGGGGGCGCTGCTGCTCGTCGACCCACTGCGCGAAGCACTCCAGCGATGCGACCACCGGCAGACCCGCTCGCAGTTCGCACAGCGCCTCGTAGGCGAGGGGGGTCTCTCCGGCCGCGAGCTCGCGAATCTCCACGGAGCGGCGTTGTGCGCTGCGGGGTGTCGATTCCTCGCGCCGAAGACTACGGTAAGAGAATGCGCATCGACCAGAGTGTGATCAAAGAGGTGTTGGCTCGGACCGACATCGGCGGATACATTGGAAACTACGTGGCGCTGCGCAAGCGCGGGAACGATCTGGTGGGCCTCTGCCCTTTCCATGGTGAGAAGACGCCGTCGTTCCACGTCCATCCCGATAAGGGATTCTTCAAGTGCTTCGGGTGCGGTGCCGGCGGCGATGTGATCGCGTTTGCCGCCAAGCTCGAGAACATCCCCTTTCCCGAGGCCGTGCGCGCGTTGGCGAAGCGCGCCGGAGTCGACGTCGAACCCGAGACGCCCGCCGCGGCGCGCGTGCGGTCCGAGAAGGAGGCGATCTACCACGCAAATGAGGTCGCTGCCGCCTTCTTCCATCGCACCTTGCTCAGTGGTGAGACGGGGGCGCCGGCGCGCGCGTACTGTGCGCATCGGGGGATCACGGTGCCTGCGATCGAGGCCTTCAAACTCGGCTACGCACCGCCGCAGTGGAGCGGCCTCGTCGAAGAGCTGCGCCGGGCGGAGGTCGATCCCGCTATCGCCGTCAAAGCGGGGCTGCTCAAATCGGGCCAGCATGGGTTTTATGATTTCTATCGCCGGCGGCTGATGATCCCCACCTATGCGACGACGGGCGAAGTCGTCGCCTTCGGCGGGCGCTCGCTGGACGGCAGCGAGCCCAAATACCTCAACACCTCGACGACGCCGGTCTATACCAAAGGGCGTGGGCTCTTCGCGCTCAACGTCGCACGGCGCCATACGGCGGCGCGCAATGCGCTGATCGTCGTCGAGGGCTACCTCGATTGCATCGCGCTGCATCAAGCCGGTTTTCAGGAGACGGTCGCCTCGCTCGGCACCGCATTTACGCCGGAGCAGGCGGCGGAGCTGCGCAAATACACCGAGCACGTCTTCGTCTGCTTCGATGCCGACGCAGCCGGCAACGCGGCGACCACAAAGTCGATCGATGTCCTCGTTGCCGCCGGATTGTCGGCGCGCATCATCACGCTCCCGCAAGGCGAGGATCCCGACAGTTGCGTTCGCACGCACGGTGCGGCGCTCTTCGAGACGCTCATCGAAGCCGCCGTTCCCTGGATCGAGTACAAGATCGATCGTGCGCTCGAAGGGATCCGTACGAAGTTCGTCAGCGCAGCTGCAATTGCGCGCGAGGCGGAGCGCCTGGTGCAGTCGCTGCCGCGCGAGGAGTGGGATCGCTGGCGCGTCTACGTCGCCTCGCGTCTGGGGTTGCAGCCCGACGACATTCGCGCCAGCCGCTTTCTCGCCGATGCGCAGAGCTTTGCGCCGCGCGGTGCGGCGCCGTTTACGCGGCACGTCGCCCCGGTGGCGCGGCCGATCGGGGTGGAGCGGGACATCCTCATGACCTTGCTGGACGAGCCGTCTCTGGTGGCCGAGTATGCGGGCGTAATCGTCGCCGAGCGCTTCGCCGATCCCGTCTATCGTACGGTGTACGAGACGCTGCTTGCTCGCCGAAGCGAGCTCCTCACGTCGGCCGACGTCTTTGCGGCACTCGGGGAAGATCGTGCATCCTTGGAGCTTCTCGTGGGTTTGCAGAAGTCGGACCGGACGACGGCCGTACGCTTTGCCGACACCGCCGCGCGGCGGGCGCATCTCGACCGTATCGTGGAGCGCTTCGCGATCGAAGACGACGAGCGACGCAAGCGCGAGGTCGAGGTTCGCATCGCGGAACGCTTTTCGGCAGGTCAACAAGTACCGCAGGCGGAGAGAGACGAATACCAGCATCTTATCGAGAAGCTGGAACTCGCCGCTCGCCGGCGTCTGGGCACGAAATCTTGACTTTGAAAAGAAGGGAGGTGACCGACAACCCCGATGGCACGTAAGAAAACCGCAACCGCCACCCCCGCAGCCGGCGACCAGCCCCCCGTGAGCCTCGACGAGGCGATCAAGAAACTCATCGAGCGTGGGAAAAAGCGCGGCTCGCTGACGTATGAAGAGATCAACGCCGTCTTCGACAACGTCGACGACGTCAGTCCCGAACGTATCGACGAGCTCTTCGAAGAGATTGCAGGGCTCGGCATCGAGGTCGTCGACGAGCAAAAAGAAGAGAAACCCGCCGTCGAAGAAGACCCCGATGCCGTACCGGCGGGGCTCTCCCTCGACGACCCCGTTCGGATGTATCTCAAAGAGATTGGTCGCGTCCCGTTGCTCACGATGGACGACGAGAAGTTCTTGGCGATGGGGATCGAGCGCGGCGAGCAAGAGGCACTCAAGAACGGCGCCTCCGACAACGCGGTGCTCATCGCCGGTGAAGAGGCTAAGAAACGCCTCACCGAGGCAAATCTACGGCTCGTCGTCTCCATTGCGAAGAAGTACGTCGGCCGCGGCATGCTCTTCTTGGATCTGATTCAAGAAGGGAATCTCGGCCTGATCCGTGCGGTCGAAAAGTTCGACTATCGCAAAGGCTACAAATTCTCCACCTATGCCACGTGGTGGATCCGTCAGGCGATCACCCGTGCGCTCGCCGATCAGGCGCGTACGATTCGCATCCCCGTGCATATGGTCGAGACGATCAACCGGCTCATCAAGATCTCGCGCCAGCTCCTCCAGGAGCTCGGCCGGGATCCGACGGTCGAAGAGATCGCGACCGAGATGGGGCTGACGCCCGAGAAGGTACGCGAGGTCATCAAGATCTCCCAGGAGCCGATCTCGCTCGAAACCCCGATCGGCGAGGAAGAAGACTCCCATCTCGGCGACTTCATCGAGGATCAGGAGGCGATCGCCCCCGCCGAGGCCGCCTCGGTCATGCTCCTCAAAGAGAAGATGGCCGACGTCCTCAAAAACCTCACCGAGCGGGAGCGCAAAGTCCTCGTGCTCCGCTTTGGCCTGGAAGACGGTCACCAGCGCACCCTCGAGGAGGTCGGTCAAGAGTTCGGCGTAACCCGCGAGCGCATCCGGCAGATCGAGGCGAAGGCGCTGCGCAAGCTCCGCCACCCGTCACGCGGGAAGGCCCTCAAAGACTACTGGTCGTCGGAGTAAGCCGTCCGGCGCCGCTCAGGCGCTCGGCGCCGCAGTCGGCAGCGCCGGCGGTGGCGTGGTCGTGGGCAGCGCGCTCGCCGCGGGCGTCGGAGAGGCTGTTGGTGCCGGCGTGGGCGCTGCGGTAGCCATCTCCGGGCGGGGGGTCGGTTGCCGGTGGAAGACCGGCGGGACCGTCGCCAGCGGGATCGGCGTGAAGTCGGAGTGGATGGGGTCGGTGCTCAGGATGAACGGGGCCGGCGTCATGATTTCGATCGCCTTGGGATTGGCCGCCGAGATCGTGGCGGCCGTGAGGATGCGCAAAACCGAGCCCTCGGGGACGACCAAGTCCTGCCCGCGGCGTAAGACCTGATACAGCACGTACGGCGGCAAGAAGATGTCGACCGCTTGATCGGTCGTGGCGCGCGTGTCGAGCTGACCGGCAGTGTGGCTGACTGCCAGGTAGTCGTGGACGGGGCGAACGGGAAGAAGCCCAAACGCCGTCTGAAGAGGCGAGAGGGCAATCTGCACCGTCCCATCTTGGTCGGGGGCAATCGCTTTATGGGCGACCGTGAGCGTCCCGGGAGATCCCGCGGCCGCAATGGTAACGCCGCCTACCACCAGAGCATCCTTGAGGTGATAACGGACCGTGGAGTTTGGTAAGCTCAGCCGGGACGAGATACGGTCGTCGAGGACGACGGAGAGGGCGGAGCCCACCGGGAGGACGATCCCCGGGTTCGCCGAGGGTGCAGCGGTCGTGGATCGTGGGGGTGGTGCATTCGGCGGAGCCGGAGGCGGCAAGGCTAGCGCGGCAGATGCACCTCCGAGGAGGCAGACGATCTGAAGCGTCAGCGCCGAGATCCGGCGCGGGCCGGGCACGGTTAGCTAGCTTTTTTAGGTGCAGTTTCCCGGGCGGCAGCTGCCGCCTTTTTGCCTTCTTCGATGAGCTGTTTCACTTTTTGGCCGCCTTTTTGACCGATCTGCTCGTAGAACTGCGGGCCGTACCGGTCGCGAGTCGCCTCGCCACCCTTCTTGCCGCCTTTCTTTCCGATCTGTTCGTAAAACTCGTGACCGTGCGCTTGCTTGGTTGCTTCGCCACCTTTGCGCCCGATCGCCTCGTAAAACTCCGGACCGTACTTGCGTTTCACGGTCTCGCCGCCTTTTTGACCTGCCTCGCGGACGGTCATTCCGCCGCCTGGCTTCCTTTTCGATGTCGACATTCCGACACTTGACCTTCCCCTAGTATTGCGGCACCGCTCGCTTCGTCGCACTGGGCGGGGCATTGAGTGCCTGCCATTATTGTAACGGCTGGCAGCCCAAGAAAGTTGATTCCACCAAGCCTCCAGTTGTGAAGGTTTCGTATTCTTTCCCAGGCGGAGCCGCCACTAACGAGACCGCATCGCTTCTCGGTTGAGTTGCGGTCTGCTGATGTCCCCGGTCAGGGGTGGTTGGAGCCAAATGGCGCCGGCGGCAGCCCGCTAGCCGGCGAAGCGCACGGGGCAAAGCCAAGTGTCAGTCGTTCAAAGCCACGTCTCAGTCGTTCTTGGAAGGGATGGAACCGGTGCGCGCGCCGAGCAGAGCGCGCAGGGCAAAGACCGCGTTCTCGCGGCGCTCCATGACGCGGCGCGAGAAATAGCGCGCCCACTGCGTGCCGAATGGCACATAGATGCGCACGCGGTAACCCGCCTCGACGAGTCGTTGCTGCACGTCGGGACGGACGCCATAGAGCATTTGAAACTCGAACCGGTCCGCGCCGATGCCGTGGAGAGCCGCGAAGGCGCGCACCGCTTCAATGAGCTGCGGATCGTGCGTGGCGATCGCGGGATAGGTGCCGTGCAAGAGCAGCGTCTCGGCCAGGCGCAGGAAGGCGCGCCGAATCGCACCGGGGTCGTGCAGCGCCACCTCCGCCGGCTCGCGGTAGGCCCCTTTGCACAGCCGTACGCGCGCTCCGAGTTCGACCAGGTGCGCGATGTCGGCGGCCGAGCGTCTCAGATACGCTTGGATGACCGGACCGACGTTCCGGTGCTCCCGGAAGAGGCGCGCGAAGAGGTCCAGCGTGCGCTGGGTTAGCGCGGAGCCCTCCATGTCGATGCGCACGAAGCTGTCGGCGTTGCGCTGTGCACGCGCGACGATCTCTCTGAGCGAGGCGTAGCAGCGCTCTTCGTCGAGCCCGAGGCCGAGTGCGCTGAGCTTGAGCGAGATATTCGCGCGCAACTGCGCCGACTCGATCGTATCCAGCAGATCGAGATAGGCTGTGCTGGTGCGCCGCACATCGGCCGGCCGCGTGACCTCTTCGCCCAGCACGTCGATTGTCGCAAGCCTGCCGTGCGCGTTGAGGCGCCGGACGGCTTCCGCTGCGGAGTCGATCGTCTCGCCCGCCACAAAGCGTTTGGCGATGAAGAAGAAATGCCGCTGCACCCGTTCGAGCGGTAGCAGGGCGTTCAGCGCAGGTGCCTCATGGAGGTGCTCGGAGGCGCAGTGAGGGCCAAGCGAACGATCGGCATTTCGTGATTATTCGTTAGCAACGATTTCTTAACCGTCAACTCACCGAGACGGCGAGGGGGGGATTTCCGGCCTGCGAAAGCGTCGGTCGGTTATGAATCAGGTCTCGGTGGAGGCAACTGGTCGCCGCACGCGCGTTCTCGTCGCCGACGACGATGCCGACGTTTGTTCGCTGATTTCCAGCGTCTTTCGTGGGAAGTGCGTGGTAACAGTTGCACATGATGCGGAGCATGCACTCTTCATCATGGCGCAAGAGGCGCCGTTCGACGTCATCATCTCCGACTACATGCTGCCCGGTGTCTCGGGTCTGGAGTTCATCGCGCGCGTGCGCGCGGAACCCACGTGGTGCAAGACACCGATCATCATGATCAGCGGTCACGGCAACGCGCTCAACAAGCGTGCGATTACCGCCGGGGCCGACGCGTTTCTGAGCAAACCGTTCACCTTGGATCAGTTGCGCAACGTCGTCACGCAGGCCCTCACCCACCCCGTCGGCAACTAGCCCGCCCGCAGGCGTCGGCCGCCCGGCGGGGGCCGACGCGACCCAGACGGAGTAGAGGGCGCGGTGTCCCTCTCATCGGTCGCGCGGCTCGTGCTCATCGCAGTTTCGCTCGGGTTGGATGTCTTCGCGGTCTGCATCGGCGTCGGCGTACGTGGGGCCTCCGGCGGCGCCAAAGTGCGCATCGGAGCCTCCTTTGCGACCGCCGAAGTATGCATGACGATCATCGGCGCAAGCTTGGGACGCGTGGCGGGTGCGCTGCTGGGTGACGCGGCAGCATATATCGGTTTCGCCGCGCTCGTCGGCGTCGGCGTCTACATGATCGTCGAAACCATACGCGAGACGCAAGGCGCCATGGATCTCTCTCATGGCTGGGGCCTCTTCGTCGCGGCGCTCTCCATCAGTTTGGATTCGCTGGGGATCGGCTTCTCGATCGTGTACATCGGCGTGCCGTTCGTCGTTGCGTTGGTCGTGATTGGCGTGGTCTCGGTCTGTGCCTCTTCTGGTGGCTTGCTCTTCGGACGTCTGCTCGGACGCCGCGCCGAAGAGTCGTCGGGTGTCGTCGCCGGTGTGCTGCTCATTGCGACCGGGCTGCTCTTCGGCGGCTTGCACGCCGCGCACATCGGCTGAGATGGAGGTGGGAGCGGCACTCCTCGAAGGCGCACAGTCGGCAGGCTGCCGTGCTATCGCTGTCGTCGGAACCGCAAAGAACGTGGGGAAGAGCGTGACGGTCGGCGCGATCTGCGCTGCGCTCGCGCGCACCAGTGTACCGTTCGCGGTCGTCTCGACTGGTCGTGACGGCGAATCGGTGGACAGCCTGCGCGGGACGCCGAAACCGCCACTCTTCTTGCGGCCGGGGGCGCTTTTCGTAACGGCGCGATCGTTGTTGCCGGCGGGACCCGCGGTGGAGATTCTCGCGCAGACGCGCGAGCGCAGCGCGGTTGGTGCGATCGTGCTCGCACGGGCGCGCGCCGCGGGATGCTACGAGATCGCGGGACCGCCGAGTGTTGCCGGAATGCGCCGCGTGCTCGATCTCGTACGAACCTGGGGCGAACCGTTCGTCGTGCTCGACGGAGCACTCGACCGGCTCGCGGTCTTGAGTGAGGGAGACGAAGCAATCGTCGTTGCCACCGGAGCAGCGAGCGGGAGAACCGTCGAACTCATCGCTCGCGACGTGCAGTCGCTGGTGCGGCGCTTACAGCTGCCGTTGTTCGATGTGCAGCGGCCGTCATATGAGGTCAGCGGTGCGTTGACGTTGGCGCAGGCCCGCGCGCTCGCGTTGGCCGGTGAGCGGCGGCAGATCGTCGTGCACGATGCCACGCGGGTTGCCTTTGGCGGCGCGACGTTCGGCGAACTGGCGGCACAGCTCGACCTGCGCTGCAGGCACGTGCTGCGGCCAATTGCGGTGACGACCGCCTCGGTCGGCCCGGAGCGCTTCTTCGAACCGCGCGCGCTGTTGTGCGCCGTCGCGCGAGCGACCCGGCTTCCGGCATACGACGTTTTCGCGCAGGCGTGTGCATGAGCGGTTTGTGGACGGTGAGCAGCGCCGCTGCCGTCGGCGTTCCGTGGCTCGAGCGTGCTATTGCGCCGGCGACGGAGTTTGGGCGGCGGTACAACGCGCAGCATGCACCCTATCGCCCCGGCGACGAGTCCCTGGCGCTTGCGGCGATCGTGCGCATACAAGCAGTCGCGCAGCGCATCAGCGCCGATACCCTCGATGCGTTGCACGCCAAGATATCGCGGACCCCCGATCCCGCAGAGGCGGTCGCGCGCGCTCGCGCGGACGAGCCGTTGAACGACGCCGAGCTCTTCGATCTCACGGGTTTCCTCGACATCGTCGCGGAGGTACGCGCGCTGGGCGAAGCGATCGTGATGCCTGAGATCGAGCTGCCGCCGTTGCCGGTCGAACTGCGCGAGGTGCTCGCGACGGGCCGTACGGCCGCGGGGACGTTTTATCTCGACGATCGTTTCGACCCGGCGCTCGCCGCCGCGCGCGCGGATGCGGCGGGTGCGCGTGCGGCATACGACGTCTTGCGCAGCCGTCTTCTCGAACGCATCGGCCGGTATGCAAACGTCGAACGCGTGCACGACGGCGGCTTCATTCTCATGCGTGAGCAGATGCACGGGCCGCTTCCGCCGGAGGTGCGTGTCGTGCGCGAGGCAGCGACGTATCTGCTCTGTGAGGTCGCGCTGGACGAGGCCGCGCTCGAAGCGCTGCGCGCATGCGAGGACGCCGATCGACGGGTCGTGGAGATCGAGGAACGGCTTCGCATCGGCCTCGGCGGAGCGGTGCGCGCCGCGCAACGGGAGCTCGAAGGAGGCATCGCCGCTCTCGGTGCGCTCGACGCCTTTCTCGCGCGGGTCCGCTTCGCGCAGCGGTACGAGACGGTCGTCCCGGAGATCGTCGATGTTCCGGAGATAGCCTTTGTCGAGGGGCGCTATCTCCCGCTGGCCGCGGCGCTCAGCGAACACGATCGGACGTACCTTCCGATCTCGCTTGCGCTGCAGGGGATCGGTGTGATCACCGGTCCCAACATGGGCGGGAAGACAGCCGCGCTGCGCACCTGTGGATTTCTGGGGGCGTGTCTTTCGTTCGGTCTTCCGGTACCCGCGCAATCCGCTCGCCTAGCGCTCTTCGATGAGATCGCCTGGCTCGGCTCCGAGGCGGCGCGCCATGACGAGAGCCTCCTCTCGTCGTTCGGGAGCGAAGTCGTCGCGCTGCGCGAGTTCTTCGAACGCGGAGCGCGCGCACCGCTCGTGCTCATCGACGAGTTCGCTCGCACGACGACGCCGCACGAGGCGCGCGCGTTGCTCATCGGGCTGCTGGAATCGTTGCGCGAGCGCAACGCGTGCGCGCTCGCAGCTACGCATCTCGGCGCTATCGCCGGCGCGCTCGATGCAGCGCACTACGCCATCGTCGGCCTGCAAAAGCTGCAGCCGCTCGATGAGCACCGCGCGTTACGCCTGGACGAAGCGCTGACACGCATCTCTGCAGCGATGGACTATCGCATTCGGCGCGTCGACGGCGAGACGGTACCGCAGGCCGACGCGATGGCGCTGGCCGCTGCGCTGGGGCTGGACGCCGAACTGTTGGCACGTGCGCGCCGGCATCTGTGATCTGCGGCCGGTGGTTCCAAGTGGACTTGCCGGAAATATGAAGAAGGTGGTCAGATGGAACCGTTGATCATCACGGTCGCACCCGTCGGCGCCGAACTCCAGCGTGAACAGACGCCGCATCTTCCGATTACGCCGGCCCAGCTCGGCGACGTTGCTGCACGTGCGCAGGCGGCGGGTGCCTCGATGATCCACCTGCATTGCCGCAACGACGACGGCAGCAATACGCATGACGTCGCGCGTTTCCGTGAGACCTTCGAGGCGGTGCGCGCGCACAGCGATCTGATCGTGCAGTTCTCCACGGGGGGTGCCATCGATATGACCCCCGAGGAGCGTATCGCTCCTCTCGAACTCGGTCCGGAGATGGCGACGCTCACGTGCGGCACGGTGAATTTCGGCGACGACGTCTTCGAGAACAGCTTCCCCATCATGCGCAGCATCCTCGCCGCGATGAAGCGCTACGGCGTGCGGCCCGAACTCGAGATATTCGATGCGGGGCATCTCTCCAACGCGAAGCGGCTCGCGACCGAGGGCGTCCTCACGCTGCCGCAACACGTCGATTTCGTCCTCGGCGTCCCCGGCGGGATCGACGCTACCGTCGAACACTTGTGCGATTTGGTCCGCGGGCTACCAAGCGGTTGCACCTGGTCCGTCGCCGCGGTCGGACGCTCGCAGCTGCCGATGGCGCTCGCGGCGCTCGCCATGGGTGGCCACGTTCGTGTCGGACTGGAGGACAATATCTACTACACGCGCGGCCGGTTGGCGACCAATGAAGAGCTCGTAGAGCGCATTGCGCGAATTGCAACCGAACTTGGCCGCCCCATCGCGACGCCGGCGCAGGCGCGTATGATGCTCGGTCTTCCAGGAATCGTGCGGGCTGCAACGTAACGGGTGGGACGTTTTTTTTGCGCCCGGAGGGCGTCGTAACTGCTTACCTACATCGTCCGCAGGAGCGTGCAGTCGATTCCGCTGCTGCTGCTCATCTCGATCGTCCTCTTTGCGATCCTCAGTAAGGCGCCGGGCGGCCAGCTCGCGCCGTACCTCGCCAACCCGCACATCACCGAAGCCGACATCGCCCGGCTGCGGCACAATTTCGGTTTGGATCAGCCGGTATACATGCAGTATTTGCACTGGCTCGGTCACGTCGTCCGCGGCGACTTGGGATATTCGACCTCGAATTCGATGACCGTCACGGGGGCGCTGCTCGACCGATTGCCGGCGACCTTGCTCCTCATGGGGACGTCGCTGGTCGTCTCGCTCGTCATCGGCATCGGTTTTGGGATCATCGCCTCACTGCGTCCCTACTCGTTCATCGACTACGCGATCACCACGTTCGCTTTCTTCGGCCAGTCGATGCCCGTCTTCTGGTTTGCCTTGATGTTGCAATTGGCGTTCGCCGTCACCGGAATCACGGCATTCGGATATCACATCGCGCTTCCGTCTGCGGGGATCTGTTCCACCGACGAGTGCCCGTTCTCGGAACGCCTCGAACATCTCATCTTGCCGACGATCGTGCTCAGCCTTCTGTACGTCGCGACCTGGAGCCGCTTCATGCGCAGCTCGATGCTCGAAGTGCTCAAGACCGACTACATGCGCACCGCCGCGGCGAAGGGGCTTGCGCGGCCGCGCATCGTCTTCCGCCACGGATTCCGGAACGCCCTGATACCGGTCGTCACGATCATCGCCCTCAACATGCCGAGCCTAGTCGCGGGGGCGGTCGTCACCGAGACGATCTTCGCGTGGCCGGGGATGGGACGGCTCTTCTGGAATGCCCTCGGCGTCTTCGACTTCCCGCTGCTCATGGGATACTTGATGGTGATCTCCGTGTTGGTCGTACTTTTCAACTTGCTCGCCGACGTGGCGTATGCGTGGCTCGATCCGCGTGTCTCGTACGACTAACTGATGGCGACAGCGCTGATCCCCGTCCCCTCCCCGAGCGTTCCGGCCGACGACGAGTACGCGCTCGAGCGCCATGGCGTGTGGAAGCGTTTCCGCCGCCATCGCCTTGCGTTGGCCGGAGGGATCGTGCTCGTGCTCATCGCGGCGACCGCCGCACTTGCACCGTTCCTACACCTGCAGGATCCCAACGCCATCGACTACACCGTCTGGAAAGGGTATCCGACGCCGCCTGGTCTCGGCGGTCATCTCTTGGGCACCGATGAACTGGGCCGCGATCTGCTTTCCCGGCTGATCTATGGGGCGCAGATATCGCTGACGGTTGCGTTTTTCGCGGTCCTCATGGAGGTTTTCATCGGCACGGTCTTGGGTGCTCTGGCCGGTTATTATGGCGGTGTCGTCGACTACGTGATCATGCGCATCACCGACGTCTTCTTGTCGATCCCACTCCTGCCGCTGCTGCTCGTGCTCACCGCGATCGTCTCGGACACGTCCTCGAAGGCGGCGCTGGGCTTCGGCGTGATCGTCGTCATCATCGGCGCCCTCTCGTGGATGCAGCCGGCGCGTCTGGTGCGGGCATCGTTCCTCTCGTTGCGCGAGAAGGAGTTCTCCGAGGCGGCCCGTGCGCTGGGCAACAGCGACCTGCGCATCATCTTCCGGCACCTCTTGCCCAATGCCGTCGCCCCGATCATCGTCTCGGCAACCCTCGATGTCGCGGGGGTCATCATCCTGGAATCGACCCTCTCCTACCTGGGGTTCGGCATCCAGCCTCCCACGGCGTCGTGGGGCAACATGCTGGCCAACGCCCAGGCCAACATGGCTGACGCCCCCTGGGTGGCCATTTTCCCGGGCCTCTGTATCCTGGTGACGGTGCTTGCCATCAACTACCTCGGCGACGGCCTGCGCGACGCCCTCGACCCGAATATGCGGTAGCTCTCGACCCTGCCAGTTGCACTTGGCGGCCGCGTGCGCTACGATACGTCGGCTGCCCGGGAGAACTCTCGGGGCCCCGACGTGCGCGAGTGGCGGAATTGGTAGACGCACTAGCTTGAGGGGCTAGCGCCCGCAAGGGCGTGCTGGTTCGAGTCCAGTCTCGCGCATGAAGTACCGCACCTCGACGCCCCCGTGCACAGCGCCGGTTTCCACGGCGTCGTGGTTGCCCGCGGCAAAGCGGTGCAGACGTTCGCGGTTTACTTTGCATGTGTGCTCGTTCTTGACAAAGGTGGACCGATCGCGCCTAGGCAAGCGCATTATCGAGAGTGCAATAGGAACGCATGCGAAGGCTCATGCCGTCGAACCGGGAGATCGTTTCGGAAGCGTTTACCGCGTGGATGAATGGAACCGGCTATATAACTGCGATCTTCGCCGACGACATGACGTGGGAGATCGTCGGCCGTTCTGCGGCATCAGGAAGATATCCCGATAAACAAGCGTTTGTTGCGCAAGTGCTCCATCCGTTCGGCGAGCGCTTCGGCCATGAGTCGCCGTTTCGCCCCACCGTGATTCGTGGAATCTACGATGACGAAAGCAGCGCGACCGTCGTCGTGGTGTGGGACGGCCGGGGTTTGACGACGGCTGGAACGGCCTACGAGAACACGTATGCGTGGATCATGAAGCTCGCGAACGGGAGCGTGGTACAAGGTACCGCGTTTTACGACAGCATCGCTTTCAACGAACTCTGGGAGACCGTCAAACCGAGCAACACCTGATAGTCCCTCCGTCCTAACCGGCGCGTAGGCCCTTTGGGTCGAGCGGGAGGCGCTCGGCCTGCTCTCCGCAACGTTTGCCGCCATGGCGATCGATCGGGCCCTTACGCCGACGAATGTCCTTCGTGGGCGGTACTCCGAACCGCCGGCGTCGCTTTCGTTCGCTCCACGGCGGCGCTCGGTCATTGCGCTCGCAGCGATCACCTTGCTTGGTACCGTGCTGCGCCTCGCGCCGCTCCGTAATGGCCTGTGGCGCGACGATGCCGTCAGCTACTTCGATATTCTGCCGCACAGCGTGCGCGAGGTGCTCGCGCGTGTGGCATACAGCGAACTGAACCCGCCACTCTTCTTTCTCGTCGAGCACCTCTGGGCCGCACGTTTCGGATACGGTGAGATCGCGCTGAAGATGCCGTCGTTCCTCTGCAGCGTCGCCGCAATCCCGGCTCTCTACTTTGTGGCCCGCGGCGCACTCTCGCGCGGCGGTGCGCTCGGAGCAGCGGCCCTGCTTGCGCTCTCGCCCGGCGTCGCCTTCTACGCCGGTGAAGTGCGGCCGTATGCCATGGCGTCGTTGTTTTTGTTGCTGTCGCTGGGCTCGTTCTTGCGCTGGTTGACGACCGGTGGCCGCCGATGTTTGTGCGCGGCGGCGCTCTGCGCCGCACTGGGCATCTGGACACAATATACGCTGCTCTTGTTCCTGGCCGCGCTCGCCTTGGCGACGCTGCTGATGCGAGATCGCTTTCGCTTCGCGGCGTCCGATGCGCTGGCTGCCCTTGGAGCGGTGGTGTTGTCGTTCGTTCCTTGGTTTGGGGTCTTCGCCTTGCACGCGCGCACCGGTGAACCATGGTACACGCCGATGATCTGGTTCGATCGCGTGCGCACCATCTTCGATACGCTGGGCGAGACGGCACCGTTCGCCGGGTGGCCTGCGTTGATGCACACCGAGATATTCTCGGCGCTCTGCAGCGCCGTGATCCTAAGCGCGGCGATCATCTTGTTTCTACGAGTGCGGCGCACGCCGGATCCGCATGACCTTCCGCTCACCTTTCTTTCGCTCGTCTTCGTCTTCTCGCTATGTGCCGTCGCCGCCATCGGCTATCCCGGCGGCCGGTACTTTGCGCCGTTTGCGCCGATCGGCTGCGTGATCTACGCTGCCCTTCTCCAACGCGCGTACGTCGCCATGACGCATCGCTGGAGAAGCTCCACCTCGGCGCTCCGTTGGGCGACCGGGATCGTCGCGGTCACCCTCGCGGTGGGCAATATCGCTGCAGAGGCGCAGGCGAACGCAGAGGCGAAGTCTGGTATTCGCGAACTCGTGCACCGTAACGCGGCGCTCTTCACCGAACGCTCCATCATTTTGGCATCGCCGGACTTCGGTGCGCCGACGTTGGCCTATTACCTACGTGGAACATCCGTTCCGGTCTACGGCTTCGCGCGCTGGGAGCATCCCGAGGATTTCCGCGTCCCCGACTACACGGCGGTCTGGTCTGACCCCGGGGTCATCGATCGCACGATGCGTCGGCTCGCCCTGATGCGACGCCAGGGGTATAAACGCTTGGTGTTAGTGCGGCCGCTCGGCTTGGCCTACGGAAGCGGAACCGTTCCCTTCGAAAAGGAGATCGAGCTCGGCCGGAGGCTGGCGCTGCACTATCGCTCCCTGGGGACGACCGGCTTCTTCGGCCGTGTCGAGCGCGCCACGCTGACCGTGGTCGATCTGCGCACCGATCGATGCCCGCAGTGTCACTAACGCACGATCATTAAGTACGGGCGAAACTCGCGGCAGCCGCAACCGTAGTACCGGGCAGCACGCACCCAGCCGGAGAACTCGTAGGCTATGTGGTTGACCCAGTTTGCGCTGCGGCGCCCCGTTATCGTGGCGATGGCCTTCATCGGTCTCTCCGTCTACGGCCTGATGTCCTACTTCTCTCTGGGCGTCAACCTCTTTCCCAACGTGACGTTTCCGATCGTCGCCATCGAGGCCGACTATCCAGGTGCCTCACCTTCGGAGATGGAGAAGCTCGTCGTCAAGCCGATCGAAGATCAACTCGTCGGCATCGAAAATCTCGATCGCATCGTCGCCACCGCGCAAGACGGCACGGCCATCGTCATCGTTCGCTTCAAGCTCGATACCGACCTCAACTACGCCGCAATCGACGTGCAGAACCGGGTCGACACGGCGCGCATCTACATGCCCAGCGATCTCGATCCGCCGGTCGTCTCGAAGTTCTCGACGTCGTCGGATCCGATTCTCACCGAGGCGCTGAGTTCGAACAAGCTCTCCGCCGCGCAGCTGAGCGATCTCGTGACCAACGAACTCGTGCCCGCCCTCAAGACCGTCCCCGGTGTGCAAGACGTGAGCACCAGCGGCGATACCGCTCGCGAGATTCACGTCAATCCCGATCTCGCTCGTCTCTTCGGCGTGAACGCGACCCTCCCCGATATCGACAGTGCGATCGCGCAAAACAATGTAAACCTGCCGGGCGGCCGGGTCGACGCCGATCAGCGCGAGACCAGCGTCTCGATCCACGCGGATATCGAGCAGCCCTCCGACTTGCTGGGCTTGCCGCTGGTGATTCCGGGCGGCGCGCAGCAGACGCTGCGTCTGGGCGACGTCGCGACGGTGAGCGACAGCCACGTGGAGCAGCGGGCGCCGACCCGCTACAACGGAGCAACCGCGATCCTGCTCAACGTCGAGCGCCAGATCGATGCCGACGAACTCACGACGACGCAGGCGACGCGCGCGAAGTTCCACGAGCTCGTGGCGCAATACCCCGACATCCACTTCTCGGAGATCGACGCGTCTGCCGATTACACGCGTGCCTCGATCGACGGGGTGTTGCAGAGCCTCCTCGAAGGCATCGTTCTCACGGCGATCGTGATGCTGCTCTTCTTGCATGCCTGGCGCAACGCGCTGGTCGTCATGATCGCGATCCCGATCTCGCTGCTGGGCACCTTCGTGGCGATGCGGCTGTTCGGCTTTACCATCGATCTCATCTCGATGATGGGATTGGGCCTCACGATCGGTATCCTCGTCGACGACTCGATCGTGGTGCTCGAAAACATCACGCGCCACCGCGATCTCGGTGAGGAACCGATCGAGGCGGCCTACAACGGGCGCACCGAGATCGGCAGCGCGGCGGTGACCATCACCATGGTCGACGTCGTCGTCTTTCTGCCAATTGCATTTCTCTCGGGGATCATCGGTAAGTACATGCACGAGTTCGGCGTCGTCATCGTGGTGGCGACGCTCTTCTCGCTGCTCGTCTCGTTCACGGTGACCCCGCTGCTTGCCGGCCGCTGGTCGGTGAAAGCGCGTAGCCCGGGAGTGCCCCCGTGGGCGCACTGGTTTACGCAGCTTTTCGATCGCGCTCGCTACGCGTACATGTCACGCATCTTGCCATGGGCGCTGGCGCATCGCATCGTCGTCGTCGGGGCCTGTGCGCTGCTCGTCGCTTCGGCGATCGCGCTCGTACCGCTCGGCTTCATCGGTTCCGAATTCATTCCGTCGAGCGATTCCGGTGTCGTCTCGGGGAGCCTCACCTATCCCGTCGGTACCCCGCTTGCCGTTACCGAGGCGGGTTTGGAGCGGCTGACGCGCCAGATCATGAAAGTCGACGCCGTCGACAGCGTCATGTCGAGCGCCGGCAGCAAACCCGAAGGTTTCTCGGACATCGTCGGCGGCTACCTCGGCAATCTCACCGTGACCCTCGACAAGCACCGGCGGCGTGAAACCGACCGCGTCACGACACAACTGCGTACGCTGGGCTGGGTCGTCCCCGGGGCGACGTTGGACGTCTCCAAAGAAGGCTCGGCCGACCCGATTTCGTTCACGATCTCCGGCGACGAGAACAAGATCGCCGCTGCCGCGGAGAAGCTAGCGGTGCTCATTCGGCGACAACCGGGGACGGTCAATGTAGAGACGACCGCGGAATACGGCTCGCCGCGCCTGACGATTACCGTCGACCCGCACCGTGCCGCAGTCTTGGGCGTCGCTCCCGGCGTGGCGGCGTTGGCTGCGCGCATGGCCATTGGAGGCGACGTCCCGACCAAGGTGCGGTTGGCGAGTGGACTCACCGACGTGCGCGTGCAGCTGCCGGAGTCGCAGCGCAACGACGTGGCGCTCGTGCGCCAAGTGCTCGTGCGCACGGCCTCGGGGACGCTCGTCCCGCTTTCGTCGGTCGCGGACTTCACCTACGGCACGGCGCCGAGTCAGATCGAACGCCAAGATCGCGAGCGCGTGATTCGCGTCACCGCCGATCTCGATCTCACCGACAAATCGGCCTCACTCGGCAAGATCCTCGACGGCGTCAACAAGGAGTTGAACGTCCCCGGATTCTTGCCGCCCGGCGTGCACGAGAGCGCAGAAGGCGACACCGACTACTATAATCAGACCGTCAAGGATATGGGCTTTGCGCTGCTGACGTCGTTCTCGCTGGTCTACATGTTGATGGTCGTGCTGTACGGCTCGTTCGTCGAACCGTTCGTCGTGATGTTCTCGGTACCGGTTGCACTCATCGGCGCCCTCTACGGCTTGGCACTCCGGCATCAGTCGCTCAATTTGTTCTCGCTCATCGCGATCGTCATGCTCTTCGGGTTAGTGGCCAAGAACGGTATTCTGCTCGTGGATTACGCCAATCAGCAGCTGCGCCGCGGCATGAACGTCATGGAGGCGATGAAAGCCGCGGCGGCCATTCGTTTCCGGCCGATCGTGATGACGACGTTTGCCATGATCTTCGGCATGCTGCCGCTCTCACTAGGGCTCACCGAGGGAGCCGAAGAGCGCGCTTCGATGGGGACGGTGCTCATTGGTGGTCTGCTCAGCTCGCTGCTGCTCACCCTGGTGCTGGTGCCGATCATCTACACGTGGATCATGGGCCGGGTGGAGCACGGCCGAACGCGGCGTCGTGCGCGGCGCGCGGCGCCTGACGGAACGGGGCTCTCCGAATATGAGCGCCCACCGGTAAGCACGCTGAGCAACTGAGGGCTCGAACGTCCGGGGCGGCGGACGCATTTCCGGGTAAGGGCTGTGACGGTCTCTATATTACCGTCTACCAGGAGAGCTTCTACATGGATATTCACGTTATGCGGCGCGCGACCGGCGGGGCCTGCGTTGCGGCCTTTCTCTTGGGGCTTGCGCTCCCCGCGCTCGCCGATGTCTCAATTCAAGTCGACGGAAATCCCGTGAACCTTTCGCCGGGGCCGATCGAACGTGACGGACGGGTGTTCGTCCCGCTGCGCGGCGTCTTTGAGCAACTCGGCGCGAGCGTCGTTTACCAAAACGGCACGATCGACGCCACCGCGAGAAACGGTCATGCCGTCTCGTTGCAGATTGGCTCGAACCAAGCCGTGGTCAACGGACAGACACAAACCATGGACGTCGCGCCGTTCATCGTGGGGGCGTCCACGTACGTGCCGCTCCGCTTCGTTTCCCAGGCGCTGGGTGCGAGCGTCAACTACGATGCTTCCAACCAAATCGTGGCGATCACGCGGCACGGCGGCGGTGAGGCTTACGCGCCGCAACCGGCGGCCCAGACGCAATCATCGGTTCAACTTCAAGACGTACGCCCCGGACGCGATGCGACCGTCACTGCGGAGCGCCCGACGATTCGTGCCGAGTTCTCCCAGCCCGTCGATCCCAATAGTTTGCGCGTGACGCTCGACGATCGCGACGTAACGGATGAAACCACGCTCTCTCCGACCGGCATCGTCTATGCACCCGAATCGCCGTTGCAATCGACCGAGCATCGCATCCGGATTACCGGCACCGATCGGCAAGGCGCACCCTTCAGCCGCTCGTGGAGCTTCACGACCGGAACGCAGACGAGCGCGAACTTCTTGGATTTGCGCGCTCCCGGCCAAGGGACCGTCGTCGGAACGACCTTTACGGTGCGCGGCAAGACGCTGCCGGGCGCTCAAGTGCACATCATCGCGGGCAGCACGATCAACGCCGGCTCCTTCTCGGTTCGAACGGGGAGTTACCAGACGGACGTGCGGGCGGATAGCTCGGGCCATTTCTCGGATATGATCAACCTGAACGGGGTCTCGGGCGGTACCATCGGTCTCACCGTGATCTCAACCGATCCGTCCTCGGATGCCACCGCGGCACAGCATCTGCGCCTGCAGGTGGGATAGTGCTCGAAGAACGCTAAGAGGGGCGCGCGGCGCTCTTTGAAAACCGTAGCGACGTGGCAGACAACGGCCGCGTCGCTCTCATTTCGGGCGCCGCGCGTGGGCTTGCGCGAGGGATCGCGACGAACTTGGCGCAGGGCGGCTATCGTGTCGCGTTCACGTATCGGCCCGGGGGGACGCCGCCGGCGCAGACCGAGCAGGCCGTGCGCGCGATGGGCGGCGCCGTCTTCTCGGTCGCCGCCGATGCCCGGATCGCGGGCGAGACACTGCGTGCGGTCCGCGAAGTTGAGCACCACTTCGGCCGGATCGACGTGCTCGTCCACGCGGTGGGACCGATCGTCGTCAAACGCTTCGCGCGCCTGACGATGGACGACACGCGTGAGATGATCGATGCAAATTTCTCGAGCGCCGTGGAGGCGGCGTTTGCCGTCCTCCCCGGCATGCGCGAACGCGGCTTCGGGCGGCTGGTCTATTTCGGAATGAACGGTTCCCAGACGACGATTCCCGCTCGCGGCATGACCCTGTACGGTGCTGCCAAAGCTGCCGTGGTGAGCTTCGCGCGAAGCCTCGCCTTGGAAGAAGCCAAAGCGGGGATCACGGTCAACGTGATCGAGCCCGGCGATATTCGCGAAAAGGAATTGAGCCGTGCGGACGCGCGCACCGTCCCGGCGAAGAATCCAACGGGCCATGCCGGCTCATGGGAAGACATCGCGTATGCGGTGCGCTTCCTGGTCGCTGACGAGGCGAGCTTCATCAACGGCGTTTGTGTTGGTGTAAACGGCGGCCTCGCCGAGCCGCACGAGTGATTCCGCTGATCTGGGCGCTGTGCGCGCTGATCTTCGCGGCGCGCGCCGAGGTCGCGTTCACCTTACCGCTCACCGGGGACGAAGCGTACTACTGGGAGTGGAGTAAGCATCCGGCGTTCGGATACGTCGACCATCCTCCCGCAGTTGCCTGGACGATCGCCGCGTTTGCTCAATTCGGAAATGAGCCCGGCCTCGTGCGGCTGGGATTCGTTCTCTGTGGAATCGTCGCCGCGCTCGCGCTCGCGGGGTGCGCAACGACGCTCACCGGGGATTCGCGCGCGGGTGCGATCGCCGCGCTCGCGCTCACGGTGACACCGATGGCGTCGGTTGCCTTTGGAACGGCCTCGCCCGACGGGCCCTATCTCATGTTTTGGTGTCTTGCCCTTTATTTCGCCGCACGCGCCTTCACCGCAGGGCGGCTGTTCGACTATCTCTTGCTCGGCGTTGCCCTCGGCGGCGTCCTCCTCTCGCGCATCTTCGGCTTTGCCCTCCTCTTCGGCTTGATTGCCTATGCGCTCACGCCCGGAGAGCGGCGCCTCCGGCGCGGGGGCTTGGTGCTCTCACTGCTCATTGCGCTGATCGCGTACACGCCGTTTTTGCTCTGGAACGCAGCGCATCAGTGGGTGACGTTCACCTTTGCACTGCTGCACCGTCATCAAGGCGAGGTGCTCAGAGGCGGTGGCGTGCGCAACGTCGCCACGTTGTATCTCACGCAGATGGCCGCGTATTCCCCAGGGATCTTCGTGGCCGTCCTCGTCGCCGCGGTGCGTCCGCGCAACGCGCTCTTAGGCTGGACGGCGCTCCCGCTCTTGAGCCTGCTGACCGTGCTGGCCTTCTTTCGTGACGTCGAGATCTATTGGATATTAGGCGCCTTTGCATCGCTGTGCGCGATGCTCGGCGTGATCTATGTGAAGCTCGAACCGCGTGCCCGTTCGATCTGGGCGACGATCGCCGTCGTCCCGGCACTCACGCTCTTGCCGCTGCTCTTTGCGGTGACGCTCTGGCCCGCGCGCAGCTACGAGATCGTCCACCGCGCGACCGGCGTGCAACTGCACGACGCGGGCCCCTTCGAGATATTCGCTTTTCGTCCGCTCGCGCAAGACCTGCGGCGCCTCACCGCCGATGACGGTGCGATTGTGATGACCGACGGGTACGGACTTTCGTCGGTGCTCGATTTCAACGCCGGTGTGACGCCCGTCGTCATCGGGTACGACTGGCAAGGGCGCGAGGCGCGTTCGTGGTATCCGTCGTCGACGCAACCGCGCCGCGCCCTCTTCGTCGACAAAGTTCCGCTGCAGACGCGTCCCGATTTCCAGCGCCGGCTGCATCTCGCGTGCGCGCACGTCGTGGACGGCGGCATTCACGCGTACGGGTACCGCGGGACGCCGCCGCGCAACTTTTACTTCACGTGGTGTGACGATATCGTGCCGGACGGAATTGCGATCCTTCGCTGGGAGACTCCCGGCTGATCGGTCGCCTTCGGCGGGCGGGGCGACGCGGTGGCGGACTTTTCCGCGTGCGCGCGAACCACGCGGCCAGATGTCTTTAGACGCGGACCTGCTCCAAACGCTGCTCACGGAAGCGATCGGCGCCGGCGATTATGCCGACGCCTTTTTCGAGCGCAAGGTGACCCGTTCGTTTCGCTTCCAGGAGGGACGCATCCACGAGGCCGGGGTGAGCGTGACGCTCGGCATCGGCATCCGCGTCCTGCGTGGCGAGCAAGCGGGATACGCCTACTCCGACGACCTCTCGCCTGAGGCCTTACGCAAGACCGCCCGCATTGCGTCGCTGATCGCCAGAAACGGCGGAGGCGGAGCACACGCGGTTGCCTTGCCACGCCAACCGCTTGCGGCTGCCAGCGTCTATACGAGCGATTCGGCTGAGCTGCGGCCAGGCTCCGGGACCTACGTCGATTTGCTCTCTCGTGCCGACGCTGCCGCGCGCGCCTTCGATCCGCGGATCGCTTCGGTCAACGCGTTCATCTCCGACGAACTCCAGGAAGTTGCGGTCGCGACGAGCGAGGGGCGGTACGTGACCGATTGCCGTCCGCTGGTGACCCTTGGCGTGCAGTGTGTCGCGCGTGGCCTCGTGCGCGGCAACGGCTACGTCGGTGACGGCGGCCGTACGAGCTTGGACTATTATCTGAAACGCACACCGGAAGATTTGGCGCAAGAGGCGGCGCGCATCGCCTGCATCAACGCGGAGGCCGTCGAAGCGCCCGCCGGCGAGATGGCGGTCGTCGTCGGCTCCGGTGGCGGCGGCGTGCTGCTGCATGAGGCGGTGGGTCACGGCCTCGAAGGCGACTTCAACCGCCAAGGCACCTCGCTCTACAGCGGCCGCATCGGCGAACGCGTCGCAAGCGAGCTGGTTACCATCTACGACGACGGCGATCTCGTCGGCGAACGCGGCAGCGTCGCCATCGATGACGAAGGGACGCCGGGGCAGCACAAGGTGCTCGTCGAGCACGGCGTCTTGCAAGGGTACATGCAGGACCATCTCAACGCGTCCCTCATGGGAATGGCCTCCACCGGGAGCGGGCGGCGCCAATCCTTCCGCGTTGCGCCGCAACCCCGGATGTGCAATACCTACATGCCTGCCGGCGAATCGACCGTCGAGGAGATCATCGGTTCGGTGCAGCGCGGTATCTATGCGAAGTCGTTCGCCGGGGGGCAGGTAGACATTACCAAGGGCGACTTCGTTTTTATGGTCGCCGAAGGCTACCTCATCGAGGAGGGCAAGGTGACGGCGCCGATTCGCGGCGCGACCCTCGTGGGGAACGGCCCCGATATCATGACCCGCGTCGTCGCGGTCGGCAACGACCCGCACTTGGCGAACCGTCACTACACCTGTGGCAAAGGCGGTCAGTACGTCCCGGTCGGCGTCGGTATGCCGACGGTCAAGATCGCGGGTGTTACCGTTGGAGGCTCCGCGGTTGGGTGAAGCCGAAGATATCGCGCTGGCCGCCTCGGCCGTGCAACTCGCCGTCGAGGCGGGCGCACACGAGGCCGAAGCCACCTACGTCGTCGCCGAGCGCTTTGCGACCGAAGCACGCGACCGCGAGATCGCCAAACTCGAACAGTCGACGGCCCGCACGCTGACCTTGCGCGTCTTCGTCGATCATGCCAAATCGACGCTCACGACGAGCGATTTCAGCCCCGAGGGCCTGCGCGCGTTCGTCGGCGAGGTCGTCGATGCAGCGCGCTACGTCACCCCCGATCCGCTCGCCGGTCTGCCGGATGAGGCCGCACCGCCGGATGCCGCGCGCGCCGATCGCTTGGAGATCTATTTCGGCGACGTCCGCGAGCGCGATGCGCAAGCCAAGATCGACGACGCCCGCTTGATGGAAGCCGACATCCGCGCCTACGATGCGCGCATCACCAACTCCAGCGGATCGCGGGTCAGCGATACCCTCGCCACCCTCGCCTTAGCGAACAGCCGCGGCTTTCGCGGCGCCTTCCGCTCCTCGACGGTGGCTCGTTCGAGCAGCCCTGTTGCCCAAGACGGCGTAAGCAAGCGCGTCGGTTCCTACGGTTCGGCCTCGCGCAGCTACGCCGCGCTCGAGCCGGCAGCGCAGGTCGCGCGCGCGGCGGCGCGCCGTGCCATCGAGATGTGCGGCGCGCGCAAGCCGGCCACGATGCGCGTCCCGGTCATCTTCGAGCGTGACGTGGCGGCGATGGTGCTCTCGGATATCTTCGCCTCGCTCAACGCCGGCAACGTCGCGGTGGGAAACTCTTTTCTCATCGACAAGATCGGTGCCAAGATCGGCAGCGACCTGGTGACGATCGTCGACGACGGACGCCTTCCGCAAGGCTTGGGAACCTCACCGTTCGATGCCGAGGGGACACCGACGCGGCGCACGGTGGTCTTCGAAGAAGGCGTGCTCAAGACGTACCTCTACGACACGTACTACGCACGCAAGCTCGGCGCACGGACAACGGCCAATGCCGCCGGCGGCGGCATCGGGCCGAACAACTTCTTTCTGGCGCCCGGAGATCTCACGCTCGAAGAACTCATCGCCGCGACGCCGCGCGGCGTGCTCGTGCTCGACACGATTGGCTTTTCAACCGAATCGGTCACCGGGACGTACAGCCGGGGCGCACGTGGTATCATGATTGAAAATGGCGAGCGCGCATATCCTATCGAGGAGTTCACGATCGCAGGAAACTTGGCTACCATGCTGGCTGCCGTCGACGCCGTCGCCGACGATTTGCACTTCGACTCCACGGTCGCTTCCCCGTCGTTTCGCGTGGCGGAGATGACCGTCTCGGGAAATTGACCGGCCGGCGCCGGCGTCTGCGCCGTTTCGTGCGGCGTTGGGCTGCCGTCGGCGTCTTCGCGTGCCTGGTGATGTTGTGCGTGACCGTCGTGCGTCTGCTCTTCGCGGCGCACGGGGCGCAAGGCAGCCAGCTGGTGCGGGCGGCGACGATCCGGGTATCTCGCCCGCTGCTCGTACGGCGCGCGGCGCCGCTGCCGCCCCATCCGGATCCGGCGCTGGTGACCTCGCTTTTGGAGCCGATCTTTTCCGACCCGATCCTGGCAGAAGCGGGGCTCGTCGTCGTCGCCGAAGACGGGACGACGCTCTTCGCGCGCAATGCCTCGACGGGGCTGGCACCGGCCTCGACCCTCAAGCTGATCGTCGCTTCGACCTCGCTCAACCTGTTGGGGCCACAGCACCGCTTCGAGACGGAGATCGTGGCGGAGTCCAAACCGCAGGGCGATACCGTCGACGGTCCGATCTGGCTAGTTGGAAGCGGCGATCCGCTCTTCTCGCGCGACGACTTGAGCGAGGGCGTCGGCGCGCTCTACCATCGGGGGATTCGCCATATCGCCGGCGACGTCGTCGTCGACGGCAGCGACTTCCGCGGCCCCGAACTCAATCCGAACTGGGACCCGGACGATCTGCAGTACGGCTACGCCGCCGGAAGCAGCGCCGTCTCGCTCGATCAGGGCACAATTGAATTCGACGTGACGCCGACGACGCCCGGATCGCCGGCGCAGGTGCAGATCTTCCCCACCAATCGCGACGTGCGCATCAGCGGCACGATCACGACCGCCTCGTCGGGAGCCGGGACGCTGCTGCACATCTATCGTGAGCCTGACGAACCCGGCCACCTCAAGCCCGACAACTCCTTCGACGTCGACGGCTACGTCGAGTACGGAGCGACGCAGAAGTATTGGCAGCCCGTCGCGCACCTCGTGCGCTACGCCGGCTTTGCGTTGCTCTCGTCGCTGATCGCGCGCGGCATCGCCGTCGACGGAAGCGTGCGCGTCGACACCGCACCGCTGACCTCGCAGACGCTCTGGGCGCACTATTCGCAGCCGCTCGGCGATATCGTGCACGACATGCTGGTGAACTCGAACAACCACACGGCCGAGCAACTCCTGCGCATCGTCGGCGCGCAGACCTCGCACGTCGGCACCGTCGCCACGGGCGCCGCCGCCGAACGTGCCGAGCTCGAGCGCCTCGGCGTTCCTGCGCCAAACCTGCGTATTCTCGACGGCAGCGGGCTCTCGCCGGGGGATCGGGTCGCCGCCCTCACGCTCGCGCGCCTCATTGCAGCGGAGCTGCAGACGCCGGTCGCCGACGCGTTCTTACGCGGCTTGCCGCGCGTCGGCATGGAGGGGACGGTTTGGTATCACCAGCTCCACGACGCCTTGGGGAAAGCACGTGCCAAGAGCGGTCACATCGAAAATGTAAACGCCCTGGCGGGGACGGTGCAGACCTTGCACCACGGACGAGTCGCCTTCGCCTTCATCGTGAACGACCCCGAGTGCGACGCTGACGCCGTTACGATCGCGCAAGACCAGGCACTCGACGCGCTCGCCCGTTTGTAGGCCCGAGGCCGGATTGCGAGTAGCGGCCGGGATTTAGAGCAGCGGGTTGTACGAGACCGTCGGCGTCGGCGAGGGCGAGGCGGTCGGTACGAGCGTCGGAACCGGCGTCGGCGTCGGGGCGGTCGTCGGCGGCGCGCCGCCGACCGTAACGTAGACCGGGACGGCCTGATAGTAGAAAAATTGCGCCGTATGCCCGTGGCCGTCGTTGAAGTCGAGGGTCCCGCCGTCACCGGTCGTGCACGGCTCGATGACGGGGAAGGGCGTCGAGACCGGCGGCGCCGCCCCCGGGTTCGCCTGGAAGACGTAGACATTCGGTAGCGAGGACGACGCGGTGACGCTATAGCACGCCGGCGAGGAGACCAAATCGACGAACTGCGTCGAGAAGACTCCGTTGAAGTGGTCTTCGGTCACCTTGAGCGAGAAGAGCGGCAAGGTGATCGGGTACGGACTCTGCGCGCTCGTGACGATCGGCGTCCCGCCGTTCACCGGCGTGATCACGATGTCACCAGTCGGCGCCGGAGAGGTGCCGAGGAAGCCGTTCTGGCCGCAAGCGGTGAGGATGGTAGCGGCGATGCAGGCGCTCAAAAACCCGAATTGTGAAAGGCGCATGGTGGCGAGGCTCCTCACGAGTGGCAAAAAGACGGCGACGATGGCTCTCGATCTCTAGTTCAGGTAGATCGGAACGGCTTGGTAATAGTAAAACGCGGCGGCGTGACCGTGTCCATCACTGAAATCGAGTGTGCCGCCGTCACCTGTCGTGCAGGGCTCGATGACCGGGAACGGCGTGGATGCGGGGGCCGCAACGCCCGGGTTCGCTTGGAAGACGTAGACGTTCGGGACGCTGGGCGAGAGGGTGATGCTGTAACACGGCGGTGACGCCACGAGGCTGGTATACTGCGTCGAGAAGGTGCCGTTAAAGTGCGTCTCGGTCACTTTCAGCGAGAACTGCGAGAGCGTGACCGGGTACGGGTTTTGTGCGCTGGTGACGATTGGCGTCCCACCCGCCGCCGGGGCGATCACGATGTCGCCGCTGGGTGCGGGGGCCGTGCCGAGGAGCCCGTTTTGGCCGCACGCAGAGAGGATCAGTGCGGCGGTGCACACGCTCAAGAACCCGAGTCGTGAAAGGCGCATCGTGGCGAATCTCCTCACAGTCAAACGAAAAAACGGCGAGCGGCTGCTCCTAAACCTCATCGACAGCTTGAATACGGGTCTTGAGGCCAGTTCCGTGCAGCGCCAGTCCAGGGACCTGCAAGTTTTTTCCCTATCTTCCCGATAGACCCTCGCCCGCCTACTGTCCTCTGATAAAAGGCCGCAGGGGGTGAGATTCGTCGCCAAAAACGGGCGAACGGGTCGCCGCTTGGTTTTCCGGCTCGGTTGCCTTTGCGCCCCGAAGAAACGTGGGGATTTTTCCCCTCATGCCCAAAAGTCGGTTGCATGGTTACATCGTCGATCGGGTTCTCTCTCATCATGCGCCTGGAGATGTCCAGTAGCCCGGGCGCCTTCGGTACCCTCGCCTCGGCCATCGGCGACGCGGGGGGCAGCATCGGTGCCGTCGACATGCATTCGGTCGGCAAGCACGTCATCACGCGCGACGTCACGGTGACCGTGCCGTCCGACGCCGTCGCCGTCATGGTGCGCGCCGCGGTGGAGCGTTTGGACGGCGTCCGCGTCCTCAGCGTCTCCGATTCGACCTTCCTGGCCCACCTCGGCGGCAAGATCAAAATCGATCCGAAGATGCCGATCAAGACACGCCAAGATCTTTCGACGGTCTATACGCCGGGGGTCGCGCGCGTCTCCATGGCGATTGCCGTCGACCCGGCGAAGGCCTTTCAGCTCACGATCAAGCGCAACACGGTCGCCGTCGTGAGCGACGGAACGGCGGTGCTCGGGTTGGGCGACATCGGCCCGCTCGGTGCCGCGCCGGTCATGGAAGGCAAAGCCGCGCTCTTCAAGCAGTTTGCCGGGATCGACGCCTTTCCGATTTGTCTGGCCACCAAGGACGTCGATGAGATCGTCGAGACCGTGGTGCGCATCTCCCCGATCTTCGGCGGAATCAATCTCGAAGACATCTCGGCGCCGCGCTGTTTCGAAGTCGAGCGCAAGCTCGTCGAACGCCTCGACATCCCGGTCATGC
>DATJTD010000080.1:0-7294 GCA_035503775.1 Candidatus Acidiferrales bacterium
GCTGTTTCGCCGCCGTTCGCAGCAGCGTTGTTTTCCCGATGCCGGGCTCGCCCAGTACGACCGCGGCCGGGTTCGCCTTCGAAAGCGCATAAAGCTCGACTTCACGCATCGCAGTCGATTCCCGAGTTAGCCTCAAGAAGATCGATTACCTATGGGAGACATATCTTGAGAGTAAGCGGCAACCCGGCGCTGCTAGCAAGAATCTCGGCCACTCCTGGCGATGCGCGCGGCGTCTACCTTCCGGCAGTAACCACCTTCAGTTCTCGACCGCATTCCGCGCCACGCGGCCGGCCGGCGTACTACGCCGTCGGATGAGCGGCCGCGGCTAACTCGACAATCGCGCTCGCGGTACGCAGGATCTCGGCTTCCCGATCGGTCATTCCGCGCGCCTCGGTCCACGGCGCTCAGAGATTTCCGCGATAGACTGCTCCCTCGGTGGCAAGCATAGATCGTCGGCGCGATGGGTCCGCATGTCTTCGTCCACCGGACCTGCATGTGACGCGGCGGCACGACGCGTGATCGCCGGCGCACGAGATCCTCGAGCAAGACGAGCACTCGACCGGCCGGTCCGGCGCGCCCCGGCGTCCGCCGGCGGGTCCTCCAACGGGGGGCATAGGTAGTTATACGGGTGCCAAATCGGCGCCGGTTCTGTAGAATCCAACCGGGCAGAACGGGGCTTCCGAAGTCGCTCGGGCTCGCTCCTATGCCGGTACTCCGACGGCTGCGCGTCCGCCCGCTGCTCGCCCGCCAACGCTGCGGCCCGTGCAGCGTTCCAGCCGGCCTCGAAAACGTCGTCACGAAGAAATGGAGAATCCGAAGAATGAGATTCCTAGGCATGGCAGGCAACGGTTTGGCCGTAGTCGCGGCTTCGGCGATCCTGAGCGCCTGCAGTATCGGCGGCTTACGGGGGGCTGGCTTGGGCGGCGCACCGGATTTGAACGCAACGCAAAGCGGCACGAATTTGGCGGCGTTGCGCAGCACGATGGCAAGCGACCACGTTGTGATCGGCCGGCCTGGAACCCACGCGTTCAACGTCTTCCACCCCAAAAAGAAAAAGATCCCGCTTCTTTACGTCTCCGACATCCTAAACGGTACGGTCGAGGTCTACGATTTCCTGACCGGGATAGAAGTGGGATCGGCCACCGGCTTCAACAACCCGTACGGCGAATGCAGCGATAAAGCGGGTGACGCCTACGTCGCCGACTTCGGCGCGGGCACCGTTACGTCGTTCAAATACGGCAGCACGAAGGGCACGATCGTGGCGAGCGGCTTAAAAGATCCAATTGGGTGCAGCGTCGATGAGAGGGGTGATCTCGCCGTCTCGCAGTACGGAGCCGGTCGCCACGGCGAAGGATCCGTCGTGATCTATAAAGCCGGTTCCAAGACTGGCACGGCCTATAACGGCCCGTATCTCACCTGGCCTCCATCATTCGATACGAAAGGCGATCTGTTCGTCGAGGGTGAGAGAGGTTCGTGCGGCAAGGGCATCTGCGTTTCGGAACTTCCCGCCGGCGGTACGGCGTTCGCGACGGTCAGACTCAGAGGCGCGACGATCGAGTTTCCGGGGTCGGTCGAGCTCAATCAGGGCAAGCTCGAGTTTGGCGATCAAAACTACAAGGGCAAACACACGACCGCCATCTACTCGGCAAGCTGCTCGGGATCGACGTGTACCGTCACCGCCACGACCAACCTTACCGACACGTGCACGAACGAGCACTACGACGACACCACGCAATGGGCCGAGTACTCGAACGAGCCGAATCTCCAAAGCCAGGGCAATGTCACCAAAGTTGCGGGCAGCAACATCGATTGCGACATCCGCTTCAACGTCTGGGACTTCCCCCGCGGCCGCAATCCGATAGGCCATATCGGCGGCCCGAGGGAAGCTGGAGGCGAGACGCTCGTCGAGTAACCAACGCTCGCAGATACCGTCGCCGCGCCGGACCGCTCCGCGCGCGGCTGCCAGGCCGCGCTCGCGGCGCTCTCTCAATGCCGGTCCTGGAGGCTTGGAGCGGACCCAAAAGTAAAAAAGCTTTGTGCGAGACGATGTCCTGCGCAAGGCGTTAGGCGCTCGTGCGCTGTTCGTTCTGGGCGACCCCGGGATGGGCAAGACGAGCGTCCTTCTGGCCGCCGCGAAATTATACGATGGACCGGTGCTTCGCGTCGCATGCCAGCGCATCGCACAACAGACGCAGCTCGAACCGATCCTCGCACTGTTGCGGTTCGCCAGGCGAGCCGGCGGGGACGGCCGCCTGCACAATAACGCTGCCGAGCGCGAGCGAATATTGGAGCTGAGGCTGGCCCTTGAGATCTTGACGCAAAACGCGCAGCCGTTAGTACAAATCGACGATTTTCAGTGGGCCGACGAGTCCACCCGAGACGCGGTACCCTATCTCATCGAGCGCTTGGCCGACTATCCGGTCTGTTGGCACGTCGCCGCTCGGACCGGATACGAGTCGGTCAACAGCGTGGCTCACCGGCTCGACGTCAACGGATTGGCCGAACGCGTCATTCTTCAACCGCTTCCCGACTCGGACATTCGAAAACTCGTTGACGAATGGGAACCCTCGCTAGACCACCACGCGCGCAATACCGTTGTTGCTCGCGCCGCCGGAAATCCGCTCTACGCTCAGCTGCTGACGCGTTCCTCGGCGGCCGGCGCGTTCGACATTGCGTCGCTAGCTCGAGACCACGTGAGCGATCTGCCGCCGGACGCCCTGACGGTAGCGGCAGCTCTGGCGGTAATCGATAAGCCGCTCGATTTCTACGCGATCTGCGAAATAACGCACCTCTCACCTGCCGTGGTACGAGAGGCCTGCGGCCTCCTATCGGCGCGAGGACTTGCCCAATCGCAGGATACCGGAATGATGATCCGGCACCACGTGCTTGCGGAGGCGATCGTGCGCGAGTGTGCCGGCGTCGACCTCGAACGAATCCACGCCGGTGCTGCCGCCGTCGTCGAAGAAGGCGAAGGGCGCGCTCAACATCTCTTGGCAGCGAAGCGATATGACGATGCCCGCCAATCGCTCGCAGAACTCGGCTGGCGTAATCTCGACAATGAAGAGTGGAGCAGCGCCGCGCGCTGCTTCGCGAGTGCAATGGCAATTGAGGTTCGCGAGGCCCAGCCTGTATTGCTGCAACCGCACAGCCTTCTGGCGGCGCTGCGCTTGCTGAGGCGCCTCATCACGGATAAGTCGGCACCGCACGACGAAATCGACGACTGGGCGATGCTTGGCGACGAGGTTCGGGCTCGCCTCGAACTCGCGCGCATACGCGGCTTCCTGCTTTCGTCAAACAACATAGATTCGGACCACCGAGCGCGATTGAGTTCGCTCGCGGACGCGGACGTCGAGCCCTGCATAGCGGCGGAATTGCTCTACGAAGTAATCCTCGCGTCGCACCGCCAATTAGATCATGACGGGGCGAAGGATGCGCTTCGACGGTTACGGTCGCTCGCTCCGGCACTCACGTCAACGGTCGACCGCCGTAAAACGGAGGCGCGCATCGCCCTCTATACCGCCGTCTACGGCGAATGGGAAGCCGGCATCCGCGCCTACGGGGAATCCCTGCAGCAATTGGTCATGCTGAAGGCTCACGACGTAGTCTTGCGCGTGGTCCAGGATTCCCTAAGCGTGTTTAGTCAAATCCGCAGGCCCGACGAGGGGCTGCACTGGGGGACGTTCGCGCGGGAACTCCGAGGAGTGAGCCCATTGAGAAGAGCGCTCCTGGATCGGTCGTACTGCATGTTGCTGAGCGTGGCGGGCCGATACCAAGAGGCCATCTCGATTATCGCGGAGGCTTCTAAAACGCTGCTTTCGCTTCCATCGAAAAGCCAGCATGAGGCAACCTTCGCGCAGCACATTCTCCTGGCGACCGAGCTGGGCTTGATCGAGCGCGCCCGAGCATTGATAAGCGAGTGCGAAGCAATGGGCGCCAATGGCGGGATGGCCGAACTCATAATCGGTTACTTCCACGAGCAGCATGGCGACCAAGAGAAGGCCCGAGCCGCGTTGGATGCCGATTTCGAAAGTCCGCTTCGTGCCCTTCCTTTTAACGTCGCGGCCGCCTGTCTGGCGTTGGCCAGAATCGCGTTGCGGACGAACGACCGACCTCTGATGGAACGGACCTTGCGTCGGCTCGGGCGATTTGCCGGGAAGGGAATCGTCCAAGATGCGTGGGTGAAATGGGGTGACGGCTATGGTTCGCTCCTGTACGGTAGGGGTCAGGAGGCTCTTGCGCTGTTCCGGCAGGCGAAGGAGGCGCCTTTGGCTGCCATCGGGCGTTTGCGAATACACTATGAAATCGCCCGCATTACCGGCCAACCTGAAGATTTCATCGAAGCGATCGATGGCTTCAGGGCAATCGGCGCCGATTACATGGCACGGCGCGCGGTTGCGGCGGCGAGGCAAATGCACGTAAGTCTTGCAGGGCGGCACTCGGCAGCCCGCAAAGCCAAGCCGGCGTTCACCGATCGTCAGCGTGCCATCGCGCTCATGATCTCCGAGGGGAAAACCAATGCCGAAATTGCGGCGGCTTTATCGATCTCCAAACGAACGGCAGAGCATCACGTCGATCAAATCCGCAATAAGCTTGGCGTGCGAAGCCGTGTGGAAATCGCAATGGCGGTCGCCGGCGGCGGCGCCTTCTGGTGACCGCGCACACCGCCTGAAACGCCGTCCCTATGCCCGCAGCCGTCGCAGCCGCGGCCCCGCGGGCAAGTATACCACCTCGCCGCTCAGAACTCTCGGGCCGTGTACCTCTACGATCTGACGCTGCTGATCCTGCGGGTTTCGCGGCCCTTGATGCTGCGCGACGAGATAAGCGGCCGCGAGATCGTCGAGCGGCCCGGACCGCTCGTTATCGCGAGTAACCACATCGGGTGGATGGAAATTCTGCTCATCTCTGCGGAGCT
Source organism: Candidatus Acidiferrales bacterium (assembly GCA_035503775.1). Classification (GTDB taxonomy): domain Bacteria; phylum Vulcanimicrobiota; class Vulcanimicrobiia; order Vulcanimicrobiales; family Vulcanimicrobiaceae; genus DATJTD01. The sequence goes on from DATJTD010000080.1 coordinate 4,913, forward strand.
GTGGCCGCGAAAGGTTCGTTTCATGGCCAAGCGCGAGTTGTTCGCGCATCCCGCAGCCGCGTGGGCGCTGCGCGGGCTTGGAGCGTTTCCGATCAACCGCGATCGCCCCGCTCCCTCCGAATGGAAGACGGCAATCCGTCTGCTGCGCGAGGGAAACACGGTGTGCGTCTTCGCCTCGGGCATGCGCGGCGGCCAGCAGGCAAAACAGGGCGTCGCGCGCTTGGCAATTGCGAGCGGAGCGCCGCTGGTCACCGCTCGTTACGAAGGGCCGCCTTCGCCGAAATTCCGATTCCTCTTCAAACGGCCGTACGCCAGGCTTCGTTTCGACGTCGCGTTGGAGGGCGCCGATCGCAAGGGTCGATCGTCGCGAACGACATCCGACGACATCACCAAGCGCGTCAACGAATCGCTTCACCCCTAGAACGAGGCCGGCGGCACCGCAGGATCCACCTCGCGGCGCGCGGTTTGCAATTTCCGGATATGTGGCGATACCGCCCCGTGCTAGCATGCCTTATCCGCAAATCCGTGCCGCTTTGACGCCGTTGCCTTCGGTGGCTTTCCTTCTTAAGGGAGAATTAAATGTTTTATACCGACGACTCGCTCTTTCCGGAGAATATGCCGCCGCTGATTATCACGGCTGCGCCGTTCGGACCCGAATGGCTGCCCGGAGACTGCGACGTCCCGCTCTCGTGGGACGAGCAAGTGCAACGCGCCGTCGACTGCTACAATGCCGGCGCCACGATGCTGCACGTGCACGTGCGCGACCCACAAACCGGTCAGGGTTCTTCGAATTTCGACCACTACAACTATTTCATCGGCCGGCTGCGCGAAGCGGTGCCGAAGATGATTCTCCAAGTCGGCGGCTCGATTTCGTTTGCACCGCATACGGCCGAGGCGAAGGCGAAGTGGCTGGACTACGATACGCGCCACATGCTGACCGAGTTGGATCCGAAGCCGGACTGCGTGACGGTGACGACCGGCACGACGCTGTGGGACATCACGCAGGCGTTCATTCCGGGCGACGCCGACGGAACGCATCTCGCCGATCCCAAAGTCGCCGCCGCTTGGGCGAACATGGTCGTCGACTCGACGCCGGCATTTTACGTCGAGCATCTCAAACGCCTGCGCGCGCACGGCATTCAGCCATACTTCGTGCCGGGCACGGTGCACCAGTTGGAGATTATCGAACGGCTGCTTCGTCAGGGCATCTACATGGGACCCCTGAATCTGGCCATCTGCGGCTACGGCGGCGGCACGCTCGGGCGCAACCCGTACCACTGGATGGACAACCTGCGCCAGGCGCCGCACGGTGCGCGGAGCGTGACGTTCTGGAGCAGCATGCGCGGGAACATCGCCATCCAAACGATGGCGGTCGTGCTCGGCCAACACGTGCGCGTCGGTAACGAAGACAACATCTGGGACCCGTATCGCAAGCGCTGGCCTTCGGTGAAGCAAGTCGAGTGGGCGGTGAAGCAGGCAGAGCAATTCGGCCGCAAAGTTGCCACCGCAGACGAAGCGCGCTCGATCATGCAGGTCGGCGTGTTCTACGATACGGTGGAAGAAACGCTCTTCAATGCCGGACTGCCGCCGAATCGTCCCGAGGGCTACAAGGGCTTTCTAACGTACGAGACCAACGGACATGCGCCCAAAGCGGTGTTCGAAGGTCCCTCTCCCGTCAGCATCCTGTGACCGAACGGGGTTCGGCAATCGAGAGCGTGCGCGCCGCCGGCCGGTGGTCGCGCACGCTCGACCTTCTGCAAGAACTCGATCCGCAATGGACCGAGGCCTACGCGAAAATGGCGACCAATCCGTGGACCGGCGGAGAGCTGGCTCCGAAAGAGGTCGCCCTCATCGCGCTCGGATTGAGCGCCTCGATAACCAACCTCGATGCCTCGGCGTTGCGCCGTAACGTGCGCGCCGTCGTGCGACCAGATGAAAGCCATCGGCCAATGGAATGCGGCGTGGGACCCGTTCTTCGAACTCGACCCGCTGCGGACCGAACAGTTCATCGCCGCAGGAACGGGGTTCTACACCAACGGCGTCTTGACGCCGAAGTTCGTCGAACTCATCAGCATCGCGTTCGACGCTTCCATCACGCACATGTACGCCCCCGGTACGCGCCGTCACATCAAGGCCGCGCTGGCCCTGGGTGCCGGTGTGGGCGAGATCATGACGGTCTTGAAGATCTGCGTCTCGCAAGGCGCGAACGCGCTCGATGCCGCCGTTCCGATCGTCGCCGAAGAAGCGGCGCAGTTCTTTCAACCGGCAGAGAAGCGCGCCGAGTTTATCGAGGCGAGCGCCCTTGCCGATGTGACACCGGGAACCTCGACGACCGTCAGCCTGGACGGTAAGCAAATCGCGTTGTTCAACGTGGGCGGCGAA